>CAYSDC010000042.1:538-4017 GCA_964429765.1 uncultured Pseudomonadota bacterium
ATGGCGTTGAACCTGTTCGTTATTATTTGATGCGTCAAATGCCGATAACGCAAGATGGTCACTTTGATTTGAAAGATCTTGAAAATCGCATTAATGCAGACTTGGCCAACAGCCTTGGTAATCTGCTTAATCGCATGCAAGCCCTTGCATTAAATAATGGGTTGCATACCGTAACTGCGCCCGAAGCATGGGAAGCAAAATCATCTCACCTGCGCGAAATGTGCGAAGAGACCTACCGCTTCTATTGGGATGAGATGCATAAACATTATTTTCATGTTGCACTGGGTGAAGTATGGAAATTTATTGCTCTTGTGAATGCCTATTTCCATGAGATGCAGCCATGGATTTTGGCAAAGCAAAATAAAGAAATGTTTGCTGAAGTCATTGCCGCAACGTGTAACAGTCTCTATTCGATAGCACTTATGCTTATGCCTGTCATGCCAAAGAAAATGGAAACATTACTCTTTGCACTCGGCCAAAAATATGATGACACGGTTAATTATGATGATGTATTGCGCAAAAACGACTGGAATCGTGTGTTCACGTTTGCCAAGCTTAATGAGCCGCTGTTCATTCGCCCAGAGTCGCGATTAGTAGAGGAACCCGCTGTCAATGCTCAGGCAATTGAACAAGCTGAACAAGCAGCAATAGCTCCTATTTCAATTGATGAATTTGCAAAATGTCATCTTGCTGTTGGAACCGTGCTCAGCTGCGAAGAGGTCAAAGGATCTGATAAGCTGTATAAGCTGCAGGTTGATTTAGGTTCATACGGCAAGCGCCAAATTTTTAGCGGTGTGCGCATGCATTTTACACAAGAAGAGTTGCTTGGCAAGCAGGCGGTCTTTGTTGCAAATCTTCCTCCTCGCAAAATGATGGGGCAAGAGTCGCAAGGAATGATGCTGGTTGCAAAGCAGGCTGATGGCAAGTGTCGTTTGGTTACCGTTGATAAAGCGGTTGAGAATGGCTCTCGCTTAACGTAATATTGTACTAAATTAAAAATAATAATAGCTCGCGAGCTGGTAAAAGCGTTGCGGGCTATTATTATTGATTTTGCAGGTAATTACATTGTCTAAGGATGATTATGAGTGCAAAAGAACTTGATGAAGAGATAAAGCAAAAAATTATTCGATTACTCTGTGCTCTTTTTCCTAAAGCAAAAATTTATCTTTATGGCTCCCGAGCGCGAAAAACCAATAGAGATCGGTCCGATATCGATTTAGCCATTGATCTTGGAACACGGCTCACTAAATCTCAGTTAGGTGAAGCAAAATCGATTTTGGAAGGAACTTATATCCCATACAAAATTGATCTTGTTGATTTGCATGGAGTGTCAGAAGAATTTCGTAATGTTATTTTAAAGGAAGGTGTTATATGGCATCAACCACCACACGCATAGAATATCTAGAAATGGCTCTTGATAGACTGGAAGAGAGCATTCAGATATTCAAGCGTTATAGCAAGGCAGATGACTTGTACAATACGTGTAGGGATTCGGTTATTCAACGATTTGAATTTTCTTTTGATTTATTCTGGAAATGCTTAAAAGATTATCTTGAAAAGCAATACGGAATTTCTGTTGCAAGTCCAAGAGGTGTCTTTAGAAATATCTTTGAGCAAGGCCTTGTTAGCGAAAAAGAATATGAGCTTTTAGAAAGTATGATTGGGGATCGAAACGATACATCGCATCGTTATGATCAAGCAATGGCTGAAGAAATTGTGCATAACGTTTCATCATATTGCCAACTTATGATTGGTAAATTTGATCAGTTTTTACAAAATTCGTGAGCATGCGCCATGAAATTGATTGTTTTGTATGGTCCACCAGCAGCAGGAAAATTAACCATTGCTCATGAACTTGCAAGGCTTACAAACTTTCCTGTTGTTGACATGAATCTAACGCTTGCGCTTGTAACACAACTTTTTCCCATGGGAACGCCTCAATATCGTGAATTGAATAGAAGTTTTCGAGCTAAGCTTCTTGAAGCTGCTGCTCAGGATGACTTACCTGGTGTCATTCTTACTCATGGATATTCGCATCACGACAATGCTCCCTTTATTCAAAGCCTTATCGATCTCATGAATCGTTATAATGGTCAGATTTATTTTGTATACGTAACTTGCCCAATCGAAGACTTAGAAAAGCGTATTGCCTTGCCATCACGCAAACAGCATGTATACAAAGTTAATGATGTTCAAACCCTTCGCGATCTCTTAAAAAGACGTGAATTTCCTCAAATTCCTTTTGTACAAAGCCTTGTTGTTGATTCAAGTACAACATTGCCTGAGCAAGCGGCAAAAAATATTTTTGAATATTGTTTGTAAAATTTACTTCCGGTTTTTTGTCCAGACGGAAACGACTCCTTTCCTATGTCCAAAAATAATCGTATCGTTTTGATCATGGTAGCTCATGGCCGGAGTGAAATTTGGCATTGAATGCAGATCTATCAAATTATTTGTACACATTTTTTTTTGAAAGCGAGCTATCTGTGGTCCATGATTAGAAAAAGAAAAAGCGCCATCTTGAATATTTGATTGAACGCCTAAAAGGTCTTGTAGTAGTTCTGGGCATTTGTTCGTTTGGTATAAATTCTCTAAAGACAATTTTCTATCTTCGCCAAGAGAGCTTTTTATGTCGCTGACACTATAATACTTAAAATGGCCAGCGTTATGAACCATGACAATGGCTAAATAATGCGTTTGATTTTCGTCTTTATACAAAATTGTTTTATGAAGAGGAAAAAAGATATTTTTGTGGAGCATAAAGTATTGACGATAAGTTTGCTTGGGCTCTTGGCAATTTAAAATTTCTGCCCATCCGTGTTCGTCAACTGCTAACAACAAATTTGAATTCAATTTTTTGACAAAGGTAATGTCACCTAGAGCATATTTACACGTGATAGCGCATACGTGTTGGTATTGGGGTTGTGCATTCAAAGAAAATGTTAAAGCAGTAATTAACATTAAGCCTAAAAAATTCATAATTTTCTCCATAAAATTCTTTTTAAATATCTGATAAATTAATACAGATGAATGTTAGCAAATTTTTTTTTGAATAAAAATATGAGGGGAAGTGTATGAAGTATATGAGTCGAATATCGCTTATGAAGAATGTTGTGTTGATAGTGATTTATCTTGGTTTTGTGGCGCACAGTAATTTTTGTTTTGGAAAAGAAGAATATACTTATAAATACTGTGCAAGCTTTGAAGAACTTTCTCGTAATCATCAAATAAATTTGAATGAATTTATTGAAAAAGCTATACAAAATGAACAAAAATTTGTTGAAGATGAATTAAATTCTTCATCTTATTTGAAGATGGGTAATTTAGAGCCTGATTCCTATCTCAGAGAAAAATATTTAAAAGTTTATAGCAATTTTAATACAGCATCCTCTATTCAAGCGATTGAGTGTTGTGATAAATATTTAAACGTTGTGGGAATATTTTTCTTTTCTTTTGATAAGAGTTTTAATAATGCGCTG
>CAYSDC010000042.1:4085-8224 GCA_964429765.1 uncultured Pseudomonadota bacterium
TACTATTTGCTCAAGAAGAGCAGGTTTGCAAAGAATATCTGTTTGAGTGTTGCATTCAAAAAATTTTACATCAATTTGGTTTGCAAGAATTTCACCTTATCATCAACGTATCAAAAGGTGTTACCTATTTTGCATCATCCATAGAATCTAGCGGTTTTACAGGTTGCTTTTATACAGGAAATGAAATTAATGCCACTAAAACATTGGTCTATGTAAGGAAGGCTCAAAGGGGTAGCATTTTAAATGGATTTAAAAATAATTATGCTTTTATAAAATAGCTCTAAAAAGATTTTTTTATAGTAAGGTGATATTTATGAAATATATTGTGCAGTTATTTGTTTGTATGGTTGTATTGGCGCATGGAACTTTATTGAGCGAGCAGATTGGTCAGATTACTGTTGGCGATACAACGTTCATCTGTGAGCATTATATGAGTAGTGACCAATCACCATACTTGAGCAGAGAAAGTTTTAATAGTTTTTTACCAACAATTATAAAAAACGGGACTATTCAGATTCAAAAAGAGATTGATAATCCAGAAAGCACCTTTACTATTGGTGAGCTTTCAGTTTCTGACTATATCTGTGCCTACTACAATTATGCTTATGGACGTTTCCAGGATGGAGACACGTAAGCGCTTGTATGTTTGGATCAAGATAAAAAATGCGTAGCGATAATTTTTTTCTCTGCGGATAATAGCTTTGATAACGCTCTGTATATTGAGCGACAAATTGTTCTTGCGAATTCAAGTCAAGTAAATCCAACACAAATACCTGGACTTCTAAATAGCATGGTCATGTTGATTGCAGAAAAGATTTGTACGGATGCGAAGCAAATAATTACTGCTCTTCCCAAAGGTGCTAAGTTGCTCGCTTCATTTATGCAACGAGTCGGTGGCTATGCACCTTGCGATTATACAGGAACGCAAATCAATCTTGATGAAAAAGATGTTTACGCAAAGCAAATTGCCTAGTAAATATTTCAGAACTAAAATCTATAGCTACTTATTTAAAGAAGGGCTCTCTTGTAATCAGAGCCCTTTCTTATTTTGTATAAATTTCAAACTGGGCCACACGCTCGCATGCACTGGCACCCTGTATAGCAGCAACAAGCTCCCACGCCAATTGGCACAGAATTAATAGCCCACCCCATTTGGGAGACCGATTCAAAAAAATTTGGGATGCAGCTTCCGCATTTAGCATCAAATTCTTTGCAGGCTTGATATGAATGTTTATCCAAACAAGGATTAGAGGGAAATTCTGCACACCATACAGCAGGATCTAGACAGCAACAGGTAGGGTATCTTGGCATATCACACGGGTGATGAATAAGTTTTAACCTGATCTCGTTTTCTTTTATCATGAACGAAACGAGTGGGGTATGGATTAAGCCTTTTCCTTTGCACTGCTCAATAATTTGTACATATCCTGAGTGTAAGTCATCGAGCCTGCAAACTTCATCTTCGCAATTAATTGTGATTATGTTTGCACTATCTTGCATGCCATACTGAAAAACCTGAGCGTATTCCGGTATATTGTGGCTACCGCCGTTTACTTTTTCAATGCCATTAATAATTGACTGTTTACTGATGACATGCTCAGGATTATCTCCAGGGTGTAAAAATAGATATTTAAGATTTTTAGAATCATCCGCATTGAGCAAAGTTTGCTCTCCTTCAGGTTTCTTCAACTTTCTAGTAAGCCGCATAAATTTAGCATCAAACGAACGTTGTTTTGTTGTAGGTACTAGTTGGTTCAGATAGATAATGTAGTAGGCATCGTCAGCAAAAACTTTTGGTAGTGTTGAATTAACAACAAAAATTAAAATAATCAAACACAAAAAAATATTCATGAAAACCCCTTTTTAGTTTGCATTAGCCAAGATTATTACGCATAAAACCCAAGTTAATACAATAAAAGGAACAACTCCTGAATACAGCCAAGGGCAAGCGCATAAAGATGCAGTACAGCAGCTGGTCTGCTTGATGAGCTCATTTTTAAAGCAGTTTGGGTAGCTCATTATTGTACGCGATATTTCTTCTACTTGAACTGTTTTGCAAATTTCATGCCGATACATAGAAAAAGTAAAATCGTTAAATTGTACAATAACGTAAGGTATTGAAATTTGATTATGATTATCAAATTTCACATTAAACAAAACTTCTGAAATATGCTCTAGCAATTCATTCATATTCAAATTTTTGTCGGAGAGCTGTATTTCGCAAATCAGTTGACTCTGATCAACTCTTTCAACACCATATTTAGGCTGATGATGTTTCATAATGAATGGTTCAAGCGCTTCACTTGAAATTGGCTGTTCATATTTTTGACGAGACAGTACTATTTTTTTAAAACCTTCTTGAGTGAGCAGGCCTACGGATTGCTCTTCGTCATGATTAACTCCTAGAGTGTTATGGTAACCGCATGTATTTTTAAGCTCAGCAAAGACCGATTTATCTGTTATTACATCATAAAAATTAATGACGTACAAAGCAGGTTGCATAGCTTGCAGATTATTGTGATACCCTGTTACTGAAAAGATCAACATAAATATTGTTATGAAAAATTTCATGATGCACCTTTCTGGATTTTATTAAACTCTTGGAAGCCATTTGATGATATGTATTGATTTAATCGATTTTTAAGAGACCAACGTTCAGTAATATTTGTGCCATCTGTAGAAAACCATACAGCATGTTTACGGTTAGGATGTAGGTTATGACTCAATAATGAAGCACCTACAACAAACGTAAAAGTTATGACATCTACTATTTTTAGAACAATACTTTTTTTGTTTTTATAGCTATTCACAGCTTCCTGTATAAAAATTTATCGATGAACTTTTTATTTTTTTACATTGCCATACCCTTATTCCTTACTTCAATAATCTCTAATAAAGAATGATATTTTTAAGCTACATAACGTTGAAACCTAATGTTATGTAGCTTAAATTTTTTATCAATTTGATTGATCAATTTATCGAATAAATTAAAATCGACTTCTCAAATAATTAACAGAAGGATTTTGTGAAAAAAATAATTATTGGTTTTTTGTTACTCGCATGGGCACGTGGTGGTATTTTACTTGCTGAAGATAATGAAAAAGAATTGTGGAACGCTGTAAAAAATGAAAATCCCATTCTGGTAAAATTTTATCTACAGCAAAAAGTTGACTGTAATCGGCTAGATAGGCTTGGTGCTACTCCATTGCATTGGGCAGCCATGGTGGGTAATCATGAAATAACTCTTTTACTCCTTCAGCACGGCGCAAATATAAAGGCGAGCCATGAGCGATTATCAAAACCATTACTCATAGCCGCAACGAATGGCTACACAGAGTGCGTAAAACATCTTATTGATTATGACAATGAAATTGATGCACCCAATTCAGATGGACTTACAGCATTGCATGTAGCAGCACGAGGTGGGCACATCGCAGTCGTTAAGTTGCTTCTTGAATCTGGAGCAAGTAAAACAGTTCAAACAAACCTTGGACAAACGCCATTACATTTTGCCCAGATTAAGAAAAATGCAGAGCTAATCGATTTGTTATCCTGACACTTCACTTTTGTATAATTAACGAATAGTTTGTTGCCATAAAATCGCGTCCAAGTTTGTGAGCTTTTTTGCAAATAGTATCAGCGTTGATTATTTTAAACTTTTCATAAAATATGCGCAGTTCTTCTAGGTCATAATTTTTTTGAAACTTACCACTGGGCCACAAGCTGCTATTTCTTTCAGGACCAGGAGAGCTTTTGATAAGCTCTTGTTCTATTTCATCTTCAACCGATGTTACCACCACAAGAGCGTAACCGCCCGGCTTGAGTGTTCTCAACATTTCATCGCGATACACTTCCCGGCCAGCCGGCGTTTCGATATCAATTGAAGCAAAACAATCGATAGCGATATCAAAAAAATTATCTTGAAATGGCCATGGTCTATCAACCGGCATGCATTGCGTTTGTATTACATGGTCAAGCTGTGCGCTGTGAGCGGCTTGGTTGATATGGTGAGTTGCCTGTTCGATGTAATCGAGTGCTGTCACCTGAAAGCCTTGTTGCGCCAAATAAAGTGTGTTGCGTCCTTTGCCTGCGCCAATATCAACAGCAAGACCTTGAGATGGTATATTGTGTTCTTTTAA
>CAYSDC010000042.1:8246-8923 GCA_964429765.1 uncultured Pseudomonadota bacterium
GCTGCCACGTTGAAGCAGTGGTCATTTCAGAAGGCAAAGTTTGGGCGGTTGCATTTTCTTGATGCCAGATTTTTTGCTGCGTACGCTTGAATAACTCCTTATTTTTAATTTAAATAAAAATTTAGCGACCCGGAATATCAACAACTTGAAAAGTGTGTCCTGTTGCTTGCAAAAAGTGCTCAATATCTTGAGGAGTAATAACCAATGTTGCCGTATTAATAAGCGGATGACATTGCAGTGCTTGTCCCCAAATCTGCTCATCAAAAATGACGTTTACATGATGATCTGTATCATGGATTAACCCTAAAATGGTAACCGACCCTGGTTCAACACCAAGGTATTCTTGCAAGCGTTCTTCTGAACCAAAGCTTAATTTAGAAGCTCCAAGCAAGTCTTTGAGTTTTTTTAAATCAACGCGTTTATCATTTCCGACAACAACAAGAAAATAGTCTTGATTACGACTATCATACAAAAACATATTTTTAATTGAGCGCCCCGGCATAGCAGGACACAGCTGCTCAGCTTGCTCGCAGGTGAAAACAGCCGGGTGGTCAAAGCGTTCGTACGCAATAGTGTTATCTTTTAAAAAAGAATAAATAGTATTCATGATTCACTTCCAGAGAGAGTATTTTTTAATAAGTGGATTAAGCTTTTCAACTGCATCAACAAGATATTGT
>CAYSDC010000042.1:8933-12162 GCA_964429765.1 uncultured Pseudomonadota bacterium
GATGCCATATTATTCAAGATCAGCTTCATGCACATCACTTGTCCGTTCCTGTTGCTCTTTGTAAGAACCAATGGTCATGGTGCTTGTGAAATCAACAAAATGGATATTGACTTGGATGAATTTGTTGCGTAACGCTCTAATTTGATTTGAATTATCCGCTTGCAAGATGATGAAGGGAAAATCTGAAATGCTTTTGTGTTTGCCCCCATCTTTGTCGATATATGTGTCAAATCTCATTTGAGCAACGTCTGCATAATCGCCGACCAGTCCAGCGGCCATGTGCCCTAGCGCGTTCATAACTGATCCTGTAGGAGTTTTTTTATTTAAAACAGCAACGAATTTATGGTGCATATCGTTCATAGTTTTTATCCTTTCACGTGTAGAATAGTGCAAGACACAAATGAAATCTATGCAAAATATAAGAAATGATTGCGAAGAGTTTTTTCCAAAATATCGATAAGGTTCATTTGATGTAAGCTTGATCTTTCATTGATTGGCCTGTAAGAACTTTTATAAAGGGAAAGAAGATTAAATCTTTTTAAATAGAGAGTTCTTGCTATGAAAAATATCACCTGTTCAGATTTTATAAAATATTTACCAAAGGCAGAATTGCATGTTCATATCGAAGGGACTATGGAGCCCGAGCAGCTTATATTGATTGCCCAGAGAAATAACATTGAGTTGCCTTCTGGACTTATTACTACAGACAATGCATACGCTTTTTCCGATTATAAATCTTTTATTGACAGCTATTTTCAGGCAACCAATGCACTGAAAAAAGAACAAGATTTTTATGATGTGACCTATGCGTATCTTAAAAAAAATGCTGAGCAAGGTGTCTTGCATGTGGAAATTTTCTTCGAACTTCAAGCGTACATTGATCGTGATATGAGCCCTGAAGTTGTCATTAATGGAATAGAGTCAGCTCTTGTTGATGGGCAAAGAGATTTTGGGATAACAGGTTTTTTAATTTTATGCTTTATCCGACATTTGGACGAATCACAAGCTTTTAGGCAACTTGAGCTTGCTCACGGCGCAAGACATACAAAAATTATTGCTGTTGGACTTGCAGCTCTGGAGGAAGGGAATCCTCCATCAAAGTTTAAAAGAGCATTTGAGTTGGCTCGATCGTATGGATATCACGCGGTTGCTCATGCGGCAGAAGCAACAAAAAATGGTCCTGAAATGATCAGAGAAGCGCTTTCTATTTTGAAGGTGGAGAGAATTGATCATGGCATTAGATGTATGGAAGATCCATTATTAGTACAAGAACTTGCGCAAAAAAAAGTTCCATTAACCGTTTGCCCCCTTTCAAATGTAGTACTTGGCTTTTTCAAAAAGCTTGAAGATCATCCTCTTAAAGCGATGCTTGATGCCGGCTTAATGGTTTCAATTAACTCCGATGATCCTGCATTCTTTGGCGGGTATATTGCTGATAATTATCAAGCTGCAGCCGATGCTCTTGATCTTTCTTGCCGCGACCTGATAACCTGTGCACGCAATTCATTTATCAGCTCGTTTCTTGATGAGCAAAAGAAAGTGGCCTATTTAGCAAAACTTGATGATTACATTGCAACGCATGCATGTCCTTAGGCCCATCTTTAATTCTTTTAATACTGAGGTACACTAGTGGTACATTAAATTTATAGAGTAATTTTTTATCTAAAAGGTATCTTGTGCATACATTATCTATTTTTAAATACCGTCTTGGCTATTTGGCTTATGTTCTGTCGGTTATTTCTTTATTTTTGATTACTTTAATCAAGGATGTTCCTCATTATTTTATTTACATACCCTTTGTATTGGCCTTTATCCCTATTTGCATTGACGCAATCAAAGATCTTTTTGAAAGAAAAATAACGACAGAGTTATTTTTAATTTTAGCAACAGCAACAGCAATTGCCGCCAACGAAAAGCAAGCAATTACGGTTGTTCTGCTCATTATGTTAATTGCAAAATATTTTGAAGGATTTATTGAAGAAAAGACGGGTAAAGCAATTGAAAGCTTAATTAACCTGATTCCAACAAATGTAACGATAAGAATAGATGATCAGGAACGAATTGTTCCTCTGGCGCAGGTTCAAGAGGGAATGCATGTCATTATCAAAACTGGTGAACAGATTTCTGTCGATGGAGTGATTATTGAGGGACAAGCAAGTATTAATGAGTCATTTTTGACTGGTGAAAGTATTCCTCGAGAAAAAGGAAAAACAGACCAAGTGTTTGCCGGCACATTTGTTGAAGCTGGTGGCATTGTAATCCTTGCTCAAAGAGTTGGAGAGTCGACCAACTTTGGAAAAATTAGCAAGTTACTGGAGCAGGCAGAACAAGAAAAAGCAAAAATAGTTACGGTTTCGAACAAAGCTGCGTTAATTATTGTTCAAGTGCTGGTTGCTTTTATAGGGCTTGTTTGGTTGTTTACTCACAACTTAACCTTGGTTTCAACACTCCTTGTTTTTGGATCACCCATAGAGCTTACACTTATAACTCCCTTGGCAATTTTAGCCGGTACTGCAGCCGCTTTTCGATATGGAATACTCATTAAAGGAAGTATTTCTTTAGAACGTTTTTCGTCAGTTGATACGCTTATTTTTGATAAAACGGGAACACTCACCATTGGTGAACCGCAAGTTGTTAAAATCGAAGCGCTTCACGAATCGTATACCTCTAACGACATATTGATGCTTGCGGCTATGATGGAAAAACGGTCTGGACATATTCTTGCAAAGGCTATTCTGCACAAAGCACGAGAACAAAACATTATCATTCCAGAACCTGAGAGCTACGAGTCTGTAACTGGTCATGGCATTGATGTCATGTATAATAACCAACGTTACTTGCTTGGCAGTCGGCATTTCATAGAAGCTCCAGAGCATGGCAATGTACCCATTCCAGAAGATGATTTTTCTGAGCAAGCGGATATTCCGTATACCATCTTTTATCTCAGCTGCGGTCAACTTTTGTGTGGTAAAATTTACCTTGCCGATACCATAAGAGCAGATGCCAAAGAGACGATCAATGCATTGCGTCATTCAGGGATTAAAGAGATTATTTTACTCAGCGGTGATCGGCATGAAGTTGCGCAGCATGTTGCCGCTCAGTTGGGAATCGATAAAGCACATGGAGAAATTGCTCCGGATGAAAAACTAACCGTTATCAAAGACTTACAAAAAGCTGGACATCGCGTTGCTATGATTGGTGATGGAATTAATGATGCTCCTGCGCTTAA
>CAYSDC010000042.1:12244-12811 GCA_964429765.1 uncultured Pseudomonadota bacterium
GTAGGCATTGCGATGGGTGCAATGGGCATGGAACCAGCTATTCAGGCCGCAGGTATTGTGTTGATGTCCAATAAATTAGAAGACATTGTTTTTATTCATGCGCTTTCTAAAAAAATTATGCGCTTGATCAAACAAAACATCTTTTTTGGTTTTGTATTAATTCACCTTTTAGGAATAACGCTGGCACTTTTTAATTTGGTAAATCCAATTGAAGCAGCACTTTTTCATGCTGTTTCCGACATCCTTATTTTGGTTAACTCTGCCCGTTTGATTAGATTTAAATATCATCAAGAATAATTTTTATAATGTATCTACTGATGCCATATTCTTTTTTCAATTTTTTAACTGACAGTAATCAACTATGAAAAAATTAATCCTTCCACATAAACCATTTTATTTTATCAGGCACGGTGAAACAGACTGGAATAAAGAATATCGAGCTATGGGTCATACCGATATTCCTCTTAATCAAAATGGTTTGGAGCAGGCTTTAATAGCTGCCGATTGTTTACAGGATATGAAATTTGATCGAATTATTTCAAGTCCATTAAGCCGAGCTTTAAAAAC
>CAYSDC010000043.1:0-519 GCA_964429765.1 uncultured Pseudomonadota bacterium
GCCGATTGCTTTAGTTCCTGCTTTGGTCGCAGCGAGTGGTTTTGCAACAATCATCTTGGCTACAAGAGCTGGATCTATACCTTTGTTATCTTTGCGATACATAACACCGCTTGTGTCAATAACAAGCATTGTTCCACTTGCATTAACCGCTGCAAAAGCAAGACCAGATGTCTTTTGACCATTTGCACCATTTTCAACGCTCCAACCACTTGCAGAGAGACGATTAAGTGTGCCAGAAGAATCGACTGCATATACAAGGTCTTTTGAACCAACTGCAATAGAAACAAACTTAACCGTTGCAGGAACGCTCACCCATTCATTGCTTGCAGCTAAACGATAAATAGCACCATCTGGATTTAATGCATACACCGTGTTATCAACCGCAACAGAAACAGCTACTCCAGCATCTGAACGAACTTCCCAACCGTTTGCTCCAAGCTGATAAAGCTTCTTATTCTTTGCATCAGCTGCCCAGATGTTTTTAGCATGACCAGCAGAAATTTCTGTTAATTGCAACCC
>CAYSDC010000043.1:529-12027 GCA_964429765.1 uncultured Pseudomonadota bacterium
CATTTTGGTGCAGTTGGAGTGCTTTGATCAAGGCTATATGCAAGACCTTTTGATACCGCGTATACTTCGCCATTAGAAGTTGCACAAACGGATGTAAATCCACTCAGCGCAGCACCACTAACGTCTACTGCTGTATGACGAGCCCAAGGATTACTGGTCATGGTACCAGTTTGATACTGATATAAGTTGCCATCTGTTCCAACAGCCCAAGCTGACATTTTTCCTGCAGCAGATCCGACAGAAGCCCAAATCATCCCATCAGCGTCTTTTGCAAAGGCTGCTGGGATAGCAATAACAGATGAAGCAACAACTGCAGTAGCTACTGCAGGTGCTCCTACAGCTGCGGCTGAAGCACTTATAGGTGCTGTTGGCGCAACAGGCTGAGCAAGTGCTTTTGCCTCAGCAAGAAGTTTCTTGAGATATGCAGAAAACTCATCTCTACTCATTCTTCTTTTTTGAGCAGTTCCAGCTTCTACTTGAGCTAATCTTGCTTCAGCATCAGCTAACTTTTTGGTTGCAATATCAAGTTTTGCCTGTGCAGCTTGTTTTTGCTCAGGAGTAACAGCAGCTTTAAGTTCAATCTCAGCAAGAGCTTTCTTGGCTTTTGCTTTCCAAACACGGCGTGTCGCTTTAATTTTATCAAGCATTGAATGAGCAGAAGTACTGACATCTGAAGCAGCTTGTGCAGCTGTAGCTACAGCTTGCTGTGCTACTTGAACACCGGCATTGAGAGCACTTGCAACTCCACCTGCAACTACCAGAGCTGCATCACCAACAACCCCTGATGCACCTTTAACTGCGGTATCAACAAGCTGAGCAATGGTTGATTTACCTTTTTCTTCCATACTCTTTGCAAGGGCTAAGGCCTCAGCAGCTTCTTTCTTTGCTTCAGCTTCAGCCTCTTCTTTTTTATTTTTCAACGCAGCAAGAGCATTATCTTTTGCAGCTTTAATTTTTGCTGCAAATGATGTAAAACTTGATTTGATTTTCTCAAGGTCAATCTTTGCGCCCTGAAGAAGAGCCGATTTTGATGGGTCTAATAAAAGAGCATCAACTTCAGCTTGATGAGCATCTACAAGTAGCTTTTTATCATCTTGTTTTGCAGATTCTACTTGTCCAATACTTGCAACATTTTGTTGATCAACTGCAGCAAAAGCTTCTTGTTTATCTTTAACTGCAGCAATAACGTTTCCAATCAAAGCAGCTTTTGCATCTGTAGCAGCCTTTACAGAAGCAGCATATGCTTTATGCGCATCTGCAAGTTCTTGTGATGCGGCTGCAATAGCAGCAGGGTCTTTAGCATTAGTTGCATCTTTAAGCTTTTGAGCTGCAGCCTTTATAGCATCTTTTGCCGCTTTGCTCTTTTCACTTACATCAGCCTGCGCCGCATAAAGTTGAGATTTTTTTGCTTCTGAAGCTGCGGCAGCTGCTGCCTTTTTGGAAATATTATCCGCAAGAATTTTCTTCTTTTTTGCAACAGATAAAGCCTTAGAAGCTTTTTCAAACGCTTGACGAGCTGTTTTAATTTGAGCAGCATCTTTTGACGCTCTTGCTGTATCTAAATCTTGACGAGCTTTTGTAAGAGCTGCCTCTGCTGCCATTATATCTTGGTCCGCTTGTGCAGATTTTTGCTGCGCCTTCTGCATATGAGCTTGAGCTTTTTTTGCCGCATTATCAGCACGAACTTGTGAGTTCTTTGCACCATACTTCAAGAATGATCGAGGTCCACCTGATGATGGTGGTCTGTAACCTTTTTTCTTAGCTCCTTTTTTAGCAGGGCCTTTTTTAGCAGACTTTTTAGCTGAAGCTTTTGATTGCTTTTTACCCTTTGATGGTTTTTTTGTGAGTGGATAAGCAGGTTTTTGCATCGACTCTGCAGTTCCTGTAAATCCCATAGCTACAAGCAGCACAAGACTAATCTGCTGAAGCCCTTTTATTGTCTTCTTCATAACGCCTCATCTCCTTTTGTTTTTGGATAAAACCTCTTCAAGTGCCATAAGTAAAATGCACCCGCTTCTCAGTTACCACGCCGATCTTAGCAAAGACTAACAATTAGCCATAAGTCAATACTTTCTGCAAAAAGCCTTATCCATTACGGCTAACAATTTACATTTATTTATTTATAACCTTTTGTTTCTTCTTACCACTTTTCTTTGCCGCTTTCTTCAAAGGTTTTTTTAAAGGTTTTTTTAATTTTTTTTGCTGTTTTTTAGCATTCTTTTTCTTTACAGCAGATCTCTTTTTCATAGAGCCCAATTTCTTTTTCTGAGACTTTTTCTTTGCAGGGCTTACTATTTGCATACTACGAGCAATCATCTGTTTTGCTTTATTTTCAGGAATTCCAATATTACGCACCTTATAAATATTTCCAGAAGCATCAAGCAACGCAATCGTTCCAGCAGCATTAGCCGATATCTGTACGCATCCTGAAGCTCGCTGCTTATTCTGCCCTGCAACAGGAGCCCAATTACTCGAAGGCGTATATTGCCAGAGGTTATATCGACGATCTAACGCAAAAAGAAGCTCTTTATTTACTGCAGCAAGATCTATAAATGAGGCTTTGCTTGGAATTTTTACCCAACGCTTATTTCCAGCATAGCGATATACTTTTCCATCTTCGCTCAATGCAAAAACAGCATCAAGACAAGCAGATACACGTTTGCCACTCTTTGCATCAGAGCACGGCTGCCAGCTCTGTTTAACCAGCTGATAAATACGACCATCATCATACCCCACAGCCCAAATACTCTTGTCATGTCCAACAGATATATTGCGTAATTTTAATCGTTGCATTCCAGTATCAATAACATTCAAACGCTGACTTTCCCAATCATATGAATAGGCAATACCATCACCGCTCAAAGCAATTAAATCTCCATTTGATGAAAGAGAAATATCTTGAAATGATTTTATGATAGAACCATCTTTGGTAACGGCTTTTTGCTGCTCCCATGGATTTGATGCCATTGTATCAGCTTTCCAACACATTAAATTTCCATCTAATCCAATTCCCCAAAGCGCCAATGCTCCCTTATGTGACCCAACAGCAATCCGTTTAAGCGAGCCAGCTTCTTGAGCAAAACCGATTGGAAGATTAATTGCAGCAGCAATTTTTTCCTTTCCACCAATTTCTATATTTTTGAAATCAACTTTTGAATCACCACCTGCAAAGCCAATAAATTGAACCTTGAGTGCTTTACCCGGATCAGTCCACTTGAGAAGCTCATTTTGACCAACAGAGCGCCCCTTACCATAGGTAAGAACTCCGTTATCAACTTTCAACCAATATGAGTCAAATGCTTGACCAACATCTTTTTGATTTGATGCACCACTGGTAATCACAACATTTGCAGATGCTCCGGCAGAAGTATCAAGCTTGTAAAAAATTGAACCATCAACACTTTTTCTGATTGTAGTCTGTGTGTTTTTTTGATCACCAATAATAAAATAGTACATATTATCGGTAAGATTATCTGCAACAGTTGCAAAACTTACAACAATACTCTCTTTTGCTTGTGCATCAAAAATGACGTAGCCTGTTCCCGGTGTTTGAAATTTCCATCCTTCTTGATTATAAACTGGCACCATTTTTTTATGTAATCGAGGTGTATAAACATAATCTCTACCACCAGTCTCTTTTCCTGCATCTTTTGGTAATCCAGAAACTTTCACAAGTTTTAAGCGAGCAAGCTCTCCAGCAATAGTTGCAGGAGTACGCTCTTTAAATGCCGTCCACGCGAGACCTTCAGCCCAGCTCTCTGAAGGAAAATTTAAAAATCCCTGCGTTGCTCGATTCTGTAAATGAACAATACTTGCTGACGTGAGTTATTAAATTGAGCAGACCAATGAGCATTTTTAAAAGCATCATCATTAAAGTTTGTATTCGGAAAATGAACAACAAAATTTTGTAAGTCAGATTGTAAAACTCGATCTTTTAAAAATTCAGATTTCAAACCAATCCAATTTCCTTTACGCATTACCACAAACTGACACTTTGGATCAAATGGATCATTTCCGATTGGGGCTACATAAATACCACGTGTAACTTTAAGTAACCGTGATTCCTTACCTGGTCCTGCAAACAAAATTGCTACTCGTGTTCCTTCAGGAAATGCTTGAAGCGCAACGCTGTCAAGGGCTTTAACAGCCTCTTCTTGTGATGGAGGCTGCACAACTCTGCTACTCTGAACAGGAGCTCCAACTTCTGGCAAAATTGGTGAAAAACCTGGTGCTGCTGAAACAGTTGGAATTGCAATTGGTTGTTGCACACTCTGGTAGGGCATTGGCATTTGAGGTCGTGGCATTACGACAGATGGTTGTGGTTGTAATGCAGGAGCAAAGCCAGGAGTCACGGGAGCTTGAACTGCTGCTGGCGCCTGACCAAATGGCATAATGGAAGCAGACATTGCTGGCGGAAGAACAACACCTGGAGACGCTTGAGGTGGTGTTACCCCTGGCAAACTTCCCATTTGCACAACACCAGGAAGCACTCCAGAATTTGCCAGTGGTCTTTGCTGAGTAAGAATAGGTTGAGGCGCTTGTACTAAAGTCGGAACTGGAGTTGGTGGCTTTGGTGCTTGAGGATTTGGTAATCCTGGCTGAACTGGTGTTAAACCAGGAATATTCTGTACAACAGGAGGGGCTGGAACAATTGAGAAAAGTGAACTATTTCCTATGAAAAAAGCCACAACACTTATAATTAAAAAGGGATGATAAAGTTTTTTCATAGCTAAACTCTTTCTTGAAAGATGACTTATGGCCCAACAACTTTTATTAAGTCTAACAATTTTGTTGATACCAGAATCAAGAGTGTAGCTACCTTACCACTTTAACGACCTTATTCTTCAACTATGTTTAACGCATTAAAAAATCAAATTTAAGAAAGGCGAGCAATAAGCTCGCCTCATTTTTTATGTTTTTTTTACTTGTGTTGCAGAGTTTCTCAAAACAATAGGACCTTGAGGCTGAGTCTTAAGCATGCTATTTTTTGGTGCAGCTGGCTTTGATGCAGTTAATGGTGATTTTTTTACTTCAGATCCAATTTTAGCCGTTTGAGCAGCTTTAGCAGCTTGTCGTTTTTCAAAATCTTTTTTGCGTTTTTCACGAACAGCCATAAGCCTCTCGCGTCGTTGATGAGCACTTGCTGCTCGTGCCTTACGACGTTGAGCCATAGAATTTTGTTTACGTACAGGTTTATTATCTACCAATTTTTGTGATTCCTGGATTATCACAGATTTATTTGTAGTTACCGCTTCCTGTTTAATCGAATCTTGTGCTTTAAGCCCAGGAATAGCAAGCATACAGACGCTTATACCCAAAAAAAGCTTTACATTACGTTCCATATCATATTCTCCTCTGTATAAAGTTACATGCACACAAATACTTCAATCCTAAGAAAATGATAATAGACGCTCAAAAAAAATGAAGTAAAAAAATATGTGAGGCGAGAAACTTATGTCTCTGGCCTCACATCAAATGATTATGCTCTCAATAAGAGACTCATACCCCGACGTTTTGTCTTACCCGAGCCTTTTTTACTTGACGACGACGGCCAGATTTAGCAGAAGCTTTCTTCTTAGCTTTTGCTCCTTTTCTTGGAGCTTGCCGTGCCTTGCCAGCTTTTCTTTTTCCTGCAGGACGGGAACGCTTCTGTGCAGCTTTAGCCAATGCTTTTTTTCGTACTCCCTTACGAGGTTTTTTTCCCCGAGCAGCTGATCGAGCATGTCGACTTGCATGAATTGCCTTATGAGCCTTCTTTGCCTGAATGACAGCAGCTCCTGCCTGCTGTGCAATAGCAAGAGCTTGACGTTGATTGGACTGAGCAACCTTTGCATTATTCTGTACAGCAAGAGCTTGCTGTTGCAAACTCTGCGCTTGAGCAAGCGCTTGAGCCGCTTTTTTAGGATCACTTGCTGCTAGCTGCTGAGCCTGTTTTTGAGCCTGCTGAGCTCGAATCATTTTGCTCGCAGCATCTTGAGTAAGGTTAGCCCCAACTTGTGCTAAATGATCAGCTTGAGCTTTTGCCGCATCTTGTTGTGTTTGAGCCACTACAACCTTTTTGCTTTCTAGCTGCGCACGTAATTTATCATATTGATCTTTCAAAGCAGCTGCTTGGGCTTGCGCCTGCAAAGCCGCCTGTTGTGTTGCAGCTGTCTGTGACGCTGCTGCATTTTGTATTGCTTGCTTTGCATCTTCTATCGCTTTTGCTGTTGCATCTCGAATGCTTTGTGCCTGTGCCAAAGTATTCTGCAAGTCAGCTTGAGCTTTTGCCGTTGCATCTTGAGCTGCTTTTGTTTGAGCTTTTGAAAAATCAAGTTGGCGCTGTAATTCATCTTGTGCAGATTTTGCCTTCGCATGTGCATCATCAATAAGCGCCAAATAGCGCGCCTTTGATGCAAGCAAGTCTGCAGTTGCTTGCGCAGCTATACTTTGCACAGCAGCGCTTTTATCGTTTTGAGCAGCTTTTATGGCGGCATCCGCTTGCTGTTGCAATACAGCAGTTTGTGCTTCTGCCTTTTCAACCTGAGCTTGCGCATCGGCTGCTATTTTTTGTGCTTGTGCAACCTCTGCATCTTTTTCAGCTTTGAGCTGAGCAATTTGCTGCTCAGCAGCAGCTTTAGCAGCAGCAGCTTGTGCTTGAGCCTTTGCTGCATCTTGCTGCGCTTGTGCAACGCGTTGATCTGATGTAGCGCTTTTTGCTTGAGCATCTGCTGCGGCTTTTTGAGCATCCGCTGCAGCTTTTTTAGTAGCCTCATCTGCACTTAATTGAGCTTGTGCAATTAAATCTTGAGCTCTTTTATTGGCATCAGCTGCGTCAGCTTGTGCTTGAGCAGCATCGGCTTGTGCACGAGCAACTGAATCATTTGCTTGCTGAGTTGCTACATCCGCATCATTCTTTGCTCGTTGAGCATCTGCTACAGCCGCTTGTATTGCTTGTGCCGCTGTATTTTTTGCAGCATCTGCTGCTGCACGTGCTCGATCAACCTGACCCTGTGCATCAGCAAGTTGCCGATTCATATCATTTACATTTTGCGCAAGCAATTCAGCATATGCCTGTGCAGCAGCCGACTTAGTTTGCTCAGCATCTTGCTTTGCAGCGAGTGCAGCAGCCTGTGCTTGAGCTACATCTTGAGCAAATTGAGCTGCTTTTTTCTGTGCCGCATCAACCGCAGCTTGTGCAGCAGCCTTGGCATTATCAGCATCAGCTTTAGATTGAGCAGCTTGCGCTTGAGCCGCAGCGACTTGCTGTTGAGCTGCTGCAACCTTACGGTCTGCAATATCTGCAGCATCTTGTGCTGCTAAGGCCGCTTCAACTGCAGCCGCAGACTTGGTAAGCTCAGCATCTTGCTGAGCTTGGAGTGCTACTTGCTTTGCCAAATCAGCTTCTTTACGAGCTTGATCGACCGCGGCAAGTGCGATATCTCTTTGTTGATTTGCCTTCTCTACAGCAACCTTAGCTTGAGCCTGAACTTGATTAATTTGAGATTGAAGGGCACCAGCTCTATCAACTGCAGCTTGCTCACTACGTTGAGCTTGTTGAAGTTGAAGCTGCATACTTGCAATCTGAAGATTCTGAGCATCAAGCAATCCTTGCAACTGAGCCACTTGTTGCTGTGCAGCAGCATCACCAGCTTTCTGTTTTTCTTGCGCAGCTTTCAATAATTTCTTTAATTGTTCTTGTTGTTGAGCAAGCTGTTGCTGAGCAGCATTAGCTGCATCTTGAGCCGCCTGAGTTTTGCGACGCTGCTCATCTACTGCTGCTTGTGCAGCTGTTTGCATCTGTGCAATCTGTTGATCAGCCCAAGCAAGAGTCTGTGCTACTTGCTCTTGTGCTTGCTGCGCTGCTTGTTGCGCCACAGCAGTTGCCGCTTGCTCTTGCATAAGCCTTGCATTGGCAGCTTGTGCAAGTGCTTGAGCTTGTGCAGCTGCTTGCTGCATTGCTTGTGTTGCATTTTGCTGAGCCGCTGCAAGCGCATTCGCGGCACGCTGCTGTGCGGCTTGAGCATCGGCTTGAGCTTGTGCAGCTCTCTGATTTGCAGCATCTATTTTAGCTTGAGCAGCTTGCGCATCAGCTTGCGCTTGAGCTTTAGCCTGAGCAATCTGAGCTGCAGCTTGGGCTCGAATATTGTCAAGATCCGCTTGAGCTTGCTGCGCAGCCATCTGAGCACTGTTCAGCATACTCATAACAAGTTCAATTCTAAATTGTGCAGCATCAGCAACCGCTTTTGCTTGTGCTGCTGCTTGTTGACGTTCGTCCGAAAGATCTTGAGCCGCTTGTTGAATAACAGCCAATGCATCAGCACGAGCTTTTGCTGCATCTTGCTGAGCCTGAGCAAGCTGTGCTGATAAGTCATCGACTTTCTTATTTGCATCGGCTTGAACTTGCGCTTTTTGAGCCGCTTGTGCTGCAAGTTTTTGCTGCATTTGTTGTTGCATTTGAACAAAAGCTTGTTTCAATTGATCAAATTGACTCTGCAGTTGTGCTGTCATTGTCTGAGCAGCGTTAACGCGAGCATCAGCTGCAGCCTTAGCAGCCTGAATTTGTTGTGCATACTGCTGAGCTTGTGCACTTTGCTGCTGCGCAGCTGCCGTGACAGCAGCATCCACTTGAGCTTGCAATGAAGCCACGTCTGACATTGCCTGGCTCAGTTGTTGCTGAACAAGAGCCGCCTGGTCTTGTGCATTTTGTACATCAGCTTGCGCTTGCGCTTGAGCAGCGGCTAACTGAGTTTCATATGATGCTTTAATTTTCTCCATTTGAGCTGTTAAATCATCATTTACTTTTTGAAGAGCAGCGATTTTTGCTGCCGATTGAGCTTTGATTACTGCAAGCTTACTTTGAAGTTGAGCAATTTGTTTATTAAGCGCATCAATCTGATCTTGAGCTGCAACCATAGCAGCTGCTGCTTGTTCATCTCGTGCAGCAAGCTTATTTTTAAGCGCTGCAACTTGAGCAAGTATTTGTGTCGCTTGAGCAAGCGCTTGATCGCGCGCCGTATTTGCATCAGCAACTTGTTGTTGCGAAGCTGCAACTTGTTGCGCAGCCTGCACTCTAATTGCATCCGCGGCAGCAAGCGCATCATTCTTTGCTTTTTCAGCTTGAGCCATCAGCTTCTGAGCATCGCTCATCATCGCTTGAGCTTGTGACATTTTTGCTTGAGCGGCTGCTTGCGCTTTATCTGCTGCCAATTTAGCCGCATCATATTGAGCTTTTGCAGCCTGAGCAGCTGCTTGAGCATCTGCTGTCCCCTTGGCAATAGCATCCGCAATCATTTTTTGCATATTAGTTTGTAATTGAGCAGCTTGATCAAGCAACTGTAACTGCAAAGCTTTTGCTTTGTTTGCATCATCTTGAGCTTGTTTTGCAGCGGCTTGTTTTGCAGCCGCATCTTGCAACGCTTGAGTAGCTTGTTGTTGCTGTTGCTGCGCCTGCGCAAGAAGCTGAGCCGCTTTTTCTTTTTCTGCATTTGCAGCATCAAACTCTGCTTGCGCTTTAGCTCTATCGGCTTCAGCTTGAGCTTGCGCATCTTGTGTAGCTCTCAGAATAATCTGAGTCTGCTCGTTAAGAAGATTTGGATTCGCCCTGCCCAAGTTAACAAGATAAAAAATGAATACAGAATCGGGATGACTTCCCCGGGTGGTTAAGTTATTCATACTCAGATAACCACTCCAACCTTCATTGATACGAGAATTCAGATAAAGCCCAGTTTTAACATGCTTTAAACGAACTGGAACTGCATCATAAGCAATACTGACATAAAATGGAGAACTATCGGAAACCATCTCCAACGTCCAATCATTGATTCCACTTCCATTATCAGATTCTATGTATCCCCACTCGGTATCCCATTGAGCAGCTTGCATCCAATAGCGATGCGTCAAAAAGAGACCATTTGTGCTCTGAAAACGAATATTATCTCCATTGTATTGAACTTTAAATTCGAATGATCCGCCAGTTGTTATTGGAAGAGCTGCATTACCAACCATAGCCCAATTTTGTCCAATATTTGCAACGTAACTGATTGGGGCACCTTGTGCCCATTTTGCAGGAGCATTTTGAGAACAAATCAATGCAACAGAAGAATCTGCAGGAAAACGCTGCTTAATCTCTGACATATTAGCAGCTGAAGCATTTTGTTGAACAACGGCAAGATCAGACGTGTGATCAGACGTTACAAGCTTACTTGAGTCAGTACCTCGCACACTGATATACCCTTGTGTTACGCGGCTATGAAGCCAAATAGGATCCATTATCATTTGATTAGGGGATGGAGCCCAAACACCAAATTGAACAGCAGGACTATTTCGGTCAGCTGAATTAAAAGCAAGCGTATAATCCGTATTTGAAGTTAAAAATTTTCCGGAAAGAAGCGACTGTAAAATAACATAATTCCCTGCTCGGAGAATTTTATATTTGCAGCTGTTATCATCTGAATATGAACGAGTATACAGAAGCTTGGTTCCATCATTTTTTAAATAGCCTTGTCCGATACCAACAAAACCTTTAGTACGCAGCGCAACAACCGTTCCCTCGGGAAGCTGACTTAATATTTTTTGAGGAATCTCTTGAGTCGTTGGCTCTGGAGCAGTTCCATTAACAATGGTTCCAAAAAACATAGTTACTATAAAAAGACCAATTAATCTCATGGTCCTTTGCAATATTTTATTCTTCATAGATTCACGTCCTTTTATGAAAAGTTACATCTCTACATAGAAGAAAATATAGCAAGTAGACCACAAGCATGTTCAAGAGTTTCTATTTTTTAATCAAATACACTAAAGAGTCTTAAATCTGTATGAGTCTTTATTTTTGATATAAAAAAGTTCAATGGGGCATAGTTTTACAGCTATGCCCCATTTTTAATATGTTGAGTAATTGATAGTTTTATAAAGCTTGAGATTTCTTGCGATTGATTTTTACAGCTCTTTTTTTAGCGCTTGCTTTTTTTTGCGGTCTTGCAGCTCGACGAGCTTGTTTAACTTTACGGGCAGGTTGCCCCTTCTTTGCTTTCTTTTTGCTGACAACGACTTTACCTTTACCCTTACCTTTACCCTTACCTTTACCTTTGCCTGCAACAGCAACACGCTTCTATTTACGTTGTACAGCATCTACAGGAGCAACTCCTTGCATCCCTTTGCGAAGCACTTTTCCATCTTTTCCTACAGCGACCATCGTCCCTGCAGCGTTAATTCCAACCGTTGTAAATCCTGTTGCCGGCTTTCCACTCTTGCCTTTAACATTTTGCCAACCAGAGCCTTCTATATATTGAACTAAGTTTCCGGTTTCTTGTTCAACACCCAGAACATACCCTTTGTCTCCAGCTGCAATACTAGAAAGTTTTTTATTTGATGGGACACTTTCCCATACTGCTGCATTTGTTTGTGGATCGACCACCAATCGAGAAACAGTCCCATCGGGCGCAGCTGCATACACCGAATTATCAAGAGCTGCTGATATTACTAATGCTTTAACTGGTTGTTGCACCCACCCTTGAGAT
>CAYSDC010000043.1:12082-12446 GCA_964429765.1 uncultured Pseudomonadota bacterium
CACTATTTTGATTACCTACTGAAATCTGCGTTAAACTTACTCCTGCTGGAGGTGGTGTTACTGGCGACCAGCGACCAGATTTCCAATCCAACTGATATGGCTGACCATTACTCAGCGCATACATCGTTCCATCAGAAGCCGGAGCAACATCATTAAAACTTGCAAGCTTATTCCCTTGAATGTCAGATGCTGGTTGATTCATCCATACCGGCTTGCCTTGCTGATTACTCGTCATGCGCATCAATGAGCCATCACTTCCAACTCCCCAACCTTCTGGACGTCCTCCAGCTGATCCAATCGATGCCTTTACAACAGGCTGCACCATCTTTTCAGTTGAAAAACCTGCCGGCGCATTAACCGCTGC
>CAYSDC010000044.1:0-2773 GCA_964429765.1 uncultured Pseudomonadota bacterium
CTTCCTGGTTGTGGCAAGAAGTGTGATAAACGAAGCGAAAAGTGCCGCACCAAAAAGCATGAAAAGAAACACACAGCTGGCAAAGCTCATCATAGCAAAAAGAAATGCGCCAAATGCCATTGCAGCCCTTGCGACTGCAAATAAAAAGCAGAACGTAAAAAAGAATGGGCGTGGTTTAAAAACCACGCCCAGTCTTTTTTTTTCAAAAATTAGTTTTATAATCCGTGAATTCCAAGATCATGAACAAACGCCTCTTGCGATGGCTCACGCTCTAAATATTCTTTAAGCATAACATCAGGATCTATGCTTCCGCCGCGTCCCAGCACAAGCTTAACAAAACGCTGCCCTACTTCTGGATTATTAAGTCCACCAAGTTTTTTGATGTAATAAAAGACATCGATAGCAAAAACTTTTGACCACATGTAACTATAATATTTTGCACCATAACCGGTTAAATGGCCAAACGATGCACAAAAATGCGACTCTGGATCAATACTCACATGCTTAACAAAGCGCTTATTAATGCCGCGCACCGTTTGATCAATATCTTGCTCTGGATTTTTATCAAAGAGGGTCAGTGAAATCAAACTCAGTAAACACTGCCGTGTAACAAAGTTTCCTGAATCAAATTTTTTGAGTGCAATCATTTTTTCTATCAACGCGTCTGGAAGTTGCTCACCTGTTTGATAGTGGCTGGTTAAAGGCTGCAAAATCTCTTTTTCATACAGCCAGTTTTCAAACATTTGTGATGGCATTTCAACAAAATCGGTCTTAACCGCTGTCCCTGAATTTCCAGTCAACTCAGTTGACCCAAGCAGCGCATGCATTCCATGGCCAAACTCATGAAAAAATGTTTCAACATCTGAAAATTTGAGCAATGCTGGGCGTCCATTAACCGGCTTTGGGAAATTGGCAATAACCACCGCAACCGATGGCTTAATGTATGCCTGCCCGGTTGTAGGGTCGGTCCGCTTGATAGTTGAAATAATTCCAGCATGGCACGCATGAGAATATTTATGAGCACGAGGGAAAAGATCCAAAAATATAAAACCGCGCAAGCGACCACCATCACGTTCGTTGACCTGAATTAACTGAACATCAGGGCTCCATACCCACTCCGGTTTAACCATGGTAAAGGTAAGACCCAAAAAGTTTTGATAAATCTCAAAAATACCATCAATCGTTTTTTCAACGGTAAAGTATTCTGCAATTTTACGTTCATCAACATCGAAATGCTTTTTTTTATAACTTTCTTTGATGTAAGAAAAATCCCAAGGATTAAATTTTCCTTCATCGTTGAGCTGAACCCCTTCAGGCAGTTCATTGAGCAAATCTTGCATCTCTTGATCAACTTTTGGCTCGCATTTCTTAATCAAATTGTACAAAAAATCATACGCACGTGCAGGGGTTTTTACCATTTCTGAATCAACATCAAGCGCCGCATAACTTTCAAAGCCAAGCTTTGATGCTAGCTGGTGGCGAAGTTTCATAATCGATTGTAAGAGCGAATAGTTTTGAGGATATGCCCGTTGGTTAAATTTTCGTGAAAATTTCTTACGTGTTTCACTATTGTGGCAATTATCCATTACCTCAAAGAATGTTGGGTAATCGCAACCAAGCTTGTAGTTATCATGCTCATCTTTTTCAAGTGAGGCGAACAAATTTTCGTCAACACCTTCAAGCTCTTCTTTGCTTGCCATAATAAAGCTGTGGTCAGAAGCAATGTTGGTATCAAATTGAACTGCAAGCTTAGAAAGCTCTTTTTTCAAATTTTGAACCTGTAGATACTCATCATCGGGCAAATTAAAACCTTGTCGAGCAAAACTATGCATCGATTCATCTAAAAAATACTGTGCTTCTGCACTCAATGTTTCTTGAGATGACTTCTGTTCAACATAACTTTTAAACACGCTGTACACCTTTTTACTTGCAAAGGTATCAACCGCAAATTCTCTGAGTTTCAATACCTGCTCCCGGCAAGCATCACGAATAGCTTGGTCAGGGCTTACCATTTCAAGAATACTCAACACATCGGCAATAACCGAAAATTGAGCTGCCGTTGTATCAAAAGCTTGAACGGTATTGGCAAAAGTGCGCTCATTATCAGGAATTTTAAAAATGTCTTCAAGCTCTTGCGTGGTCTGTTGAGTTATCCACTGCGCATTATGAGTAATCTGATCAACGGTTTGAGGAAAAAGAGCTGACAGCTCTTTTGGATGAACGATATCGGTCTGCAACATGCGTAAAAGTCCCTTCTGAGTTGTAATGCCTCTAAATTTTGCGGTCAGCCCACAGCTTATCATCGCCAGTAGCAATGAGGCAACACCGGCTATTTTAAAAAAGTTCATAACTCTCCTTGCTCCTTTGTCCACGAGTACACTCCTTGTATATCGCTTTAATATACCTCAGGGCAAGAGCAAAGAAAGTATTTTTCATTTTTTAATAGCTTATGTTAATCCTTCAAACAAAAAAAGAGCAGAGGTTTTTAGGCCTCTGCTCTTTTGGTTACTACTTTTTGAGTAGTTATTTATGTACGGTTTATTAATCTAGGTCTCGTTGATCAGCTGAATCAACTTCTTTCTGAGGAATAACTATTGCTGTGTTATTATTATCACCATCGTTTGATGAATCGTTATCATCTTCATTAGGTTTTTGCTGCTTTGCTGGAGGCGTTTTGCGTTTTCCATCATTTGTTGTGCGCTTACCTGTAGCCTTTTCATTCTTTTCTTCAGGTCCATTAGCTTTCGGCTTCTTTGCTGGAGGCGTTTTGTGT
>CAYSDC010000044.1:2783-7863 GCA_964429765.1 uncultured Pseudomonadota bacterium
GCCTAATGCTTTGGAGTCATCATTTGCAAAACGGTTAACAAGATTTTCAGTTCCATTAACAGCTGCATGACCAACAGGTCTTGCTACATATCGTGTAGCTGCATAAGTTACACCTACACTAAGACTTGCGGCAAGCGTAACGGCTCCCATTACTATCCAGCTTGAATTCGCCGAAGATCGTACTGAAATCACCCAACCTGCTCGTGCAGCCATAAGGGCTGTAGCAGCTGTAGGAAGATAGTCTATTCCTGTACGCACTACAGGAACTGCTTTAGCCAAAACAGTTTTCCCTGCTATTGCAACATACTTTTTGACTTTTTTGCCGATAGAATTCTCAAGTTCTAACTTTTCAGCAATTCGACGCGCAATTTCTTTTTTAACCAGATACAATTCAAGCGCATTTTGAATTGTTCTAGCTGCCGCTTGTCTGTTAGCCAATAGTAATCTTGCTTCTTCTCTCCACTCATTGAGTGTATCGTCTGATACAATGTCATTGCGATCAATCTTATCTTCGCTACCATAACCTAAATCTGAATCAAAATCTGAATCTTCGTGATCGCTCCAAAAACGATTCAAGTTTTGGCTAACCTTGGCAGCTTGAGCAACTTCTTCTAGACTTGATTGCTCAGATTCTTCTGTGCTGCTGCTAGAATCGTCAGAAGAAAGCCCTTCTTGCTCTTGAGGAGCTGCTGCTGCTAGAGGATCAGCTTCAGAATCAGAATCATCAGACACATTCGCTAAGAAAAGCGCTAATTCCTGATCAGCTTTTTCTTGATCAAGACGAATTTGTTCTTGGCGATATTCTTCTTCTTGACGATCAATTTCTTCTTGATCAATTTCTTCTGTGCTGCAGCTAGAATCGTCAGAAGTAAGTTTTTCTTGCTCTTGAGGAGCTGCTTCTGCTTCCGATAGACGAGCTGCTTCTGCTTGACGTTCTCTTTCAAGACGAATTTGCTCTTGGGAAGCTGCGTCTGCTGCCTTTATGTTGGAAATTATTCCTGCCCTAAAATGAGCCAACTCTGCTTGACGTTCGCTTTCTTGACGAATTTTCTCTTGAGGAGTTGCTGCTGCTTGACATTCTCTTTCTTGACGTTCTCTTTCAAGACGAGCTGCTTCTATTTGACGATCTCTTTCAACACGAGCCAAGTTACGTTCTCTTTCAAGACGAGCCGCATCTTTTGCTAATTCTTCTACTTGACTTTCAAGTCCGGTCAGCAGATCCATTGCATCATTATCACCTGCCAATAGCACATCTAGATCGTCACCCAACTCTTCTTCATTGTTCAGAACAGGAGCTGCTGGTGGAGCAACTGGGATCATTGGTTCTAAAATAGAACCAGCATTGCGGCCGTCATCTCCACCTTCTACATCAGAAGACTCATCGCTGCTGTCTGAATCCGATGATGAATCAGAATTTTGGCTAGCATTATCGGAAGAAGAAGCTTGAAGCTCATTCCAAGCAGCTTGCTCTATTGCAGCATCTAAAACTGCAATTGCAGCTGTACGCAGGTCCTTACGCATGTTACCACGCGAATTGTAAGCTATACCAAGTTCATTCATGAGAACTTTATCATCTGCATCTGGAACAACGTTACCAGATTGTTCCAGTTTCTGTTTCAACTGTACTGGTGTAGTAACTGCCATAGCATTACTTGCGAATACAGCAACGAGCACAAGCCCGTTAAAAAAATGTTTAAATGTCTTCATAATATAAACCTCCATAAAAAGACAACTAACTATACTTTACAATTCGAATAACCATCCATTTCCCGCTGTCTTAAAATAGCTGTAACTTTCGTATACTTCTCGCTATCCTTCAACATCGTTCTTTTCATTGTCGTTTTCCTCCGCCATGAATAACCTCTATTCACCTATAAACAGCGCAACGAAGTACCATTTTTTCATAATGGTATTTATTTTTAGTTCACTAAAATCAAATTATATACTTTGGGTAAGGCATGCTTTACAACACCAACGATTACAAATCAACGAAATCCATGTGATAGCATAGTAGTGATCGTCCCCCCACTTTGCCGTATCGCTACGACCAAGCTTATGCATCTCTTCATGTCTTAATCTGACTGTCTTACTGAGATCCTAACCAGGCTCTATTTAAAACCTTGTTATTTTTTTAGTATACAATGAATATATTGTTTGTAAAACGCCCTCTATGTGGGCATCTTACAAACAATACAACCGAGAACATCAATTCTGAAGCACTTGTGAGTGATTATTACTCTGAAGTAAGCTGCCCAAGGCGCTTACTGCTGAATGTTGAGGTTAAATCGCACGAGAAATCATTTTCAGATAAGTATTTTTTAGCTGAAATAGAGCTATTTTTAGCCACTTTCTTGGAAGGTTTTGCGGAATCTTGAGTACCTGAAGTGACACTATGAGCATTATTTTGCAGCTCTGCCGTTGTCTGCTTATCGGCATTGAAAAACTCTTTTTGGATTAAGGCGGTCAGATTTTCTTTAGTATGAAAGCCCTGCCGCACAGGGAGCTGAAGTTTCCCATTTTTAAAAAAGAGAAAAAGCGGCAAATCAACCCGATGCACGCCACATTTTGCAAGCAAATGTGCAATAATTGCTTTGTTTTGTTCTCCACCTTCAAGAAGATTCATCGCTATGCAGGAGACCTTTTGCCCAAGCACATCCGCTACATCCTGAAAATGTGGCTTCACCTTTTGAGACTCTATGCTTGCCAGTGCATGCACTTTGACAATAACCGGCCTGGTAAAAGAATGGAGCAAAACAGCCTGCTTGAAGGCGGCAAGCCCCTGAATGCTGGCCACATTACTCACCGTCCCATTGTCCCGTGACTCATACTGAACGCTCTTGCCAGGGCTTTGTTGGCCAGAGCCATCGGCTTGATGCAATTTTTTGTGTGTATAAAAAAGCATCTTCTTAGGCTCAATATGTGCCCAACTTGTCGCCATTCCAAAGATAATACCCCCAAGTACAAGACTCATAATTTTATATATCTTCATAATTCTCCCCCCGTAATCAATGCTTGATATATTTCAATCTGTCATTAATTATGATACGGGGACGAATGCCCTCTTGGCAATATATTCGATATTCTGAGTTGAAAATCACTGATCTTATAGATGAACGTATGCCCAAAGCTCTTACACAAATCACAATACAAATCGTTACGTTTATCTTTTTGATAAAAGCATTCTCTATGCTGATTAACGTTGGTATAAATTCTTACGGTGCGCTACACAATGCAGGCATATGCTTAATATTGAAAAATTGTTATTTTACAAAGCTTCTATTTCCTGATAGCTTCTCGTTCCTGATAGCTTCTCGTAAAAATTACAAATTTAAACGAATTCATTAGAGGAATTATTTCAATGCACATTCACCATTTCAGCAAACTATTTTTGGGGTTCATCGCTGCAAGCTTTTTTCTTACGCAAACGAGCTTTGGTTATTTGAACCATGTTGATGTGCTTGCAAAAATTATCCCTATGGCTGATGGCAGTGAAAAAGTTGATGTCGCTGTTATTGGGAGTGATTTGCACAGATATGGATCACAAGAGAGTGATTGGCAACTGCTTTTTGATTTAGCAGAACGCCTTGACCTCAAAGAAAATACTGTTGAAATATTTGTTGAAGCAGTGGCAGCCCCTTCGTACTTCAGAGAAATTCCAAATTCAGTCATACAATATATTAATGCAGCAAAGCTTAACTTTTTTAATCCAAGGCTTAATACATTTACGCCTGGTCTTTCACCACTGGGCGCATTTTTATTATTAGACAGTACCTATGAAAAAATAAATAAATTCTTTAAAAAAAATATTGAATGGGACACATTTTTTAATCAAGTAAAAGTAACCAATCTTGAAACTCGTGCAACTTTTGACTTCTCACAATCAGCAGCACTAAGCCCTGATATACGCATTGCGCTTCTTAATTTATTTAGTGAATTATTTAGTGAAGTGAAGCACAATGTAAATTTATTTATAAACAAACACTCACAAATAATGAATTCAGAAATAACCAAATAGCAATATTGATAATCAACAAACTAATTTGTCAGCGAATATAAGCGACAAACAGCTCAAGCAAATCTTTAAACACATGAACAAGCAATGCAACATACTGCTCAACCGTTTAAAAAACACAGTAAAAAAATACTTCGCTCATCTAAACGCTAACGCTAAAAATATTTCATCTGATGAAATTATCAGCAACATCATTAAAAATGTTAAAAACTCAAAAGCATATAATAATCCGGATGAAGCTCTTCAAGAAGCGATCTTCCTCCAAAAAAAAATCTTCTTATGTCTTGAATATGTCGACATTATTCAGGCAAAAGCGCTCTGGCACATAAGCCAACCAGAAACCAGAGCATCAAACCGGACCATAACGCTTATGGGAGCCTACCACGCAAACAAATCCGCTGTTCCCGCTGAAATTATAGACGGCGTACGTGATCAATATGCCAAGACCAAGCCTCACTTTCATCAAGATCGCAGTCTTGTCGCATGCCTAGAAAAAATTGGCTACACGCACCTTGATTCAATAACTTTTGATTATGAAATTCTCAAGCGCACACGGCAAAACTACAACACACAAAAGCCCGTTGATAGCCAAGACATCGAAGCCATGAATGACTTTGCGGCTCAAGTTTCAGATTTTGTTCTCAAATGGGTTCACATCAGCGATGATGACGTGCGCAGCATGCTTGCAACAACGGATGAAAATTAAGGGGAGTTAAAAAACTAACTCACCGCAAGCATACGCTCTAAATGCTTTGCCCCTTGATGCCCAGGCTCCATAAAGAGTGTTGTCGTTATCTCTTTTTTTGCCAGGGAAAAATCTTGCGTGTAATACGACAAAAGCGCAAGGTAAAAGTGAGCGTCAATATACGTAGGGGCATGCGTGACCGCTTTGGCGCAATATTTTTTTGCCTGGTCATACTTGCCCTTGTCCACAAACATTTTAGCCAGATTAACCATTGCCACCTCTGGCGTAAGATAATGAGGTGATGTGAGCAGCTTGGTCCATATCGCATGCGCCTTACGACAATTCCCCTGCTGACCATAAATGCAGGCAATATTATTTAAAAG
>CAYSDC010000044.1:7873-12171 GCA_964429765.1 uncultured Pseudomonadota bacterium
ACGAATTCGTGGGCAGGTGATTTCACGCAAGGCCGTTTTGAAGCACGCGATGCTTCGATTGTAATGCTTGAGTTTGAATAATATGCTTCCCCGTACCGCTTGATACTCCGGCTTAGGGTCACAATCAATCGCCTTATCAACATAATCAAGCGCCTTGCGTATCGCAACATCGGTTGACAAGCCTTCTCCCAACTCGACCATACAGAGCTTGTAATAGGTCTTGGCAAGCTGCTTATTATTTTTTTTGCCACATCCACTCATAAGCATCAATATGACGCAACCAATTAAACGGATAATTGTACTGGACTTGCCCGATAATGATAAATTCATATTCAACTCATTTTCCATCTGATATACTTTCAAAATGCTTGTTGGAATCAACAAAATCTCCAGACTATACAAGCATGAAACGCACGACACATATGTAAACAAAGGGTAAAGCTGTGCGCCTGATTTGGGAAGAATTTTTAAAAATCATTAAAGAAGAAGCTGGAAGCCAAATTGTTGAAACTTGGTTTAAAGCCGTTGTTCTGGAAGAATGGAATCCTGCAACGGCAACAGTTACGTTGCGCGTTCCTAATCAATTTGTGAGCAAATGGATTCAGGAACATTATACTATTTTGCTTAAAACACACCTTGCTCGGTTGTTGCATAGCAATAATATTCGCCTTTTCTTTATCAGCAACAGCTCAAATAATCCCACACGGACTATTATCCCTGCATCAGTTGCGCAAACAACCATAATGCCTCACACAGCAAACACTCAGTTTACACCGGCGCAAGAGGCAGAAAAAACACCCTCTCCAAATACATACCCACTTTCAAAACCGCCATCAGGAACATCGCAGACCATTTCTAAAAAAAGAGGTCGTGACCTAAATGCCCCCAACATTAATGAAAACTACCATTTTGAAAACTTTGTCGTAGGGCCAAACAACTCGCTTGCTCATGCTGCTGCTCACGCTGTTGCACAAAATACCGGTGCCGTTTATAACCCACTTTTTATTTACGGTGGAACAGGTCTGGGTAAAACTCACCTTCTGCACGCCATCGGTAATGAGGCTAAAAAACGCAACCCTCAACTGGTTATCCGGTATGAAACCTGCGACCATTTTATTAACGAATTTATCCATTCAATAAGACTTGAGCGTTCATCACAATTTCGTGAAAAATATCAAAAAGTTGATCTTTTAATGCTTGATGATATTCAATTTTTATCAAACAAAGAGCAGACACAAGAGAGCTTTTTTCATATTTTTAATGCGCTCTATGAGCAGCAAAAGCAAATTGTTCTTTCCAGTGATACGTTCCCTAAAGAGATTACTGGCTTGCAAAATCGACTCAAGTCTCGTATGGAATGGGGACTTGTTGCCGACATTCAGATTCCTGATTTAGAGACAAAAATTGCTATCCTGGAACGCAAATCGGAAGCGCACGGCATTATTCTTCATTCCGACGTTGCCGACTTTATCGCTTCTCGAGTGCTTTCAAATATCCGAGAACTTGAAGGTGCACTCATTCGAGTAAGCGCCTTTGCTACGCTTACCAATCAACCCATCTCTCTGGATATGGCAAAGCGTGTCTTGCTCAATTTAAATGAAAAAAGAAAAGATAGCGTTCAACTTGAAAATGTACTGAAAGCTGTCTCGAAGCATTACGAAGTTTCGATTCATGAAATTAAATCGAAAAAACGACAAAAGGATATAACCTTTGTTCGGCAGGTAACGCTCTATTTAATGAAAAAATTAACGATCTCTTCACTTCAAACTATTGGAAGCTTTATTGGAGGACGAGATCACTCTACCGTTATCCATGCGATCACCAAAGTTGAAAGCATGATAAAAGATGAAAAAGAGCTCGCTCAAAAGCTCAGAATGATCGAACAAGAAATTTTAATGAGCTAATTGCTATATTTTTCCAACGCAATACGCTAAATTTCAAATAATCGTCCGGTGGTAAACATAATGACACGTAGGAGTCTTTTGCTATGAAGTATACTTCGTACCTGCATCTTATCGCCCTTGCTAGCTATCTTTTACTCTCAAGCTGCGCACGCAAATGGGAGCGCAACGAAGCAGTTGATACCGACATAGCGCGGCACCCTGAAACACAAACACCGTTTAAAGCAGCTCCATTGCCAACCGTACCAAAGAAAAAAAAGAGTAGAAAAAAAACTAAAACAACAATGAAACGCAAAACAGCACTCTTGGCTTCGAATATAAAGTCACTTGATTTTGATGTTCAAAATAAGACCGGAAAAACATTATACGTAACCTGTTTTTCCTACATAAAAAAACGTGATTTTGGCCATTGGCGCTGGGATAAGAGCCCTATTTATAAACTTGACCACCTCCAAACACAAAAAATTCAGATCGATTACATTGATGACGATTACTCACGAAAAAATGTATTTGGATACCTTGGGGTTTTCAAAAATCAAAAAGATGCCGATGATTCTATTTATGAGCTGCTCCCTGACCGCAATAAACTTGACCTTGACCAGTTAATGTATTTGCATGATAAAAAGCTTGAAATTGAACGTTATGGCTTTAAAGGTGAATACTTTGAATTTAATTTTGCTGAAAAAAATGCTCGCGATCAAGAACAAAAAATTGCTCGAACGCCAGAACTTGATTTTGCGGTTGAAAATAAAACAGGAAAACCTATTTTGGCAACCTGCTTTGTGTACCAGAAGAAAGCAAAAGGAACCTGGTTTGCAGCTGTTGATGAAAAAGATGATATGGAAGTTTGGCGCTATGACAAAACACCTATCATAAGCATCCCTCCTGGGGAAATTGGTGTTATTGATGTTGACACGATTACTGAAAGCAGAGATCGTTCGTATGTGCGAGGATTTTTAGCTATCTTTGATGAAGAAGAAACGAAACTTGCTCAAGAATCAACCTTTGAACTCTTGGGATCACACAGAAAATTAAATTTGGGCCTTCTAGCAAGGCTCAAAAAGAAAAAAGTTGTTGTTGACGTTGAACAATATGGCATCGCCGAAGATTTTATCGATTATGTCATTAAACCAATTCGACGTGTAGATTTTACCAAATTTAATACTAAGTAACTATTTATGAAACCATCACTTCCTGACAAATTATCCGCGCCAAAAACTCAAGAACAGTATCACAAAAGCGTTCTGGTTAATGAGGTACTTGCGTATTTAAATCCACAACCGGGTAAGCTCTACCTTGATGCAACATTTGGGGGCGGTGGACACACCAAAGCAATTCTTGAAAAAGAGCCCGCATGTCGAGTTGTTGCTCTTGATTGGGATAAAGAAGCAATCAAACGAAATGCTCCTGCACTGCAAGAACAATTTGGAGACCGACTAACGGTACTGTGGGGAAACTTTATCCACCTAGATCGAATTTTAGAAAAAGAGGGCATTACATCACTTGATGGCGCGCTTGCAGACTTTGGAACATCGCAATTTCAAATTCATGAAAAAGAGGGTTTTTCATTTCAAACTGATACACCCCTTGATATGCGCATGTCTCCTGCTCATCAATACGTAACAGCCGCAGATCTTGTAAATAGACTTTCTGAAAAAGAGCTCGCCGATATTTTTTATAAATATGGAGAAGAGACGCGCTCAAGAGCTCTTGCACGAGCAATTGTTGCAGCTCGTCAGCAAAAAAAAATTACAACTACTGGACAACTCGTGCATCTTGTTGAATCGGTTATTCCATTCTTTAAACGTCGAGGAAAGATGCATCCTGCGACGCGTGCTTTTCAAGCACTCCGCATAGAGGTTAATCATGAACTCGATAACATAGAAAGGTTTCTCAAGATTACACTCCCACTCATTACGCCACCGGGAAGGGTAGTCTGTATTAGTTTTCATTCATTAGAAGATCGTATTGTTAAATATTATTTCCGCGAACGACGTGAAAATCTTACTATTTTGACACCAAAACCTATTACGGCCACCCCTGAAGAGCTTATGCAAAACCCATCTTCTCGATCTGCCAAACTTCGTGCAGCTCAAAAAGAAAAATAATTTTGTGTATGTAGTTGTTGACAAAAAAACAAGTAACATTTAAATTGTAGCCATACTAGGTCGTTGTTGAAATAAATGATTTCAATAAGTGTGCGAAGCAGGTCTGCTGGTCGTTCGCAGCCTGGTGCAAACAAAGGACATAGATGAAAATTACAGAAGTAAAAGTTTATCCAGCAAATGAAGGTAAACTCAAAGCTTATGCAACGATGGTTTTTGACGAGTGCTTCATTGTCCGCGACATGAAAATTATTCAGAGCGATAAAGGCCTTTTTGTTTCGATGCCTTCGCG
>CAYSDC010000045.1:0-5237 GCA_964429765.1 uncultured Pseudomonadota bacterium
CAAAATATTTCCGTCTTTACGGATTAAGATCTTTGTTTCGTTAATTGCATTGTGTTTGTTCATTTTGATTGCAGCTTGTGCAATTGTTTTGCCCTGCTCTTCAAATGCATCGAGGTACATGACACTATCTGCAACTTTTCCATCATCAACTTTACGATATGGCGTTTCAATAAACCCAAGCTCATTAACGCGAGCATAAGTTGAAAGAGATGAAATTAAACCAATGTTTTGTCCTTCTGGAGTTTCAATAGGACAAATACGACCGTAGTGAGAGGTATGAACGTCACGAACTTCAAAAGTCGCACGTTCGCGAGTAATACCACCGGGTCCAAGAGCAGAGAGTCTACGTTTGTGCGCCATTTCAGCGAGTGGATTGGTCTGATCCATAAATTGAGATAATTGGCCAGTCCCGAAGAATTCTCTTAAAACAGCAGCAAGAGGTTTTACGTTCAAGAAATCGTAAGGCATGAGAGAGGAATAATTCTCTTGCAAGCGGAAGCGCTCTTTAATGATACGTTCGATGCGAGAGAAACCAACATAGAGCTGACTTTGAAGCAATTCACCAACAAGTCTGACACATCGATTGCCCAAGTGATCAATATCATCCAACTCGCCTTCACCACGTTCTTTTAATCCTACGAGATACTTGAGTGTTGTGATAATATCTTCTTGGGTTAGATGCGTGATATCTTGATTGCTATTCATGCCCAATTTACGATTGGTACGAATACGACCAACAATCGTTAAATCATAAAAACGAGAATTAAAGAAAAGATTACTAATGTATTCTTCCATTATCTTTAATGAAGGAATATCACCAGGCTTCAACTTGGAGTAAACTTCTTTAAGTGCGTCTTCATGGCTATTGATATGGTCTTGTGCGAATGTCAAAGCCATTGTTGGTTGAAATACATAACCGGATGATTGAATAAGACTAAGTTTGCAGTCGCCGAGTTCACCTATCTGATCAATGATTTCTTCAGTTAAGATTGATCCTAAAGGAATAAGAACCTCACCAGTTGATTCATCAATGACGTCTTTAGCTACGATACGGTTAGTTAAGCTGCTTTTACGGACAACCAAATTTTTGACACCTTCTTTGAGAAGTGTATCAATCATAGGTTTGGTAAATCGCTGTCCAATAACGAAACTATCCTCGATATCTTTTGGCAATGAACCAGTTTCAAGGCGTTGTCCGATGATATTCGTATTAATTTTTCTGTAAAATTTTCCTTTTTTAACTTCAATATCATCGAAGTCATAAAAAGTTGAGAGGATTGAGTTTTTCTCAATTCCAATTGCTTGCAAGAATGTTGTTGCAAGAATTTTCTTTTTTTTGTCAATGCGGACGTATACGAGATCGTTATGATCAAATTCAAAATCAAGCCAAGAACCTCGTCCTGGAATAATTCTTGCGACGTGGTATGGCTGACCGCGATAATCTTTTGTTTTCTTACTCAAAGAAAACATAACACCAGGAGCACGGTGAATTTGGCTTACAACAACACGATCAACGCCATTGATTAAGAACGTTCCTTGGCTGCCAAGCTGAAAACATCCATCTTTATCTTCATAAAGATCGACCATTACTGGCAAGTCACAAAAGAATACGTCTTGTTCTTTGATGTCACGAATAACTTTTGCATTTGTTTGTGGATCAATATCCCAGCTACTCAGTTGCATTTTTACTTTGAGTGGCATTGAATATGTTTTTCCACTGTATCGGCAGTCACTAACTGAAATATTGCCTTTGATTGTGACACGAGAAAAACATTTTTTGCAGGGAGTATAGCAAGCAGTATCTTTACTGCAGGCAGGACAAATTTGTCCATTTTTTAGAGAATTGAAACCTGTTTTTTTACAGGAAGAACAACCCCATTTATAACGATTTTGAACACCTGTTAATTGGCCGCATACACACGCCCAATCACCAAGCTCATAGCTTACATACTCCAAAGAGATGCGCTCATTGTGTTCCACAGGGAATGTATCGCGCAAAACCTTTTCAAGTCCAATATTTTTACGCTCGGAAGGTAAGCAATCTAATTGAACAAAATCATTAAAGGATTTTGACTGTACCTCAATAAGATTGGGTAGCGATACGACCTCTTTGATTTTGCCAAATGATTTTCTTAAGACTCCCTGACCTCTGCCGAACTGAGACATTCAATCGCTCCTAATCGTAAACGCAACAAGACATGACACTGCAAACATAGTTATTTCTTCTTAATGAAAATAAAGGGGACCCGTCTTAAAAGGCATTATTTTCCTTTAAGACGGTCCCAAATCTTTATTCCAAGCACATAAAATTAAATTTAGCTTAATTCTATTTTAGCGCCAGCTTCTTCAAGTGTTTTTTTGATTTTTTGAGCTTCTTCTTTTGGAGATGCTTCTGCGACAACAAATGGAGTATTGTCAGCAGCTTCTTTTGCAGCGCCAAGAGACAGTGTTGTTACACTGCGAAGTGCTTTAATAACGTTGAGCTTGTTAGCACCAGCGTCTGTAAGCGTTACTTTGAATTCAGACTTTTCTTCTGCTGGTGCAGCAACTGCGCCTGCAGCGGCTGGAGCCATTGCTGCAACTGGTGCAGCTGCGGAAACGCCAAAAGCTTCTTCCAAAGCCTTTACCAAATCAGCGAGCTCTTTAACGGACATTTTGCTGATTTCTTCAATCATCTTTGATGACATGGATAACTCCCTATAACAAATAGTAAACGAACAATCTTAATTACTCTGACAACCTAAAAACAGATTCGTAAAATCCCCCACGAAATCTATTGTCTACTCAGCACTAAGCTGCTTTTGCTCTTCAATTCTCTTAAGTACAAAAAGCAATCGAACAATAAGCAAGTTAAGCAAGCGAACAAAACTTGAAATTGGAGCTTGCATCGTTCCAACAACCTGTGCAAGCAAAACTTCTCGAGGAGGAAGTGATGCAAGAAATACAACATCTCCAAGTGCAAGTTTTTTTGATTCAAAAAAACCTGAAACAACTTGCATCAATCCGTTTTCTTTTGAAAACTTAATAAGATTTTTTGCAATTGCTGAAACATCGCCATTCGCAAATACTATGCCAACCTGATTAGAAAAATCTTGGCTGAAGTCATTAGCGCCTTGAATATCTTGTGTAGCAAGTTTCATCAATGTTGTTTTGGTGAATTTAAAAACAGCTTTATTTTCCCTTAGATTTTTTCGAAAATTTGTAAGAGCTGCTACGTTCAACCCTTTGTACTGTACTAAAAATGCCGCTTCAGATTCTGAAAACAGTTTTTTAAAGTCGGAAAGAGCTGATTCTTTTTGTTGACGATTCATAACAAAACCCTTTTAAAAACTGCTTATACAATCTCATCAGGGTTGATGATGACGCCAACCCCCATGGTTGAAGAAATAGAAACTTTCCTGATAAACTTGCCCTTAGATGTTCCAGGCTTGCTGCTTTGAACCGATTTAATAAGAGCGGCAAGGTTTTCAAGAAGCTTTGGTATTCCAAATGATACTTTTCCAAATGGAGCGTGTAAAATACCGCCTTTATCATTTCTAAAAGTAACACGACCCTTTTTGAGGTCTGAAACAATACTTGCTATATCGAAAGTTACCGTACCAACTTTTTTATTGCTAAGTAAGCCTCGAGGTCCAAGAATTTTTGCAACTTTTCCCACAGGACCCATAAGATCTGGAGTTGCAACGGCTGCATCAAAATCTGTCCAACCGCCTTCAATTTTTGCAATAAGGTCATCAGAACCCACAAAATCTGCACCAGCAGATGTTGCCGCATCAGCATGTTCACCTTTAGCAAAAACAAGAACACGAACTTCATTTCCGGTGCCGTGTGGAAGAAGTACTGAGCCACGCACAGTCTGTTCACCCTTTGTAGGATCAATACCAAGAACAATGCTTACGTCTACAGATTCATCAAACTTCACATGTGCATTTTTTATAACAAAGTCAAGCGCATCTTTATTTGAAGAAATTGCTGCAGAAGCTAACTTTTCTCTTACTTGTCTGTGTTTTTTTCCAATATTACTCATTGAGTATCCAATTCATCTAAACCATGTTCCAATCGTTTATTCAACGACTGCAATACCCATACTACGAGCACTTCCTGCAATTACTTTTTTAGCGGCTTCCAAGTCAAAGGCGCTCAAATCTGGTAGTTTGATTTTCGCAATATCTTCAACATCTTTCCATTTAAGCGTGCCGACTTGTTCCTTGCCAGGGTTTTTTGCCCCTTTGCTTACATTAGCCTTCTTGCGGATCAATTCTGAAACCGGAGGCGTTTTCAATACAAAATCAAATGTCTTGTCTTGATAGATTGTAATTTGAACAGGAACGGTTTCGCCTTTGCGATTTGCCGATGCAGCATTGAATTTTTTACAGAAATCCATGAGGTTAACACCATGCTGACCTAATGTAGAACCTACTGGTGGAGCTGGCGTTGCGCCACCACCAGGCAATTGCAATTTTACCTGAGCTTTAATTTTTTTCGACATGTCATCACCTATACACGATTATTTTTTAACTTGATCAAAACCTAACTCAACGGGCGTCAATCTTCCAAAGATACTTATCATAAGCGTAAGTCGTTCTCGTTCTTCATCGACTTTATCTATGATACCGTCGAATCCTGCAAACGGTCCTTGAGAAATGTGAACTTCATTGCCGACAACAAACGATGATTTATCGCTTAAAGTTGGAACTTTGCCCGCCATTTGCGCTTGAATACGCTCCACTTCTTTGTCGGATAATGGAGCTGGGCTCTCACCACCTAAAAAGCGGGTTACGCGTTGATTAGAAGAAACAAGCCGGTAAGTCTCTCCGTTCATGTCCATATTAATAAGAAGGTACCCAGGAAAGATTTTTTCTTTTTTGGTTTTTATTTCAGAAAAGAATGAAGCAACCTCTCCGGTAGGAATTAATATTTCCCCAAGAGACTCACAAAGACCTTCTTCATCGAACCGTTTTTCAAGGTCAACTTTTACTATGTCTTCAAACCCGGTGAATACTTGTACTACATACCAACGTTTCATTGCTTAACCGCGCGCCTCTTCATATTGTTAATTAATTATTTAACTAATTAACTGTCTGATAATATAACTAAATGAGCTGTCCATTATTCCAAGGATAGCTGCAAAAATAACAACCACGATACAGACAATGATCATGGACCCTGTTAGTTCATCTCGATTTGGCCACGTTGTCTTTTTTATTTCAGCTATTACCTCGCTTGAAAACGAAGTA
>CAYSDC010000045.1:5247-6221 GCA_964429765.1 uncultured Pseudomonadota bacterium
CAAGTCACTCTTTTTAATTCTGTTTTAACTTCGTTGACGAAGGCCATAATTTTACTCATATCAGGACACCTTTGCCGTGTGGTTTTGGCAGGCCAGGAGGGATTCGAACCCCCAACACGCGGATTTGGAGTCCGCTGCTCTACCAATTGGAGCTACTGACCCATCCCTTTTTTTATTTTGTTTCTTTATGCACAGAATGTTTTCGGCACTTGAAGCAATACTTATTCAATGAAAGCTTCCCAAAGGAACGCTTTTTTGAGACACGCATGCTATAATTTCTCAAGCCACATCCCTCGCACTCTAGGTGCATGATAACGCGATTTTTAGCCATAATCAAACTTTCAGTACTCGTTAAACCATTAATCAATTGAAACTGGAGCCCGCGACCGGGCTTGAACCGGTGACCTCTCCCTTACCAAGGAAGTGCTCTACCAACTGAGCTACGTGGGCTTTCTCGCTTATTTCAAATTCTATTCGTGTGGATTATCCACTTGTTTGCTTCAAAGTTTTTATCGCTCATCAAGGGCGCGTATGCGGTTGTCAAGGGTGTTTAGCACTCGTCTTAGGTTTCTGGAGCTGGCAACTGGACTCGAACCAGCGACCTGCTGATTACAAATCAGCTGCTCTACCAACTGAGCTATGCCAGCTTATATCTAATGGAGCGGGAAACGGGGCTCGAACCCGCAACCTACAGCTTGGAAGGCTGTCGCTCTAGCCAATTGAGCTATTCCCGCAAGCTTTTACGCAAAGAAAGAGCACTTTGTTCATTATACAAAAGTTTTCATGAAGTGCCAATCCGCAAATGCACATCTTCTCAAAAAATTAAGAAGATGGTGGGGAGAACAGGATTCGAACCTGTGAAGGCTGAGCCAACGGATTTACAGTCCGTCCCCTTTGACCGCTCGGGAACCTCCCCATTAAACACGCAAATTAACCATTCTTTGCAATGACACTAAGGATAGATTTTTTATAAA
>CAYSDC010000045.1:6316-10207 GCA_964429765.1 uncultured Pseudomonadota bacterium
TATTTTTATTTTTTTTCTTATTATTTTTTCTTTATTCTTACAATTCTATGAGAAAAATCGTCAGAATTATAGGCTAAATTGATGATTTGTGTCCGCTCAATACACTCAGGGATAGTGAGTAAAGATTCGATCAGTTCAGGCCATTCGATAATAACAAAAGCGTTTGGTTGGGCAAAATATTCATCAAATCCCGCTTCAATGAACTCATTAACTGATCCGAGTCGATAAAGATCAAAATGATAAAAAATTTGGTTATTATTCCCATGATATGTATTAACATATCCAAATGTTGGGCTTATAACCGTTTGAGTAACTCCAAATTGACGTAAAATTTCTTTAATCAGTGTTGTTTTTCCAGCTCCCATAGGGCCATAGAGTGTAAAAATATTTTTATGATCAAACAGGGGAATGATTTGTTTGGCTACAATGGTTGGAATGTTTTTTTGATTAAAAATAATGTCCATAATGCCTATTAGGTCGATGTTATTATGAAAGCTTTTTGAGTTTAGCATAAATCTTTTTTTCTTTTTTTGATAGCGATTGCGCAGCGCTTTTTCTACTTGAAGACTTATCTTGTTGATCGATATGATCTTTTTCAGGGATAAAAAAGCTTTCTTGTTGCATTAAAAAATCAAGTTTTTGTTTGTTAATTTTGCTATCAGCTTCCAGTAATTCGTCATCATAGAAGCTTTGAGTCTGTTCAAATTTTTTGATTTGTTTGTCATAGAGAGGAATCTTTGTATTATTTTGAGTATGGTCCTGTGTTGCTATTGTATTGGAAACAAGCTGTAAAAAGCTTGATCCATCAAGTGCCTCTGCATTATATTGTCCGCATGCTTGAATGATGGCTCTATCCTTGGTAACAACAATAATTTCATGGGCTTTATTTTTTTTAACATATTCTATAATCCATTCATCGGCACTGCTTTTTTGCCCTGAAAACATAACAACAACTCCGTTATGGACTTCCCTGGTTGCGTGGTGGAGTGGGCCGGCATCAAAGACAATGATAACGTCTGAAATTACACTTTTTTTGCACGCTTTATAACGTGCTAGTTGTTGAATAAGGTGCTTTTTTTGAATATCAAGCTTACCTTTATTACCTGGAAAAATTTGTCTCAGCATATTGTACCCATCAATGACAACAATCATAAGTCTTTATTCCCTAAAAAATTGGTTGCAGTTTAAAGCAAGGCCCCTACTATAGCGTATCTTTTTAATGCACTCATTGTAAAAAAAATGATTTTTTCGTATGTTGATAGGTGCGGAATAACTGCTACCGATCTTTTTGACAAGGAAAAATGTGTCTCAACTAGCCCAATTAAAACAGCAGATTAAGTCGGTTCAAACAACAAAAAAAATTACACATGCTGTTAGACTTGTATCGATGTCACTGTATGCGAAGCTTGAAAAGCAGCGCATTCCGATGAATACCTACATGGGTAGTGTGCGATCTCTTTTTTTACGATTTACACGAGGTGCTCATTGGAATGATCCTGTTTTTTTTCCTCATGATGTTCTCGATCAAAATCCTCTTTTCATAATAATAGGCACATCAAAAGGCCTTTGTGGGAGTCTTAATTCCAATCTCTTTCGTTATGCAAAAAAGTCTATGTTTGTTGAATCTCATCAAAAACCAAAGCTTATTGCTATTGGCCAAAAAGCGGTTAAATTTGCAAAAGAGATCAAGGTAGGGGAGCTCATTTGCTTTTATCACGAACTTACGGCGCATAATTTAACGACAATTACCGATGATTTGATGGAAAAAATTTTACATGTAGATCAGCCCTATTCTTCAGTAACTATTCTCAGTAACGAATTAAAATCGTTTTTCATGCAGCGTCCTCTTAAAACAAGGCTTACTCCAGCCTGTCTTGATAATTATGAGGGAGATTCGCATGAGTCTGAAAGCGAAAATAAGCAAGGGCATTTTATCGACGATCAGGATATTATTTTGGAGCAAGATCGTGATGAAATAGCAAAATATCTTGCTCATCTTTACGTACGAACAACAATTGTTAATACGCTTTTTCAAGCGCTTATTGCAGAGCATGCAGCACGGTTTGTTGCTATGGATGGCTCGTATACGAATGCGGATAAAATTCTTGAGCGCCTGACCATTCAATTTAATAAATTACGTCAAGCGCTTATTACAAAAGAGGTTGCAGAACTTTCGGCAAGCTTACCAAGTAAATAATTGTTTGTGAGAGCTACATTCTTCAAATAGAGCGTAGCTCAATGTCAGCGCCCAGAGCTCGCAACTTTTCTTCTAGATTATCATAGCCCCGTTGCCAATGATGAATTCCTGTGACCCTCGTTTGGCCTGCTGCTTGGAGACCAGCCATAACCAGGCTGCATGACGCTCGAATATCATTTGCAATGACGTCGCAGCCATATAATGCATCGACACCATGAATGACTGCGGTTGTTCCCGTTACAGAAATTTGTGCACCCATCTTACGCAGTTCTTGTGCGTGGATGAGGCGATTTTCAAAGACAGTTTCTTCAATGACGCTTGTTCCATTTGCTAAACAAAGTGCTGCCATCATAGGCGCTTGTAAATCTGTTGGAAACCCTGGATAAGGAGCTGTTTTAAAGCTAACAGCCCGTGGATTTTTTGTTGCAATCAGCGTAATGCCTTCCCATTCAGGATTATTGAATTGAGTGATAACTTGATGACCCATTTCTTCAAGCTTTGCTAAAAACATGTCCATATGGTCTGGTCGAGCGTCAGGGAGATGGATTTGCCCACCTGTAATACTTGCTGCAAGAAGAAGAGCTCCCGCTTCAAGTCGGTCAGGAATAACGTGATGATGTATAGGATTAAGCGTATGAACTCCTTGAATATGAAGCGTTCCATTTCCAAGGACGCTTATTTTTGCACCCATTTTATTGAGTACATCAATCATATCAAGAACTTCAGGTTCCGTTGCAGCGTTAATGATGGTTGTTTGGCCTTGTAGAGCAACAGCAAGCATCATGATGTTTTCGGTTGCTCCAACGCTTGGATATTCAAGGACTATTCGTGAGTGTGTATTGTTTTGGTGATGCAGTAATGTTGCATATAAAAAATGTCCTTGAGTTTCAAATTCAACACCAAGTTTTTTCAGGCCAATCAGGTGATAGTTAATGGGGCGCGCTCCAAGTACACACCCTCCAGGGTAGGCAACTCGTGCTTTACCAAATCGAGCAAGTAGTGGCCCTAAAACCAAAATTGATGCGCGCATTTTATTCATGATATCAGGTGACACCTCAAAGCAGTTGAGTGTTGATGTGTCAACAATGAGTTCTTTGAGGTGAGTATTAAAGGCAACCAAAGCACCTAATGACCGAAGTAAGTTGATCATTTGATGAACATCTGCGGAGTCGGGAACATTTTCAAGACGTGATGTTCCTTCTGTCAGAATGAGTGAGGCGATAATTCCCAAAACTGCGTTTTTTGCACCTACAATCGATGCATGGCCGCGAAGCTCGGGAGATTTTTTGAGTAAAAGATATTCTTCTGACATGACTTTCTTTCAGCGTAAACAAATTAAAGAGCAATAAAGAGTTCGATAAAATAATTTTTATTTTTTGATAATATCACTAAAATAAAATTGTTGAACTGTGAATTTCTATTTTGCTCAGGAGTTTTATTGTGTCAGAAAAAAAAATGTCTTCAGAAAAAATTGTTTGTGTAATTCCTGCGCGATTGCAAGCAACACGTTTCCCTAAAAAGTTGTTGTCACTATTGCATGACCGTCCGCTCTTGGAGTGGGTATGGAATGCCGCAAAAAAAGTTTCATTTTTTGATGAAGTAATTTTTGCAATCGATGATCAAGAGCTTGCACATGTTATTGATACGTTTGGTGGGCGGTGGGCTATGACATCAAAAGATTGTCAATCTGTTAC
>CAYSDC010000045.1:10387-11560 GCA_964429765.1 uncultured Pseudomonadota bacterium
GCGCCGCTGGCGATGCGGATGTTTGGACGCTTAAAAAGCAAATTATCACTTCCCAAGAACTTACAAGTTCTAAGTTTGCAAAAGTTGTATGTGATGACAACGGATATGCGCTTTATTTTTCACGAAGCATGATTCCTGCTGTGCGTGATGAGCAAAATTTAGAAGCGATTATAAAACAGCAAATTCATTATAAACATGTTGGTCTTTATGCTTACACAACTCAAGCTCTGAAAAAAATAGCATTAGCACCGGCATGCATACTCGAAGACGCTGAAAAGCTTGAACAATTAAGATTTCTTTATTGCGGTTTACGCATCAAGATGCACAAAACTGATCAAGAAGTAATTGGCATCGATACTCCAGAAGATCTTGCACGAGCTCATGGATATGCTCAAATTCATAGGCTTGAAGAGTTGGGTTAATCGACTCAACTCTCGATATTATGGTGATCCTTATAACCCCATTGTCCTTATAATTCTATTTGAAAAGCAAGTAAGTATTGGGTCTGTTTTATGCTAGAATTTTAGCAAAGAAAAGCTTGCTTTTTGACATTCTCCTAGCCTTCGCTAAACTTTGACTGCAGTAAAATACTGATTCTTAAGTTTATTTACTTGCGCATTTAATGCCCGATACAATTATTTAATTCAAATGTGAGACTTATGGATAATAAGAATTCAAAAAAAAATGGGTGGGATATTAGCGTGATTTTTAATACATTAGGAATGCTGGTTTTTTGCATTTTTGCATCAATAAGTCAGTGTGAATCGCGTGGTGCATTGCCGCCTTTGTACGATTTAGAAAAAAAATCAGAGCGAGCGCGTCGTTCATTCGAGGATGTATATTATGCGCTGCTTAAGAGCCATTTTTTTGATGATGTTAATAATCCAAATGCTCCCTATTCGAGCAATTTAATTATATCGACAGATTTCAATGAAGATCCTATTTTACAAGGGACAATTTTACTTAATTTAATTTCTTGGCTTGAAAAGAAAAATGACCGAGATAGTCGATTTCTGTTGCATAAAATTAATAGGCTTTATCATCTGGAATTTCACAGAATTTTGTCGGGCTTGAGTCTTAAGAAGAAGGCACATGAAGAGTCTCTGTTAGGCTCGTTTCATGATTTAAGTAAATATAAAATATTTAATGTTGCTATTGGAGCGGATTATCCAT
>CAYSDC010000046.1:0-5949 GCA_964429765.1 uncultured Pseudomonadota bacterium
AGGGTTTGGCTGTTCGCCAATTAAAGCGGTACGCGAGCTGGGTTCAGAACGTCGTAAGACAGTTCGGTCCTTATCCATCGTGGGCGTAGGATATTTGAGAGGCGCTGTCCCTAGTACGAGAGGACCGGGATGGACAAACCTCTAGTGTTCCAGTTGTTCACCAAGAGCAAAGCTGGGTAGCTAGGTTTGGACGAGATAACCGCTGAAAGCATCTAAGTGGGAAACTCACCTCAAGATTAGATATCCCGTACGTAAGGTACATAAGATTCCTCGAAGACTACGAGGTTGATAGGCTGGGTGTGGAAGTGCAGTAATGTATTAAGCTAACCAGTACTAATAAATCGAATGTTTTATCTACGCTTAATTTAAAACTACAATATGCTCTTGCCGCAAGGCAAGTGCAGTGAAGTAAAAACTGAGACTCTATTGATTGTCAATGAGTAAATCTATCTCTGAATTTATATCGCAAATTAGACTATAAAAAATCTGAGTGTACGTGAGCAATTGCGTACACTCAAGATCTTAAAAATTTACGTACAACTTTTGATTCTTACGAATCATACAAAATTTCCTGGTGGCTATAGTTTGTTGGAAACACCTGTTCCCATTCCGAATACAGCAGTTAAGCAACAAACGCCCAAGATACTCGGCTGGTGACGGCCCGGAAAAATAGGTATTGCCAGAATAAATTTGGCCCTCGATGTAAAAGTCGGGGGCTTTTTTTATTGTCATTAAACTATTTTTAGAGCGATAATCATAGTAAGTAATAAATATGATGCACCTGATTATATCGAGTGCTTGGATTTACAGCTAAGAATCAACTCTACAATGCACGAGAATTTCTTGCTTATGTAGGATTGTACCAGGATTATACTTAGAATTATGCTTTCTTTCAGTAGAGTGTTGTAAGTTCGCTCAAGCACAGTTCTTGTTTTTTGAGGTGTATGTGCATGTCGTAAATATATGCACGTAGTTATAAAAAATAGAGCATGTAGTTTTAAAGATTCTCAAGAAAGTATTGAATCAAAAAAAATTAGAATAAATCATAAGAATTTTACACAGAAAAAGCCCCCGACTTTTACATCGAGGGCTTTATTTTTTATATGCTTTTTTAGTTCGATTTAAGTGCATAAATTGATGGCAGATTTCTCTCTGTTTGCCAATTTTCTTTATCCCAACCGAAATCTAAACCACAACCAATTACAAAGCGTGGTTCAATTTCAAAGCCGATATAATCTAATGGGAAATTTAGTTCAACTTCCAAGCGATCTTTTTTGTAAATAAGTGATGCGATTTTTATTGAAGCAGGATTTTTTGCACGAATGTGCTCATATACCGCTTTCATTGTTCGACCGGTATCAATAATATCTTCTACAATAATTACGTGACGCCCTTCAAGCGACTTTGTTAAATCATGTGAAATGGTAACAGTTCCACAAGATTCTTTCTCATTGCCATAGCTGTCTGCTTTTAAAAACCGTATTTCACTGGCATGTGTGACTTCTCTGGTCAAATCTACCGCGAAATACACAGCGCCTGTTAATACGCCAACAAAAACAATTGGATCAGCCACGTTTTTGTAATCTTCGCTTATTTGAGCGCCGAGTTCTTTATTTCTTGTCTGAATCTGTTCTGCTGATATCCCTTTTTCAAATACTTCATTATTAACCACAATGATGTCACTCTCTTCTCTTGCTTGTAATGATGTTGCACTAAAAACAAGTGAGGTAACAAGCATAAGTTGCAATAATTTGCTCATGAATACTCCTTTTATTTTGTTAAGAAAAACATTTGAAAATTTACAGAAGAGTAATCGAATATGATCATTTGAGCAAGGAGAAAAGAGGTATTGAAGAAATATTTTTTTATACACATCGGGTATTATTTTCTACTTGATTTAATTATAGTTATATCGTTTGTGAAGAGCTTTGTTTTTTGCAATAATAATTTTCTTATTAAAACGTTTTTGATCAAATATATGTCGAATAAATGCGTTGAATATATCTATTACAAAGAAATATACTCGCTCTTAAAAAGAGCAATTATTAGTCAGCAGAGAGAGAACAATATGCGTGGAATAATTAAAATCGGGTCGATGGTTTTTTTCGTAATAATTTTTTTAAGTGACAATGTGTTAGCGTGTAAGAAAGAAGAATGTGATATGAAAACAGAACAAGACTCACTTAATTTTGAAGAAGTTCAGAAAATAGAGCAATGGAAAAACCGCATAAAACCAGAATTTTTGAAAGCTTCTGACAAGGTAGACCTTGCATATTATAGCTTTTTGCCAAAATCTGAACCAAAAGCTTCGCTTATTTTTTATCATGGTGGTGGGTTTTGGAGCAATCGCTTATATCAAAAAATGGCTCAAGAACTGACTGAAAAGTTTCCGGTTGCCGTTTATCTGGCTGATCTTCGAGGGCATGGAAATTCAGGTGGACTACGTGGTGATGCGCCAAGTGCTCAGCAGGTTTGGCAAGATATCGATGACACAGTACGCTTTGTGAAGCAGCGACACTCAGCGCTCCCTCTCTTTTTAGGTGGGCACTCAGCAGGTGCTGGTGTTATCCTCAATTACAGCGGTTGGCAAAAGAGCAACCTAGTTGATGGATACTTTTTTGTAGCACCTTTTTTGGGGGGTGATTCTGGAACTGTTCAACCAAATCAACGCTTTGTTAAAAATATTAAAATATGGGCAATTATAGCAAATGTGTTTTCTGGTGGTTGGTTATTTAATCACACCAAAGCGGTCTTTTTTAATTACCCAGAGCGACTTATTAAGCAGGATTCTTATATTCTTACTTCGTATACAACGGCTATGGCGATTGCTACTTCGCCTCATGATGCAAAGTCTTTGTTCCGCAAGCTTAAAAAACCATGTGCTCTTTTTGTCGCTGATCGTGATGAGCAGTTTATTCCAGAGAAATTAATTGCGTTTAAGGATCATTTGCATGAAAATATTAAAGATAAATCTTTTGCACAGTTGATTTGCGATGCAACGCATTTATCGATCGTGCTTAAAGCATCTGAGTTTTTAAGCCAAGCACTTGAAAAGTTTGTTTCTTACTAAAAAAATAAAAGCCGGTCTATTTTTTAAGATAGACCGGCTTTTATGTTAAAGTAACCTTGAAGTTCTTATGCTGCTGGTGCTGTTACAAGTTCATAAATACCAGGTAAGTTTCTGCCAAGTTCTTTGTAATCCATGCCGTAACCTACAACAAATGCATCTTTTTCAACTTCAAAACCAAGATAATCAATATCAGGAATTGCAGCTTTAAGGCAATCTTTTTTTAGCAGAAGTGATGCTATTTTAATAGAAGCTGGGTTTTTTGATTTAAAATGATTTATTATCCATTCCATCGTTAAACCTGTTTCAACAATATCTTCTGTAATAATGACATCGCAACCCGTAAGATCTTTTTCGGCTAAGGAGTCAAATTGTAATTGAACAGACCCTGTTGTTGCTAATCCGCCGTTGTAGCTGGAAACTTTCAAAAATTCCATGTAGCAAGGCAATGCCACTTTTTGCATTAAGCTTGTAAGGAAAAAAGTTGCTCCTCCCAAGACTCCGACAAAAACGAGGCGACGTTCACTGTTTTTATAATAGCTAGTAATTTGTTGGCCGAGCTCGCTTATCCTTGCTTCAACTACTGTTTGATTTATTATTTCAGTAAATGTTTTACCTGCAAGAGAAACGGTGTTTCCAGCATAAGCTAATGATACTTGAAAAATAAGTGATGCAAGAGCAATAGTTTTCAAAAATTTGTTCATGAGATTCTTCCTTTTATTATGTTTGAACAAACAGTGTTGATAAATTCGTCTGAAGGTTAAACGAATGTTAAAATTTGATCAAGAAAATTTTACTTGAATCGGTTTTCTAAATTTGTATGCTAACCACTAAATAATATTGGATTTTTTATAACGAAATAAATTTGTGAAAATATCGTGTATCACGTTCAGTTGGTTAGTAATTTTGAGTGTTATATCAAATGGTCAGATTAAAGCTGTTTATTGTGAAGAAGCAGTGCTGTTACATGAATGGTCCGCATTGGGAGTTAATTTAACGACTAAAAAGAGTTTAGAAGAACTCAAGCAAAGCAATGATGAATTGACGCAAGCAGACTTAAAAGTAGCAGAAATGCTCGGTTGGACTGACCTTCATCTTGCAGCACTCTGGGGGCTTGATCATGAGGTTGTTCGTTTGATTGAACAAGATTTTTCTTCTGTAAAAATTGATGTACAAGATAATAATAATCAGACTCCGCTTCATCTTGCAGCTGCTCGAGGTAGAACGGCATGTATTCAAGTATTGCTTGAATATAACGCAGATCCTAATGTGCAAGATAAACATGGGTGGACACCCTTGCATATTGCCTATTTTCACATGCACAGAGTGGATCATCCTTCTATCAAGTTGTTAACCGATGGATTGGCTTGGACTACAATAGAAAATAATCAAGGAAAGACGCCGTTGGAGGTTCGTCCAAGAGAAGATGAGCATTCTTGGAGGTAGCACTATTTTAGCCAAAAAGGATCCTGTATGTTTGATATACAAAAGCAAAAAGAACGTTTGAATGTTGTTGACCAAAATCAAGTCATTGAGCAGACGATTCAATTTGTTCATTCAAAGCTTGATGGCGAAGGAACAGGGCACGATTGGTGGCATATACACCGTGTTTACACCATGGCGCTGCGTATCGCTGAGCAAGAAGAAGGGGCAGACCTTTTTGTTGTGAGCCTTGGTGCGCTGTTGCATGACATTGCAGATCACAAATTTTATGATGGTGATGAAACAGTTGGTCCTCGCGTTGCTGGGCAGTGGCTTGAACAATGCCATGTCGATCAAGATATTGTCGCTCATGTGCAAGAAATTATTAGAACCATCTCTTTTAAAGGTGCTGGCGTTACCACGCCGATGAGAACGCTTGAAGGTAAAATTATTCAAGACGCCGACCGCCTTGATGCGCTTGGTGCCATAGGCATTGCACGATGTTTTGCGTATGGCGGAAGTAAAGGGCGCATGGTATATGATCCAGCCGTGAAGCCTGAGTTTCATGACTCATTTGAAGCGTATAAAAAATCACAAGGGCCATCTCTTAATCATTTTTATGAAAAACTTTTTTTGATTAAAGATTTGATGAATACTCAAGCGGCACGAAACATTGCCCAAAAGCGACATGATAGAATGAAGCTGTTTGTGCATGATTTTTTAGCTGAGTGGGATGGCTTGGACTAAGTTATTGTCATTAAGCGCTGCAATTTCTTCTGGGCGCCGCCCAGTGGGTGTGCAGCGCGATTGATATCTTGCCAAGGGTCACCAAGGCGCTTTACGCGTTGTATAATATTTTTGATCGTAAAGCTTTGGGTTTTGAGTTTTGAATTTTTCAGTTCTTTCCAACGCAGTGGTGTTGCAACAGGAGCACCACGTTTTGGGCGTATTGCATAAGGTGCTACGGACGTTTGGGCATAAGCATTACGTCCACAATCGATAAATAAACGATCTTGGCGTTTCTGCTTACGAATTTGTGTCGTTAAATGCTCAGGATCTTGAAGCACTAAAAAATCGGCAAGATGATGAGCAAAGGTTCTGACAGTATCAAAGGTATGAGTCCGTTTGATAGGGATCACTACATGTAAACCACGAGAGCCGGTTGTCATAACAAAGGGAATAAGCCCAAGATCTTCAATAATTTTCTTTAAGCGAAGTGCTGTTTTTTTTACAAGCGCAAAACTTTTTTCATCTGATGGATCTAGATCAAAAATAATACGATCTGGGCAATAGAGTTTATCTGTTTTGCTGAGCCACAGGTGTGGTGTAATGCATGCCTGGTTAGCAAGATAAACGAGCGTTGCCACATTGTTACATACGGGTGAAACGTTGTGTCCGTCTTCTTTTTTAATTGATACTCTCTTGATCCAGCGTGGGTAGTAGTCAGCAATATTTTTTTG
>CAYSDC010000046.1:6023-11555 GCA_964429765.1 uncultured Pseudomonadota bacterium
ATGTGTGGAAGCATGTATGGTGCGATGTGATGGTAGTAAGAGATTAGCTCTCCTTTGGTTATCTTATCGTGTGGGAATAAAATTTTATCTTTATTTGATAGTTCAATGCTTTTGCTACCAATTTTCATAAAATAATTAGTTTTATCCGTCAGTTCGTTATTCTTTTTCTTGAGCTTCATTGCGAATCTCTTTCATCGTTCGACCGGTCTTTGCAGATTTTGTTTTATCTTTGATTGCGCTTCCCGCATATTTATCATTCATTTTTATGAGCAGCCAAGAGTTTTTGTTGCTTAGCTTTGTTTTAATGAGGGCATAGTTGCCCTTTAATTTTTTCCCTTTTAAGCAGATTTCGATGCGACCATTTTGCAAGCATTTTTTCATGGAGACAATTTTGTCGTTCTACATGCTTAATGTTGCGATACGTTCCATAATCCCAGATCATCACGGTTCCAGCGCCATAATTTTCCTTTGGAATAACTCCTTCAAATTGGGCATAGCTTATGGGGTGGTCTTCTGTTGGGATCGCAAGTCGTTTGATTTTAGGATTAGTTGATATCCCTTTGGGGATGGCCCACGATTTCAAAACCCCATCAATTTCAATTCTGAAGTCGTAATGTTTGTGGCTTGCATGATGAAGTTGTATAACAAATTTTTCTTGCGGTGATTTCTTCTTTAATATTGCCAGAGGCTCTGGGGTTGTGCTGAAATTTCTTTTTTTTTGATATTCCTTAAGTGAAGACTTTGACCCCATAAAACCTCCCTGTACACAAAGTAAAATGCCAATTGTCCAAAACAATATTGTTATTATGACTTTATTCATACGGTATCCAATTTTTTTGAATTTCTTACTTAAGATAAGAAAAGTGGTAATAATATGCAGCAATTTATAAAAGTATTTTTTACTGAGATGAGTCTGGATTGTCGTCTCCAGATTTTATACTATAAATCTGTTGATCTTGTGATGAGACTATAAAGCGTGATACCCTGTATTGGTTAATCATTCTTGATGAAGGGATCGTTATGCTTATGCGGACAAAAGTTTTTTTCCGTCTCTGGAGTGCCTGTATTTTGGGTAGTGTTGCGGTGATGCCGTACATTTTTTCACTTACAGATCTTAAAGGGCTGCCTGCGCCAATGATGGTTATGGCAATAATTAAAATTCTACAAGATGCTCTGCTTTATGGTGTTGTTACATGGGCAGGGGTGTGGCTTTGTGATCAAGTTGGTTTTCGTGTACCATTTTTTTCTGGTGAACTTGAGCTTAAGCATGTTTCATGTTTAATTTGGCGATCGATTATTTGTGGTGTTTGCGTTGGTATGACCATTTTATCTTTAGATCTTCTATTACCCCACATGGGCCCTCGTATCAATGAAACGACGTGTATCGAGATTTTTCGCGGATTTATGGCCTCTTTTTATGGAGCAATTAATGAAGAAGTATTTTTACGCCTCTTCTTTCTTTCGCTCTTCGTTTGGGCATTTACGCGAGTTTTTGGACAAGAAAAAAGAGATTCTTGGATTTCGATAAGTATTATGATTACCGCTCTTTTATTTGGAATAATGCATCTTCCAGCAGCCGCAAAATTGGTTCCACTTACCGCAGGAATAGTCATGCGCATTATTTTTCTTAATGGCATTGGCGGCGTTATGTTTGGTATTCTCTTTACGCAATGCGGTCTTGAAGCGGCAATGATTGCACATTTCACTGCAGATTTAGTGCTTCACGTTCTTCCACTTGCAGCTATGATGACTTTTTTATAAATAACGGCGACTTTTGATCCACTATCAAAAGTCGTCGTTAAAGTTTTATATATGAGTATTAAGGATTGAATTAGCTTTTCCTTTTTGATCGAGGGTCATCTATAAAAATTCTAGCTGTATCTACAGAATTACTTAGAGTCTTTTTTGCATAATTAACAACATCATTAATAAATAAATGACCACCAAGATAATTGAGTAAGTCAGATGGTTTTTTTATAAGATCTATAAACTGGCCTGCATCCGAAGGCGTGATTTTTGTTGTAATAATATTTTCAACTAAATCATACCAAGCATCAGACCCTTGTGGGATTTCTTGCTTAAGCGTTGATATGGTTAGTGGTGAAGGCATATCTTTGATTATGTTCATAACATCATTTAAATGCTGAAATCGTGCAGCAGATTGTATTGTTTTGGTAATCTTTTTTGTCAGATATGTGTTTGCTAGAAGGTAGTTTTTAAGTTCTTGAGATTGGTTGGCAAGTCTTGTGTTAAATACAATAAGTTCACCTGCAGATGGCACTTTGTGAAGCAACTTCTCAGTTATAGCGAGCCAATGTTGGGAATATTGTGGAAATAGTGCCTGGATTGTATCAAGTTCAGATGCATCTATTAAGACATTATTTTGAATACTATTAAACAGATTTACAACAGCATTTTCTATCAATTGTGCGTACTTTAACTGATTAAATGTTTCTCGTAGTGCGCCTCGTGCCGTATGGTTATCAATTAAAAAATTATGCCAATTGCTACCTAGATTTTTTTGAATTGCTTGATCCCAGTTCTCAAGCGCTGCAAAATTATTTTCAAGATTGAGTTTTAATGAAAGATCTGCGATTTGTGCAAATGCTTGCTTAGTTGGTTTCCATACAGATGAGTCAAAATTATTGTGTATGTATTTTTTTACGAGCTCTTCGGTTTTTTTCTTTTCTCTTGATAGTAACTTTTCTATTTCGTTAATTGCTTTGGTTGCCCTCTTTTGTTCTTTTGTATCACCGTCGTCAATGGCCTCTAATAAACTAATGTTTAGTTGAGGAAGTCTTTTTGCTGCGGATTCAATGTGAGATTGTGCTGTGCTGCTCATACTTGCTGAGGCTTCAACTGTTTTTAAAATCAAAATAATCTTTTGGAGGAGATGTATTGATTCATTTTCTGATAGATGTGCTATTGCTGTTGGTGCCAGGGTAATATTGGAGCACAATGATTGTGAAAGGTTAAGAAGATCGTTGAAGAGTACATTTTCAAAGTGGTTAAAATTATTTGCAAGGAATTGTGCTCTGGTAAATAAAAGAAGCGTAATCAGATCGTTGAGATCGGTTGCTTGATGAGTGAATTGATTTTTATAAAATGCTTCAACAATTTCATAAAAATTGTTTTCGATTTTATCGATAAGTGCTTTGTGTTCTGTAATACTTGCAAGGATCTTATTTTTATTTTTAAAAAGTAAGCTCTTTGTTACCCCATCAAAGCAGCTAAAGACCTCTTCGAGATAGGCATTAAGTCTCATGTTTTGCATTATGGGATTTGAAGATCTTTTAGCGTACGATCGAAAAACATTTATGAAAAGAAGTGTGTATGATTTTATAAAATTACTTTGATCGCTTATTGCAAGAGGATTTTCACTTAAAAATTTAAGCGGATTGGTGTTATTAAGAGTGAGGTTAGCTTGCTCAAGATCATCTCTTTTTACCTTAAATGCTGTTACTGTTTTATGTGCGATAATATTTTTTTTAATAATTTTTTTAAATTTTTCTTTTTGTTGAACGGTTTCAAATTTTTCTAATTGTTCAAACGCCACTATGAAATTGTTTGGATCTATTTTGGCACTCTGTGTGTGTAATCTGTTTTCGCCCACTATATATTCATGTATGAGCTTAAACGCTTTATTTTCAAGTTTGGCGATATCTGTTTTTTGATTGTTAAGAAGCGTTCCTTTTCGTTCTTGAACTTCTTTTAATTTTGTTTCCCCTCCGGACATAAAGCTTGTAATTAGATTAACAAAACCCGTTGGTGGTGGATTGAGTTTATTATTAAATGTATCAAGAAGATTTTGATTGTTAATAAAATCGAGCAATATATTAAGGTACGCTAAATTTTCAGTTGATTCATTCTTATTAACAAGCTCAGGCAGACTATCCTTATTTAAAGCTTTGAGCATTAAAATGATGTCATCAGCCTTCTTTGGATCGATTTTTTGATCTATAAGATAATCTTTAAAAGCATCAAGATCATTCGGTTTTCCTTTAAATAAAGAGTGTGGTTGAGCCGTAAAATATGCACGCGCAATAGTTATGATTGTCTCTTCATTAAGCTTATCAATATTTTTGAGTTTATTTTTTTGATTGCCTGTTAATTGTGCTGACTCATCCAATTTCTTTTTTGTGTATTCTTTTTCTTTTGCTTGAGTTATCACTTCAAGTTCGTGAAGGCTTGCTTCTGGATTTTTAATAGAATCGAAGAGCTCTCCCAAAAATTCGGTTGGTTGTTGAAATATTGGAATTGGCACCGTGCAACTATTTTCGATATATACTGCCGCTCCATCAACAAACTTAAGCAGCGAATCCTTGATAGCGTCTTGATCATTGCTTGATAAATTGTTTTCTAGGTTATCAACCCAGGCTTGTGCCGCTGCAGATTGAACAATTTTCTTTTTTTCATCACCAGACGCCTTATCAAATAAAATAGATGCCATTACTTCATCAAGGCTTTTTTCAGGCAATGATTTGAATGTTTGCGTGACTTTTTCCTGAAAAATATCCTTTTCTTTCTCTGTTGCAATTGAAATTTTTTTAAGTTCGGGCGGTAGATCTAATTCTGAAATTTTTTTGTCGGGATTGGCGTTTATTGTTTTAGTAAGAAGGTCGAATTCATTTTTCTTGCTCAATTCATCTTTGAGCTTTCCTAAAACATCTTTCAAGACAATAAGTTTTCCCTTAAGCCCATTGAGTCGTCCTTTGAGGGCGGTAAGCTGGTCTGGAAGATCAGATTTTATAGGAGCAAAAAAACTTACTACCAAGAAAAAGTATTTAAAAAAGTATTTTCTAAAATGCATGATGTTCCCTACGATAAAATATTACGATAACACATGATATTCTTTCATAATGGAATGTTGTATATTGATTTTTCAATGATTTAAAGTAACAAAGAGGTTTTTTGAAAAGCTTGGTGATAACATGAAACTTTTTAGAGCAATTGTACTTATCTCTATTGTCGTTTTTCTTGCTGGCGCAAGCTGGTTTGGATACAAAAAACTTTTTCAAAAACCGTCGAAAAAACTCTTTCGTACTCAAAAGCCAGAGCGTCGGGCTATTTATCGGTTTGTAAATGCTGAAGGTAAGCTTGAAGCTGAAGGTACTTCTAAGGTTGGTCCTTTGATACAGGGAACGGTAAGCAAAATTTTGGTTAAAGAAGATGAAGAGATCAAAAAAGGACAGTTGCTTGCAATTCTTGAAAATGATAAAGGTGGTGACACCGATGTTAGGCAGCAAAAGGCTCTGTTACAAGAAGCTATCTTTTTACGAGATTACTTAGCCCTTAATTTTCATCGTCAAGAAGCTTTATATAAATCCGGTCAGTTGGCACAAGATACACTTGAGCACATTACACAGCAGTATATTAATGCTCAAGAAGAGGTAAAGCGATTACAAGCAAGTTACGATCAGGCATTTTTTGTATTTAATCAAACCGAAATTAGAGCCCCTCATGCCGGTGTCGTTTTGGATATTCCCGTTACTGAGGGTGAAACTGTTTCTCCTGTTGTCTCACCCCCATCGG
>CAYSDC010000047.1:0-1003 GCA_964429765.1 uncultured Pseudomonadota bacterium
GCAATTTGCCGTATTTTACGATGAGGATGAGTGCTTGGGTTCTGGAGTTATTCGTTAAATTTAGTGAACAAAAAATAGTAAAGAGACTATGTTGTTACCTATTACTCTATTTTTTCTTGATTGTATTGCAGCGGTAGTCTGTAAACAGTGGGCTGTGAGCTCGCTTCTTGTCTATTTTATAGCGGATCAGCTGATTGATAAGGAATACGATTATTCAATAAAAAAATTCTACGTACCACTTATGCTGCTTTTAGTCCAAGATTTCATGCTATATGGCCGATTTGGGCTCGCGTTGCTCTGGCTTATGCCGCTTCAGCTTATTATCTGGTGGGCCAGAAGAATGGTGATGTATGGTGCTTTTTTCATTGTAGCCCTCCTGGTAGCGGCATGTTTACTGGTTGATGCAGTAGTTATCAAATGTATTGTGGGCGTGTCACCGCAACTTTTACTCGTGACAATCAGTAAAATTTGCTATACTTGGCTTTGTGGAATCATAATATTTTTGGGTTTGCGGGGCAATCGCTGTTTGTCGAGTTTATCTCGATAAATAGAGGAAAGTCTGGACTCATAACAGAAGAAGCGCCTTACGAGGTACTCAGTTAGCTGGGTATGCAAGTGAGGGAGGCGTAAGTCTACGGAAAGTGCCACAGAAAATAAACCGCCCATCATTTTTTAAAAATGACGGGTAAGGGTGAAACCGTGCGGTAAGAGCGCACGCATATGTTTAGTGATAGGCATGTGGGAAAACCCTGCTTCGAGCAAGACAAAACAGCGGGCTATAAGTATTCTGTTCTTGCCTGCGGGTATGTCGCATAGATAGATGGTTGCCGCCAGTTCAGCTCGCGCTGAACCGGCACAGAATCCAGCTTATAAGCAGACCCAAAAATTCCACAACAAAATGAACGTGAATCCTCGCGTGAAGTTCATATAATATGGTACAATCTAGACCTATAAAGACCCGCTCATTTTTAGTTCTCAGTGAGGTGTATCGAAGTGGATACGG
>CAYSDC010000047.1:1013-4171 GCA_964429765.1 uncultured Pseudomonadota bacterium
AACTGTAGTAGTAGAATATATTAGAGGTAACATTCATTTTTAAAAAAATATTGACCTACTTATGATTAAAAAAGCTTTACGTGCGATAACCTGGTATCTTTGGCTTGCACCATTTATCGCCTTTTTTAGTGGATATTGGTTTTGCTATCTTTGGGTTCAACAAACAGAGATTATTGTTCCCAATATCATTGGAAAATCGGCTTATCAAGCAATTGTATTGCTATCAGAAAAACGGCTAAGTATGCGTGTGCGTTCTGAGCGTGAAGACGCAACGCTTCCGGTAGGAGTCATTCTTGAGCAATCTCCAAAGCCAGATCAGCGTATGAGAAGTAATCAAAATGTTTATGTAACCCTTTCAAAAAAACCGGTTTCAACACCATTGCCCGATTTTTCAGGGGCAACGATTCAAAATATTCAAGCAGTTTGTCACAAGCAGATTTTGGAGTTTACAGCCTATTCAATTCCATCATATCAATCGGTTGGCAGGTGTTTTGCCCAATATCCTCAAGCTGGAGAATATATTCATCAGAAAAAGGTCATGGTTCTCATTGCCGCTCAGCAACCTGTTTATAGCCTTGTTCCACGTTTGAAAAATCTGTCTATTCTTCAGGTGAAGCGTTGCCTGGAGTCTTCGGATGTATTGCTTGAGATTTTTCATGAAAAATCGGATGTTGACCATCAGTGTAAAGATTGCATTGTTATTGGCCAAAATCCAGCAGCTGGAACGGTTGTAAAGAGTTCAGATCGTTTGGTTCTTCAGCTCAGAGTACAAGATCGGAGCTTGCTGGAATCATGAACTTTTGTTATTTCAAATAAGAACGGGCTTAAAAGTGATTTTTATTGATGAATGTGTGAAAAAAAGATACAGTAGGGCTTATTGATTTTTGTCCCAAAATGGGTCAATTTATAAATTGCTTTAAAAAAGGTGGCATATGGCCCATAACGATCACAATCACCATAATCATAACCATAATCACGATGATCATATTAATAATCCATCAACAAAGAGTGGTTTATTAGAGCACCATCACTCTGTTTGGTCTGAAATTTTGTGTCATCTTCCATATGCAATTTTTTCAGTATCTTTGTGCATGATTTTTTTAAGCTTTATCCCAAATCTTGAAATCGGCTACAAAAAGACATCAATTGCGTATCGCTTATTTCACAATTTCCATTTTTTACATCTTCTTTTTGCAGGAACAGGAACTGTTTTAACATTTAGAAAATATTCAAAAAATATTCCACTTTGCATTTTAACAAGTCTTTTGGTCCCAATTATTTTTTGTACTTTTTCCGATGCATTTTTGCCATATCTCGGAGGAAAATTTGTTTCGCTGGATATGCATTTTCATTGGTGTTTCCTTAAACATATTGGAACTGTTGCGCCATTTCTGCTTGCAGGGGTGCTTAACGGTTGGGTGATGAGTAACCATGCTACCAGTGTTCAGCTTTTCTATTCCATTGGGTTTCATTTTAGCCACATTCTTATTAGTTCTATGGCTTCCATGCTTTATTTAATTAGCTTTGGATTTCATAACTGGTGGGATCGAATGGGATTTGTTTTCATGTTCTTAATTGGAGCAGTGCTCATTCCATGCACATTGTCTGATATTGTTGTACCTATGTTGTTTGCTGCGTTACGACCGCATGGGCGTAAAAAATAAATTTTGACGATTGATATAAGGAACCGGGCGTGAGGAAAATTAGATTTGAAAATGTTAGTAAGTCATTTGATGGTGAGCTTATTCTTGATCGACTGAATCTTGAAATTCCAGCTGGGCAGTTCTTTTCACTGCTTGGACCTAGCGGGTGCGGCAAGACGACATTGTTACGCTTGCTTGCGGGGCTTGAACATGTTGATTCAGGAAAAATTTATTTGGGAAATGAAGACATTACCGATGTCCCTATTTACAAGCGCCGCGTTAATACGGTTTTTCAGCATTATGCGCTTTTTCCTCATTTATCGGTATTTGAAAATGTTGCATATAGTCTTCGTATTAGAAAACAACCAGAAAGCGAAGTCAATCATCGTGTCTCTGATGCGCTTAAGACGGTTCGTCTTTCCGGATTTGATTCAAAACTTCCACGCAGCTTATCTGGTGGTCAGCAGCAGCGAGTAGCTCTTGCTCGCGCAATCATTAATCAACCAGATGTCCTTTTGCTTGATGAGCCGCTTGCAGCGCTCGATTTAAAGCTTAAAGAAGAGATGCTTATTGAGTTGGTTAACTTACAAGACAAGCTTAAAACAACATTTGTCTATGTAACACACGATCAGTTTGAAGCTCTGACACTTTCCGATCAAATGGCCATTATGGATAAGCGCGGAAGTGTTGCACAAATTGGAACACCAAAACAGATTTATGAATTTCCAGCTTCACGCTTTGTTGCAAATTTTGTTGGAAACACCAACATCATTGAAGGTATTTTGCATATCAAAGATGATTTATATGAAATTGAAGTTGAAGGGCTTGGTCATTTTCGTGTTGATATAACCACTGAGCGCTACTGGATGATTCCTGGTTGCAGATTATACATCAGCATTCGCCCAGAAAAAATTGAGATTAGCAAAAAAGCACGAGAAGGCTTTTCGAACCATTTGACCGGTAAAGTCATTAATATGATCTATTACGGCCGAACAACCCAATATCATGTTAAGCTTAAAAATGGACAAGTACTCATGGTATTTGAGCAAAATGAAGAGCATTTTCCAGAAGAAACTATCGACTATGATGATGAAGTTCATCTTTATTTTCAAAAAGAGAACGTTGTATTGTTGGAGCATTAATGAAGTTTTTGAGCAGAATTGTCACTAAAGAGCTCGGGCTTCTCTTTGCATGTCCCGCGATATTATGGCAGATATTTTTTCTTTATATGCCTTTGGTCATATTGCTGTGTTACAGTGTTTTTGATTACTCAGAGATAGACCTGGCATACCATTTTACGCTAGAGCGTTATACTATTATTTTTAACTCACTCTACTTTAAGGTGATTGCTAATTCATTTTTTACGGCCATAGTTACGGCATTTATCTGTTTCTTAATTGCATATCCAGTTGCTTATTTTCTTGCACTTAAAGCGAGTAAGCGTTACAGAACATTTTTGCTCATTTCGATTATTTTACCTTCATGGACAAGTTTAATCGTGCAAATTTATGCATG
>CAYSDC010000047.1:4181-4549 GCA_964429765.1 uncultured Pseudomonadota bacterium
GTTTTTTATGCTTGAGCGAAATGGATTTTTTTGTCAGCTTCTCTATACCCTAGGGATTTTGCCTCAATCGGTTCACCTGCTTAATAATTATTTTGCAATTCTGGTTGGTATGGTTTCATGTTTTTTACCATTTATGATCTTGCCGATTTATGCTGTGCTTGAGCGTATGGATAAATCAATCATTGAAGCTTCTGCCGATTTGGGGGCGAACCGGTTTGAAACATTTAAGCGTGTTATTTGGCCTCTTTCACTTCCTGGTGTTTATGCAGGCGTGTTGTTGGTTACAATTCCTGCTTTTGGTGAATTTGCAATTCCAACATTGCTTGGTGGAGCAAAAAATGTTTTTTGGGGTAATTTGATTGTAGATA
>CAYSDC010000047.1:4757-5236 GCA_964429765.1 uncultured Pseudomonadota bacterium
AAGAGTAATATGGTAGAAAACAAAAAATTCTTTTTAAAATTCTTTTATCCGGTCATTGTTGCATTGACGTATCTGTTTTTATACTTGCCGATTATTGTGCTTGTGCTTTTTTCTTTTAACGATGCTGCCGTTTCAGTTCGTTGGGAAGGGTTTTCACTCCGCTGGTACAAAGCTCTTTTTCAATCTCCAGAAATATTAAATGCATTTAAAGTTTCTTTGATTGTTGCAACATCTGCAACAATGCTGAGTTTGCTCATTGGAACATTTTTTGTTTTTGCAAGTAAATGGTGGAAGTCGACATGGGCATTTAACCTTTTTTACTCAAACATTTTATTGCCCGACATCATTTTAGCAATTTGTGTTTTGAGTACATTTGCATTTTTTCAAATACCGGTTGGTTATGGAAGTTTGATTACAGGGCATACGCTTATTGGTTTGGGCTTTGTTATTCCCATTGTACGGGCTCGTTTTGTTGAGCT
>CAYSDC010000047.1:5266-5709 GCA_964429765.1 uncultured Pseudomonadota bacterium
AAGATCATTTTACCACTTTTGATGCCATCACTTTTGGCTGGAGGACTTTTGGTCTTTACGCTTTCATTAGATGATTTTTTAATTTCATTCTTTTGCTCTGGACCAACAGTTGAGCCGCTTTCGGTGTATGTGTACTCAATGGTTCGAACCGGCATAGAGCCAACAATAAATGCAATTTCTGCGTGCTTTCTTGCAATTAGTAGCTTGCTTGTTCTTTTGCTTTGTTACTTCAAAGTAGTTGATCAGGTAATTCCCTATGAATAAGCGTTGTCATAAAAATAGAACGATGGGTGATTTTGATGAGTGAACAAGTATCAACAGGTAAAAAAATTTTTGAATCGCTTGCAGGTAAGGCTATCATTATTGGTGTTTACTTAGCATTGCTTGCGCTTTTTCTTTACTTTCCACGTCTTTTAGATTGGATGGGGCGTTCAAAAAATACT
>CAYSDC010000047.1:5719-9389 GCA_964429765.1 uncultured Pseudomonadota bacterium
AAGCAATTGAAGAGTTTGAAAAAGAAACCGGTATCTCAGTTGTGATGACCTACTTTGAAACAAATGAAGATTTGTACACCAAGTTTAAAGTGACGGGTGGAGAAGGGTATGATCTGGTTACGCCATCAGACTATATGGTTGAATTACTTGCAAATGAAAAGCTCTTGCATACATTAGATCATGCAAAACTACCGTGCTTTAAAGAAATAGATAAGCGGTTAATGGGGCGCTATTTTGATCCTGAAAATAACTATTCTATCCCTGCTGTATGGAATGTGTATGGCATAGCGTTTGATCGCACATTTCTTGATATACAGAATGATGAAGTAAGTTTAGATGTCATATTCAAAGGTCCAGAGGCATGGAAGCTTGGTGCGCAAACGCGAAAAGGGACACGCATTTGCATGGTTGAAGATCCTCTTGAAGCACTGATGTATGCAGGATTATATTTGTTTGGAAAAGTCGATAATTTTTCAGATGAAGAATTTGAAGAAATCAAAAAGCTTTTAATCAAGCAAAAAGAGTGGGTTGAGTGCTACAGTAATTCAAGCCTGTACTACTATCTCTTGGGAAAGATTGTTCCGCTCGCCTTAACCCCAGGCATTTTTATGCGCAAACTTGCGGGAGAATTTAAGAATTTTGCATTCATGATTCCCAAAGAGGGAAGTATGCTTGTTGTTGAAAACTTTGCTATCCCAGCTCAAAGCAGAAAAATTGAACTTGTTTATAAATTAATTAATTTTTTGCTTTCAAAAGAGATGGCGGCTTCCCATAGTGATATGTATGGTTTTAACCCAACAAATCGTTTGGCTTATGAGTTATTGGATCCGGAAATTGTAAATAATCCTCATTATTTCCCTACCGATGAGCGCTTTGAAAAGCTCTTTCACACACACAATAATTTACCCATGGACAAGGTTGAAGATATTTGGCTTGCAGTTAAGTTTGCATAAATTATGCTTTTCATAACGAGTTCTATAAAAAGGTGTGTTTATGAAAAAAATTTTGATCTTGAGCATATCCTTTTTGTTCTCACAACAATGTAATCTTGTAGCAATGCATCATGTAAAAGCTGGTTATAAGGTTGACATACATGCTTTAGCATCTGGAAATATAGTTCAAAAACTTGGGCATATGGTTAAAGATGAAGCAGATTATGCAGCATCAACTATACAAGAATGGTTAACTCCAGAGCTGATCAATGAGCTTGTTGCACCTGGTACTATTCAACTGAATACAAAAGTGTTAGATGAGCTTTCACTCGGCCAAAGAACTCTTTTGACCTGCTGGGCTACATATCCGTGTTATATTTCTCTAGTTTATGCTCATTTAAAGGTGAATTTCGAATTTTATTATGATCATGACGGTTCTTCATCAAGAGAAAGACGCCAAAAAAAATTTACTGATGCACTGATTATGTATAATTTTGGCGAGACGTTTTTTGAAAAAATTAAGCAATTTTCAATTCGCGAGGATTTGGGTGTTTGGAAGCTGCATCAAATTGTTGTAAAATTGTACCCCTATTTGATGTCTCTCTTCTATAAAAAACAAACGAGTTGCATTCATAGCCCAGAATTCGAATTTACCCTTGAATGCTATAATGATGAGATAAGAGAATACTTCCCAGATCTTGGCGAAATTGATTGGTACAATATCATCTTTTTATTGGAAAACCCCTATTTTTTTATGACTCATATTATTACATGGTCTGGCACTCCTGAAGCGCTTGATATCATAACCCTTCTTATTGTGTATGGCTTTGATGTAAATTGTCAGCTTAGGACAGGGTGTGATCATCGAGATACTTTGCTTCATAGAGCTGTGCGCTATGATTACGTTAAACAGGTAGAATATTTGCTTGAACTTGGTGCTGATCCACTTATCTGCTATGGCAAAGACCCAGAACCGCGTAATGGTGGTGGGCAGTCTTCGTGGGAAATAAGTAAGTACAAAATGCAAGGCGTAACTTGGATTGTCCCAAACAGACCTCCCAGTGAGAAGACGTGCATAATCCATGCAATGTTATCGGCAGTGGTTGATCCCAGTGTTGCACATGACAAGAAAGAATGTCAGCAACCAGCTCGCCGTATAATTGATAATTGTAAGAAAGCAGGGGTCTATCTTTGCAATCAATTTGCCAAAGCAAAAGAAAAATGTCTTTCGGTTATGAAAATAATATAATAACGTTAATGTGTCCCTTCAGATGTTTCCTTCACAATAATAAGATTACAGACTATGAAAAATTGTTTAGTGCTTTTACTTACAGCTTTATTTTTGAATCAACAGAGTAATCTTGACGGAATGCAAAAAAAATTGAGCTTTGCATACGATCCTTATGCTCAATTTCGAAAAAATGTTAAGCATGAAGCGCAAGAGGCTATTTCTACCATTACGCAGTGGTTAACGTTTGAATTTATAGAAGATATGCTCATGCTGAAGGTAGGGGATAAAGAAAGAAGATTTAACGAGTCATACGATATTCCATCGAATGAAATGAGTGATGATGACATATCCGATCCATTTCTTGATGAGAAAAAAATAGACTCACTTTCGATTGGTCAGAGAGTTGTTCTTACCTGTTGGCAGAAATATCCATATTATGCTGCACGGGTAATGCAAACACTACGCGCTTTGAAGCCGCAAGATGCAAGTATGCTGTCCGAATTGATGTGTATTGAGTTATTTAAGCGGTTGATTATCACGCATAACTATGGACTCGATATTGCCCTATTGATTCAAAAGTATGAAGCAGAAGAACTGGATGAATTTTGCGAGAGAATCTTTAATAAATACAATGAAATTTCATGTTTGCTCAGAGATGCGGTAAAAGAAAATTTAACAGTCGTAAAACTACTTCAGATCGTTGATCCCGACTTCTTAAGATTTTTGTTCATGGTACGATATCCATATTTTTTTGAAAAATTTATCATACAGTCTTATTCACATAAGCAAGACAATATTATTAGATTGTTTCTGGAGAATGGTTTTGACCCAAATCATCAGTTTATTTATAGCTACCCAAAAAACAGCCTCTATGGTGTTACTTTGCTCCATGCAGCGGTAGCAGATAAAAGAGTTGAAACCGTTTTGCTGTTGCTCACCTGGAATGCTCATCCTGAATGTGAAGATTTGTGTGGCATTTCATCATGGGGAATAAGTTGTGATCAGATGGGAGGCAAATATAGCCAAAGAGCTAGCAAAATTAATGCTCTTTTAAAGCAATGTCTTTCTCAAGAAACGAAGACGATATTACAAACCGCTTAGAGTGTCGTTCGATATTTTCTTCAGACTCTTGTATCCTAATTTTTGTATTAACTGATTTTTATGGGGATAGAGGAGGGTGAATTCTTGAAGCAATTAAAAAAATCTGAATTCAAAGATTGGGGGTGGGCGCTTATCGAAGCGCTCGTCATTTTATGTATCATCAAAAGATTTTTATTTGGTCTTTTTTATATTCCAAGTGGATCAGCAGAACCTCATTTACTCGTTGGAGACCGTGTGTTAGGGGAAAAGCTTTCATACTATTTTAGATCAATACATCGTAATGATTATGTTATCTTTGATGATCCGACATTTGATTATAATCAAACAACCGGCCTGCAACGTTGGTGGCAAGAAAATATTGGGGTAGCAATTTTTGGCATTCCTGCAGGTCCAGAAAATGTCGTCA
>CAYSDC010000047.1:9399-11525 GCA_964429765.1 uncultured Pseudomonadota bacterium
TATATATCGCAATGGCAAAAAGCTTGAGGAGCCTTATATAAACCCCTACCCAATAGTCAGAGTTCGAAAAGAAATTGGTTTTATTCAAAATAAACATATTGGAATTTTTTCGACGCCAGACTGTTTGAGGCGTCGGATTAAAAAGACTTACTATACGTTTGATACAAAAAAACCTTGCAAAGATCAGCCTTTCTATCGCCTTGAAGAGCATGAGCTTGTGCGTAATCGCAGAACTGGAGAGCTTTTTTGTGCAAAGAATCCAATCTTAAAATCATTAAAATCTGATCATAAAAAATCGATTGATATATTTGGCCCTCTGATCATCCCCCCTGGAAAATATTGGGTTATGGGAGATAATCGATTAAATAGTTACGATAGCCGTTATTGGGGATTGCTTGATGAAAAGTTGATTCGCGGTAAAATGAGCTTTGTCATCTATTCAATTGATACCGAAGAATCGGTTTGGATTTTTGAATTGATAAAACATCCAATCGATTTTTGGACTAAAAAATTACGCTGGAACCGCTTTTTTAAAAGCCTAGGGAGTTATTGATGAATCGTGAAAAATTAAGCAAAGCTTTTCTGTCATGGAAAGAAAAATATCAGCAGAAAAAAGACCACTTCAAAAAGCGTATGGAAAAAATGTTATTGAGTGGGAACACTGATGTCGCTGGTCAGATGAAAGATCTTTTTGATCGTGCTGAGAACTTGATAGCTTCCTTAGATGAAACATTGCACTCGACATCATCAGCGAATGTTGACCAAAGAACAGTTTCTGCAAAAATTAAAGAGTTCAAAAAAACATATAAGCAACTGAATGAGCTTTCTAAACCGATGCTTCAGCAATGGGCCGAAGCTATTATCATTGCGCTTGCATTGGCATTGGTATTGCGAAACTTTATCTTTGGACTTTACCATGTTCCAACTGGATCTGCCGAACACAACATTTTGGTTGGTGATCGCATTTGGGGAAATAAAATGGCCTATTACATGGGTGATGTTAAGCGCGGTGAATTGGTTATTTTTGATAACCCAGAATTTAACTACGATCGCTCAAGTACCATCAATCGCTTATGGCAAAAATATGTAGGATTCCCAATTCCTCTTCTTGGACTTGGCATGGGCCCTGACAACGTTGTTAAGCGTGTTATCGCATTGCCTGGCGATGTTATTCAAGGAAAAATCGAAAACAATAAAACGGTAATTTACCTGAATGGTAAAAAACTGGATGAGCCATATGTTAATGAGTATCCATTAATTAGATTGCGTAAAACAACAGGGCTTGTTCCATTTCAGACATTCGGTCCATTACGCGTGCCATCATTTTTGCAGCAACATACCAAGGATGTTAATTATACGTATGTTCCAGATGTTGCGTATGATGCTCAACCCTATTATCGCTTTACTGAAGATGAAATTGTTTTGCATCCTGAAACGGGTGAAAAAATGCTCTTGCAGTCAGGCTCACCGTGCTATGTTGTGGACCTAACGGGACATGAGCTTGTATACAGTGTTGATACATTTGGTCCAATCACTGTCCCTGAAGGAAAATATTGGATGATGGGTGATAGCCGCAAAAATAGTCGAGATAGCCGCTATTGGCAGTTCCTTGATAAGAGCTTAATTCATGGACGAGCAAGCTTTGTTATTTATTCAATTGATAGCGAAGAGTCTCTTTGGTTATTTGAACTCATTAAACATCCGATCGATTTTTGGACTAAAAAATTGCGCCTTAACCGCTTCTTCACAGGACTAGGAAAGTACAATGGCAAAAAAGAATAAATTTTATATTACCACTCCTATCTACTACCCAAACTCAAAGCCACATGTGGGTACGCTGTATTCGACGCTTATTGCAGATGTTTCAGCTCGTTTTGCAAAGCTCATGGGTAAAGAGGTTTTCTTTTTAACCGGAACCGATGAGCATGGACAAAAACTGCAAGAAAAAGCCTCAGAAATGCATATGGACCCCAAGAAGTTTATTGATGGGATGATCCCTGCATTTACCGATATGTGGAAAAAGTACGAAATTGAATACACCAGGTTTATTCGTACAACCGATGATTATCATGAACAAGCCGTTGCTCGGTGGATTGAAAAATTACAAGAGCAAGGTGACATTTATA
>CAYSDC010000048.1:0-11023 GCA_964429765.1 uncultured Pseudomonadota bacterium
ACAGCTTACTCTTTATGCCGCCGATTCATCAACAGCCAGTCAAATCCTCAACCAAGATTCTGAGATAACAGCCGTTGCATCAAAGCCTGGAGAATCCTATCAAACCGGCCAAATAGATCCAATTCTTCCTGCCGACTCACCACTTGCTCTGCCCGTCATTCCATCAGTTGATACGGTATTGAATCAACCTGATTCTACGCAAGCTGCACAAAAAAAAGACATTTATCTTGTTTTTGAAAATTCAACTATTGGGAATTTTGTAACCTATATGGCTGAGTTAAAAAATCTTAATATTATCCCCGATAAAGGAATTGAAGAGGCAAAATTTTCGCTGAACATTCGCGATCCATTAAGTATTGATGGCGCTTGGAGTGTTTTTTTGACCGTCCTTGAAACTTCCGGTTTTTCAATGATTCAGTCTGGGGAAATATGGAAAGTTCTTCCTAAAGATAAAAAACTGACTGAAGCATTACCTTCGTATATAAACGTCTCTCCTGATACCCTTCCTAATAGCGATCTTGAAATTCGTTATGTTATGTTTTTACAAAACATTAAAGTAAGTGATGTAAAAGATTTACTGATAAGCATGCTCAGTAACCCATCAAGCGTTATTGATCATCAAGATGCTAACGCGTTTGTCATCACCGATAAATCATACAATATTAAAGCAGCTGCAAAGCTTTTGCTCGAGCTTGATCAAATCGGCCTGCAAGAAACTGTTACCGTCATGCAGCTCAAAAAAGCGAATGCCAAAGATGTAGCAGAACTTCTTGGTGCTCTTATCAAAAAGCCCGACGCAAACCCGCTTGCCCGCTTGCTTGGAAAAACAGCAGAAGGAGCAACTGAATATTTTTCAGCTACCACACGCATTATTCCAGAAGAAAGAACAAACTCACTCATCTTACTTGGTAACAATGCTTCAATTGATAAAATCGTCGCATTCATTACAACACACATTGACACCGATCTTGTCGCTAGCTCTTCACCTCTTCATATCTACGAATGCAAGCATATCGATGCAAGTCAAATGAAAGATATTCTTGATGTAGTTACTCAAGCTCCTGAATCATCGGTCGGAGCAGCTGCAGGAAAATATGGTGCCATTCGTGGAGGCGTCAAATACTTTAAATCAATGACATTTCAAGTTGATAAAGATGGCAACCGCCTGATTGTTTCATGCACCGATAAATACGACTGGAAGATGCTTAAAAAAACATTAAAGGATCTTGATAAGCCTCAGCCACAAGTTGCCATAGATACCTTAATTGTTTCAGTAAATTCAAATGATATTAAAAGCCTCGGCGGTATGGTACGCAATAAAAAGCATGGCCAAATTGGGCAAAATATTGATTTTCAATCTGTCCCTCTTAACTCGGCATCAGGCCCAACAATGGAAACTGCTGCTGACGGAACAACTCCCATAAGCCTATTAGGTAATTTGTTATTCCAACTCACCAATGCCCAGGGATCTACACTTCTGAGTTTTGGTAAAGCCGCAACCGGCAATATTTGGAGTGTTTTCAAGATATTACGCCAACAAACTAACGCAACGGTTCTTTCTCAACCATTTATTACCGTTGCTAATAAGACCACAGCAAACATCAAAGTTGGTGAAGAACGGCAAGTCTTATCTGAACAGGGCGGCGCTGGAGGCGTAAACAGCTTTGAGCGTGTTGCCGTTAATACCAGCATTGATGTTACTCCACAAATTAATCTTGAGGGACTTATTCGTCTGGATATGAATGTAAGCATCCAAGATTTTGGTGCCAATGAGCGCATTCGCACCGATAAAACTGTTAAAACAAGTATCACCGTTGCCAATGGACAAGTCCTCATTCTTGGCGGCTTTGTTCAAACAACAGTAACTGAATCTAAAGCGAAAACCCCTATTTTAGGTGATATTCCTGTTCTAGGGTGGTTCTTTAAAAATCAAAATAGAACCATTAATAAAAACTATATCTTTATTTTTATGGTACCCACTATCATTAAACCACGCCAGTCCCCTGGAACGCAGTTATATACGAAAATGAAAATGCATGCAGCAACCGAAAGCATCGAGCAAGCTGTGCAAACGCAACCAACGAATGATCCCGTTCACAATTGGTTTTTTAATCCTGAAAAAGAAAACTATTCACATAAAGTTATCGACTTTGCGAATGCTCGCTATCAACCAACAACGGTTGATATTCGTAATGATCCGTACTATCGATCTCAAACGCGTCGACAGGAGCTTGAAGAAGAAAAGGCTAATACTGACGAAGAACAAAAGCTACGTCGTCATGCTCTTGAGCTTGATGGAACACCAATAGCACAACAAAAAAATAATCACGATAAATACAAGTCTGATGAAAAAATGAGCAGCTTACCAATGGCCCCATCACAACAATCTCAATATTTCTCGTTAACGCAACCTGCAGAGACCGTAGAAACGATTGTTCAGGAGCTCCCCGTTGTAGATATGAATCCACCAAAACTTGTACGTGAAACAGCAACGTCTGCGGATCAACAACTTCTCGCAGCACCACGGCAAGCAACTATTTCTCAGTCTACACAACCAACTATTCAATATGATCGAAAATCTAGCGAACATATGCCGATTCACGTTCCATCTGAAAACGACTTAGATGCAAAACGCAGAAAACTTAAGGCTTTACTTAATGGTATTCCTGCAGATGCCCACTATTATGAAGCAGAGCCTGATAGTCCTTATCAACCGTTTGAACAAAAACGCACAAATATGAAAAAAGTTATTGCACATGACTTACCTGAAGATAGAAGTCGTGCGCAATTTAAGCAAACAATTGCAGCATTCCCTGATGAAGAACAAAAGCGAGCACAACTCAAAGCGTTGCTTGATAACCAAGATCAAACATCACCAACAGGGCAAACTGTTGAACAAAAAAGACAAGAATTTAAAGATGTTTTTGCTGATAAAGCAAACTCAGCTCCTGAACCGCAAGAATTATTTAGAGATCCATCCAAACGAAATAAGCTTAAAGAGTTTCTTGCTCAGCAAGCTGAACAAGAAAAAAATATCTCTTCGACTGGCCGATTCACTCGAAAGGCTACAGCATGATTACAGAACTATTTTTACCGGAAAAATTTCGTAATCGTCGCTTAATTGCTCAACGTATTTTAGGCATTAGCATTCAGGATGATACTATTTATGGGGCATTTGTTTATGCAAAACCGGCAAAAACAACCATTCAAGCGCTTATTTCTTGTTCAATTGAAAGTGCAAGCGGACAAACATACGAAGAAAAAGTAAGCGATGCACTACGTCATTGTTTTTCTCAAGTTGGAAAATATGATCAAGTACGCATCTGTGTTCCCGCAGCGATAGTCATTTTTAAAGAGCTTCAAATCCCATTTCTTGACGTTGAAAAAATTCGAATGGTGCTTGAGTATGAAGTTGAAAATATGCTCCCTTTTTCAATTGACGAAGCAATTACTGATTTTATTATAACCAAGAAAAATTTGGACCAACATTCCTCTCAAATTCTTGTTGCGGCTGTTCGAAAGCATGACTTAAAAAATATCTTAAATCCATTTTTAGAAGCCGGTATTGATCCAAGCTGTATTACCATTGACCTGTTTGCACTTTATAGTTTGTACCTTCAAATTGAGGAATACAAAACAACGCTTCATGGAACAGCTCTTGTCGATATAAGCCAAAACAGCACGCGCATTGCATTCTTGCAAAATGGTGAGTTTCGTCTAACCAGGCATATTCAACGCGGCATTATCACGGTAGCAAAAAGCATCAGTGACGAAATTAACATGCCACTTTCTGAAGTGTTACAGAGACTTTATTCATCAGGGCTTGAATATCCTGGACATGAAGAATATCAGCGAAGCGCTCAAAAACAGATGTCTGCCCTTTTTAATGATATTCAATTTACGCTGAACTCATTCAGCCTCAAGCTTAATTACTACGAAGGCATTCAAAAAATTCTTCTTGCAGGAAAAGGGACCGATGTTAAAAATTTGATATCGTTTTGTGGGAACCTTTTACAAATTCCTTGTCAGCAATTTGATCCTAAGAAATTACTTAAGGAAAAATGGATTGTTAATAATATATCAATTCAGCCCTCGTCATGGAATCCGTTTGCCATCCCTCTGGGAATAACCCTTCCGGCACCATCATTAGAAGCATTTGATTTAAGACGTAAAGACTTTACAAAAACATACGATAGATTAACCTTCAAACAACTTCTTTGTGCAAATGTACTTCTTGTTTTTTTCTTTACGTTTTTAGGTATTCGAGGCTATCAGAATATTTCGTACCTTTCAGGTATTGTAAGCAAAATTGAAATTCGAGAAAAACGTCGCCTTCAAAGCATTTTTCCAAAAGATAAACTACCAAAACGACCAACGCTCCAAAATTTGGTTAAAGAGAGTGGTAAGCTTTTGCAAGAATCTAATGCTCTATGGGCACCTTTTACCAAGGATCGACTCAAGCCACTAGAGATGCTCGAAGAAGTAACCAATATTATTGATAAGAAAAAATTTCCTGATGTTACTATAGCCTACGTTTCAATAGCACCAAGCAAAGAGGGAATCCCTTTTGTTAAAATAGAGGGCTACTTTAAAACACCTCCAGGGCAGCCTTTATGGGAAAATTTTGCACAATTTAAAAATAGATTTGAAGAATCTCCAATATTCACTCTTGCCCAAGAAATTGATGATTCTCCAGCAGAAGATCGCGGCATCCCTTTTACCGCAAAACTCAAACCGCGAGATAAGTAATTATGAAACAATTCACAAAAATTATGTCGTTCCTTCAAGAACTATCCAAAAAAGAATTTGAGCGCTACCTCCTCATTTTCTTAGGGATTGTGGTAATCATTTCTCTTGGAATTGTCTACTACATATCTTCTACCTGCGCTTCATACGTAGAACAGATTACAAATCTTCAACGTCTAAGCGATAAAACAGCTTATGTTTTGGCTGAAAATGAACAACTTCTACTAGAACAACAGCGCATTCAGACACTGTTTGAGCAAGAAAAAGATTTTGACATTAAAGTGTACTTTGAACAATTTTGCAAACAGCAGAACATTGCTGCCCAAGCAGGTTGGAATACATCTTCAACGGATATCGGCGATAAATTTACTGAAACAGTTTTGCAAGCAACATTCAAAGGTCAAACTATGCAAAAAATAGTTCAAATTATTGATGCTTTGGATAAAAAAGAAACAACCTATCTCAAAGAGGTTACTATTCGCAGCGAACCTAACCAAAAAGTTACAGCTGAATTGCGAATCGGAACGGTCAGGCCTAAAAAAGGCATCAGCTCATAGTGGGGGATTCGGTTATGGTTAATTTAAAATATGTTTACACAAAAGCACAACTATTCATTCTTATTTTCTTTGTAACTACATGCTCTGCTGTAGACACCGTAGTCGCACCTACAGCAAATGTCACTTTTGGGGAAACACCTGGGCAAGAGCAAACTAATACTAGTACACAAAGTTCTTCTACGCAGTCATCATCTTCACTCGCATTACCAACAATACGAGAGGAAGGAGATAATCCTGTTGCAGAAGGACAAGAATCAAAAAAAGAGGCCGAAGTTGCTGATATTTATCTTAATTACAATGCTGCCTCACTTTCAAGCGTAGTCAACGATTTGGGCGAACGCAAAAATATTAATATTTTACCTCACAAAGATCTTGAAGCTGTCAAAATAACTCTTTCTACACGCACGCCTCTGACACTTACAAGAGCATGGGATGTCTTGCTTACCCTTATGGAAATGAACGGTTTTACCATCGTTAACGTTGATGGGATACATCGCGTTGTTTTAAGCAAAGACAATGTACAAGAGCCATTACCAACCTATTCTTCTCTTGAATATGGAACTAAAAAAGGCGTTGAACCGGAAGACCTGCCTGATAATGATATGATTGTGCGCTATATTTATTTTTTCAAAAATATTAAAGCCGAGGTTGCTCAGACCATTTTGCGACAAATGTTTACTGATGAAAAGGCAACACAAATTAACAAAGATTTAAATGCATGCATTATCAAAGAACAATGTTCCAATATCAAAGCAGCATTAAAAATAGTAAAAGAACTTGATACAGGCGGATTACGTGAATCAATTCAGGTCATAGAACTTAAGTTTGCTGACGCTCAAACAATCGCAGATCTATTCAAAGATGTTCTGGGTGGAGGGCAAGAAGAACAACGTACCATTCGATTCTCTCCACTTTCAGCGCAACAAGAAAAACGTTATTTTTCTTCAACAACACGAATTTTTGCCGATCAATCAAAAAATACTTTAATTTTACTCGGGACAGAAGCAAACATACAAAAGATCGTTACCTTTATTAAGAAGAACCTTGATGTTCCTATTGGTGATGCCGATTCTCGATTGCACATCAAAGAGCTTCGACATGCAAAAGCTGAAACTCTCAGACCCATCCTTGAAAACATTGTTAGGCCTCCAAAAGGGCAAGGTTCTGAAAAGAGTGCTGTAGTTGGTGAGTATAAATTTTTTGAAGATGTACTGATTGCCAATGAAACTGCTGAAGCTGCAACTGAAGGAAAACGAGGAAGCGGCAATCGATTGGTTATTTCTTGTAATCAGGATGATTGGAGTCGCTTAGAACGATTTATTGAAAAACTTGATAAACCTCAACCCCAAGTCGCCATTGTAGTTGTTATTATTGATATTAGCATACAACAAAATAAAGAGTTGGGGACTGAGATGCTCAATTTTAGAGGGAAGGCGCCTGGTCTTGGTATTAATGAGATTGATTTTCAGAATCTTGATGACGTAACTCCGCTCACAAAGACCGTAGATGGAAAAGTTGTTTCAAATCTTGCTGCATTGCCCCCCGCCACAGGCGCTGGATCTCCAAGTTTTGTAACACTCGGTGGAGCAACCACTGCAAATCAATCAATTTGGGCTGTTATTCGTTCTGTCTTTAATCTCACGAACTCACATGTCATCTCTCAACCCTTTTTAGTTGCAAACAACTATCAACCATGCACCGTTGATATTAAGGAAACTCGACGAATTCCTGGCCCAGGAGTCTCCAGTCATGGTGAAGCACGAAGCAACCAGCTTATTGACGTTTCAGCTGCAACCAAAGTAGTTCTTACTCCTTCAATTAATGTTGACGGTATTGTTGATCTTGACTTGGAAGTTGACGCTGATGCATTCATAGGAAATGCAACAAATGTTGATGATCCATCAAAAACAACACGTTCTATTAAAACAAGGGTCTCTCTGATGACCGGTGAGGTGCTTGTACTCGGGGGCCTGACACGAGGCGATCAATCGGAAAATCATTACAGAACGCCAATTCTTGCCGATATTCCAATTTTAGGAAATTTTTTTAAAAGCAAAACAAAAGAGAAAACTGAATCCAATCTTTATATTTTCTTGCGCCCCAGCATCATCAAGCCACGCTTTGAAGGGGAACCGGATGAGTACACACAACTCAAACTTGATTATGCAAAACTTCAAATGATGCGTAATGATACCTATTCACGCGATAGCGATCCAATTCAGCGCTGGTTTTTTAAACCAACAAACCAAAGCATTAAAAGTAAAGTTGCTGAAACAAAACGTGGAATTTTTAGGCCAATTGATGACTTCACCTATGGGCGCCAACGACCAAGTTCTGTTCGTATAGCAGAAGACCCTTTTTATAAAGTTTCCGAGGCAATTGAAAAAACACGAGCCGCTGTTGCTTCCAAAAAACTTAAGCAACGGGGAGCTCAACAACGACTCAGGGTTCAACCCGCTCCTGAAAACAGCATGCACACAGCAAGCCTTCAAGAAAGTGTAGTCAGTCCACAAGCAACCCTTGAAGTCAATAACCCTCAAGTCGATGGAACAAGACAATTGCGACAACAGTCACTTGCAACCTATTCACTTGGAAAAGAATCTTAATAAGAAAGAATCGAAAATGATTAAACGAGGGATCTATTTTTTAATTGGAATTACATTTTCTCTGTGCATATTTAATAGTTCACATGCAGAAGTTAAACACCTTCGCATAACAATTCCAGATCTTAAATGCGCCTATGGCCTTAAAGGCATTACTCAAAAAATTAAACATTATCCATGGTTTAAAGGATTAGAGAATACTTCTAAAAAAGGTACTCATGTTACGCTTAAACATGGAAATACAGCAACCCTTGAGGTTCTTGATGCAGCACTACAAGAAGCCGCTGAAAAGACCAAAACAACTTATCAGGGCATTCAACGCCTAACGGCATGGGGAACTATAAAACATGGAAAGTGTGGCTATTATTTGCAAATATCTGGATCGCATGACACGATTTATCTTCTTGAAAATGAAGGGCACAGGTCATCCTCTTTTCTGAGAAAAGCATACACTCGTGTCAGAGAATGGATCACAAATTCAGATGAAAAATTACACAAAAAAGTAGAACATCTCTGTGCAGAAAATTGCCCTGTCCGTCTATGCGCAACTATTCATCAACATGAAGATAAAACATATGGCGCAACAAAAATTATACAACTTGAAGCTCAAGAGTAACTCAGCTGAGGGTAATTCCTGCACTTATTCAAGCATGTCTACATATTCATTTTTGACTCAGTACAATCAATACATGATTTCTTAATAAAATCAAAAGCTTCATCAACTGTATCAACAAATTTTAAGATTGATAGATCTTCTTGTGAAATGAGACCTTGTATAAGAGCTCGTGTATTGATCCATTCAACAAGGGGTTGCCAGTAATCCGTATCAACCAAAACAATTGGAAATTTTTTCATCCGCTGCGTTTGAACTAAGGTAACAATTTCAAACAACTCATCCATTGTTCCAAAGCCTCCGGGGAAAATAACAAATCCTACCGAATAGCGCACTAAAAGCCATTTGCGTGAGAAGAAATGCTCCATAATAATATTTTCTTGAACATACGGATTCGCTTTTTCTTTATTGAGCCTAATTAAGCCAATACCAGCAGAGACAAGCCGACCTCGTTGACACAATGGACTATTCAAATCACATTCACGTAGGTACTCAATTGCCCCATAATTTGCCGCTTCCATAATACCCGGTCCTCCACCGGTAATAATAGAGAAGCCTGCATCAACAAGTTTAAATGCAAGTGTTTTTGCTTTCTGCCCAATTTCACTATCAAGCTGAATTCGAGCACCTCCAAAAATAGTCACTGCAGGATGAGGAAGTTTTGTTAATTTCCACATACCCCATAAAAGTCGCACGTTTGTAAAAAATAGACTTTTTAAAAACCTTGCATACTCCTTAATTCGTCGAAACATAGTCCCCCGCACGTTATAGCAATTGCAAAGCTTTTTGAACATCAACATCATCAATTATAAGTGCCGACAAAGCATCACAAAACTTAAATACCTGATCTTGTGGCCGCTGAAAAATATTTCGTCCTACAGCAGCTCCTGCAGCGCCCCCAGTATGGAGTTGATGAAAAAGCTCTTCAAGAAACTCGCGCTCACTACGCACTGGCCCGCCAGAACAGACAACTTTCGTTCTTCCCGCTGCTCTCACAGCATTATTAAGAAGCCTCGATCGCTCAAAACTTGTCGGAGCACTTGGCGGATTAACCTTAACGAAATCAGCTCCAAGAGCTGCACCTACACCCGCAGCACCAGCAATAATATCTTTGATCCTTGTGGATAGATCCACAAGATAACTAAAAGTCCCTGAGCGTGGGCTTGTTCAATAATCTGAGCAGCTTGTGTAAGCATTTGTGCTTCATAAGCACTGCCAAGATAGATTGTGTACCCAACACCAGCAATGGCAAGGTTGTTTTCTTTTTTAAGTTGAACAACTTGATCAACAGATGTGAGAGCAAGACTCAAAGGATCATCATATGCTGTTGTTACTAAGTTTGATTTGCCATTGAGTTTTACAATATAATTTATTGCTCGGTAATCAAAAGCATATCGAGCAATAAGTCCTAGATGCGTTGCAAAAGCACCAATTCTTGCACGTGATGCATTTTTAAAAAGATACTCTGGATCAGCACATTCTTCAGGAATTTCATCACCATAAAAATCGGTATTGAGGTGTTCAATTTTTTGGTCGGCTGCAAAGAGGAATAGTCGCCCAGTTTTTTTCGTTACTGCAAGCATATGATCAATGTAAACTGGTCGCATTTCAAGCGGTACAGTTAGCGGAACAAGAATATCTTGAGGGGTCAAACTTACAAGCATCAAATTCTCCAAACCACAATTTTTCTTAAAATCTTTATACATGCAAGATAAGTATACTGGCCAGTTGATCAAGTTGTCTGTAATTTTAATAAAAGAGATAACAGCTATAAAAAAATCTCATAGCCAGACCTTCTGCAAATGTTTGATCGGCAACCCATCACGAACTCCTGAAGTAATTACTCCAGTACAAAGCTGAAATACTATCGCATTTTGCAGGGTACCTTCATGAGCAAGATCATCAAAGATTCTATGTGGCGACTGAAAAAAATTAATGTCTCTAATGTGAAAATTTTCATGCATAGCCATAGCTAAATATTCAATTAAATTTTTATCTGAGACGTTTTTTTGAGCATTCTGAATAATTGATTTCATAAGCACTTTATCATCTTGAGATACGTTTGTTGCATAAAAATATTTAAAGTTTTTATTTCTTGGCAAATAAATTGCACAGCGAGTTTTATTATTTTTATGCACATATTCGATTAATGAAATACGACTTACTGGCCCGCGATATTTAAATTCTTTTCTGAGTAAATCATCTCCTGGGTCAACCATAGTTACAATGTGACTTCTTGGAGCTTTTCCAGACTTAACCTCTTCAAGATAATCATACGCATCCTGATACGCAATAACACTACACCTCAACGTGTAGGTTGGCATTACTCGCTGTTTAAGCCAAACAATCGATCGAATATGTTGATTCAACATAATTTGTACAGGCGATAGCTGTCTTTTTTGATACTCAATATCAATAATGTTGATAATAATATTTGAATAACCAAGCTCAATAAGTCCTGCTATAACAATAAAATCTTGGAGCAATTTTCCAGATGCATGTGA
>CAYSDC010000048.1:11036-11405 GCA_964429765.1 uncultured Pseudomonadota bacterium
CAAGGATCAACATTCTTTTCTGCTTTATCAAGTTGATACAAACTTGGAAAGAATTTTTCTAGCTGGCGAGCATACGGATGATCACTTTGTTGATCATACAGCCGATCAACAAAATCGCTTGATCCAAGAAAAGATGGCTTCTGTAAAAGAAAATCAATAACATCTTGAGCCTGACATCCAAGTACAAAAAAAAATGGGCTTATCACTAAACTCATTTTTAATTTTTTCATCATGCTTAACACACTCCATTCCCCCCTTTATTAGATAGCTCCAGACAAAGACCACCTCGTATTTTTTGTTTCGATTAATCCAGCAAACATGCTTTCTGGCAAAATACCTTGAAAAACTTCTGCCGCTGATGCTTGTAAA
>CAYSDC010000049.1:0-644 GCA_964429765.1 uncultured Pseudomonadota bacterium
CAACTCACTTGGCTGCCCACCTAGCCCACCAATATAAAGCCAGCGATTTGAACCATGAACCTTGAGCCCTAAGTTGGGAATAAGTGTAAGGGCGGTAAGTATAAGGGAACATAAAAAGAGAAATGGGGCTTTTCGCCTCCACCAAGCAATTGGAATAGTTGAAAACAAAAAAAAGCCTACTAAGCTTGGAATAAAATAGATCAGCTGTTTCTTTAAAAAATAGGTTGCTGAACCAAATTTTTCAAGCGCAAAGACTGAGCTTGATGAATAAATAAACAGGAAACCTATGCAGGTAAGAATAAACGTTACGGTAATAAAAATATTAATATACGATTTACGTTTTTTATCCGGCAGCTCCATACAGCCCCTTATGGTATAGTATTTACATTCGAATCAACTATACCGAGTCACTGTAGCGCAAAACAAGCTCTTTAAAAACATCACCTCGCTGTTGATAGTTTTTAAATAAATCATAACTTGCACCACTTGGAGATAAAAGCACAACATCATGCGGTTGCATAACAGTCATGATATCTTGAACAACTTCATCCAATGTAGAAAAATAAGTTGAAGGGACTAGATCTCTGGCCTTACCGAAGGAGTATATTTTTTTTATGGATCTCATGTTTACAAGAAAGGTCATG
>CAYSDC010000049.1:709-3032 GCA_964429765.1 uncultured Pseudomonadota bacterium
ACCGTTGCAAAATACTCGACACGATGTTTCGTATAAGGATTATCCAATACTTCAGATACAACATCAGGCAAAAATCGAATGAGATGATCTGGAGTTTGATATGACGCATAGAGCGCACCAATAATATGAAGCCAATTTTCAATAAATGTAACCGCCAGCAATTCGCTAGTTTGAGCAAGTTTCATTCGTTGCTTTAAACAATTATTTTCAAACACATCAAAAATAATATCCTGATCTTGTATAAAAACTGTAGCAATACAATTTTTTACATACTGATGTACAGTGTCTATTGTAATGTGATCTGTGCTTGTTACAATAATGTGGACAAATGACTGATCAAGCCAAGAGCAAATCTCTTGCCCAACCTCTCCTGTCAGCAAATCAAATGGAATAACCGCATACTGTTGTTCTGTCTGCTGAGCAATCAATGCATACTTTGCTCGAGCGTATTCAAGCATAGTTCCATGACGATCTAAATGGTTTGGATACAAATTTGTCCAGACTGCAATGTCTGGCGCAAAGCGCTTACTTCTCTCAAGTTGCCAACTTGAAAGCTCAAGAACAGCACAATCAAAATTATCTGACTGCATAGCAAGATCAAGCATACCTGTGCCAATATTCCCACCAACAGCAACACGCAATGACTCGTGATCATGAGGCTTTGCGAAGATACTATTTGTCGACATAATGGCTGAAAGTCTTTCAAGAACTTTTGCAAAGACGATTGTTGTGGTTGTTTTACCCAGAGACCCCGTTATTGCAATAACCGGCTTTTTAAAAAAGAGACCAAAAAAATCAAGCTCACACACTATTTTTTTATGTGGATAAGTAACACTCTGCAGGTCAACGCCAGGGCTAGAAAGAACTTTGTCGCAGCTGAAAATAAAATCATCCAATGACGATTCACTCTCATGAACAAATTGAGCTCCGTATGCTTGAAGCATCTCCTGCTCATGATGCTCTAAATTACGCTGATCCCAAATAACTATAGCATAGTGCACATCACCAAGAAGCTCTGCTAACCGTGCATCACCCCGATATCTGCTTAAAAAAGAAAGAGCTGACTTTCCGACAACACCAAATCCAACAATTCCAAGCTTAATCATTATTATGCCTTCATAATTCCTGGTTACTAACCAGACATATGCATCTTTTTAATGGTCTTTGTTGTCGATTTCCCCTGAACAAAATCGATAATTTCAACTGAACCACCGTAGGATTTAATAAAATTGTAACCAATAACCTCTTCAGCTTTATAATCTCCGCCCTTGACTAATACATCTGGTCGCAAGTATTCAAGAAGCTCTTGAGGCGTTTCTTGCTCAAAAGAAACGACAAAATCAACCACACCCATAGCAGCAATAACAGCCATACGATCATCAAGGCAATGGACTGGTCTGGAAGAGCCCTTGAGCTTCTTAACTGAATCATCGGTATTAAGAGCAACTACAAGTATCTCGCCAAATGACTTTGCCTGAGTAAGCGTATGAATATGTCCAGGATGGATAATATCAAAGCATCCATTCGTAAAAACAACGCGCTTCCCTTGAGCATGCAACCAATCAAGTTCTATTTTCAGTGAAGCCCAATCGGTATACACTTTTCCAGACGTTGCCTTTAAAGATTCATTGAGTTCGTCCAAGCTTACCGCATAGGTTTTCAAATGCGAAACAGCAACTGCAGCCGCTGCATTTGCAAGTTTTAAACATTCAGTAATGGTTCGGTTGTTGGCAAGACCAAGCGCCAAAAAGGCAAATACTGTGTCCCCAGCACCAGTTATATCATATACCTCTCTGCGAACAGATGGAGATTCAATATGCTGATTTGGTGAAATGAAAATTATACCCTTGTCACCCAAAGTTATAATAATTCCCTGAAGCGAAAGCAACGCACATAAGCGCCTCCCATTTGCAACCAGAGAATCCTCTTGTGATAAACCAAAGAATTCGACCATCTGCCCAAATTCTTTTAAATTGGGCTTTATATAATCAACATGTTTATATTTATCAAAACGTGGCCCTTTAGGATCAACCATCACTAAGCAGTTAAATTTTTTTGCTTGTGCAATCAGATAAGAAATTATTTCAGGAGTTACTAATCCCTTAGCATAATCTGAAATAAGGATGATGCTATTTGGTGTAAGCAATTGATCAATACGCCGTACAATTTCGGCAAATTCCCAATCACTCAATGGTATATTATCTTCTGAATCAATGCGCAGCATTTGATGACTTTTTGACATGATACGCTGCTTGCAGGTTGTTACACGATGTGGACTTCTTATAATACCTGCTGAAGAAATTTTGAATTCATCAAGCATATC
>CAYSDC010000049.1:3042-8911 GCA_964429765.1 uncultured Pseudomonadota bacterium
ATAATGTTTTTCCCTTGACGATCATGATGACCAACCAAACCAATAAGCTGAACATTAAAGCCAATATGCTGACAATTTCCTGCAACGTTTGCAGCGCCACCCAAGCTACTTTCACTATGATCAACTTTAAGAACAGGTACAGGTGCCTCTGGCGAAATACGATGAGTTAGACCAAAAACATATTCATCCAGCATAATATCGCCAATAACGAGAACATCTTTTTTCGCACATGATCTTAATTCATTTAAAAGCCACTTCATTACGCAAATCCTATAGTTATTAACGATGATCTCATCAACATTCTCTTTTATCTTTAATCAAGATGTTGCTCCTCATAAATACATTGAAGTATCATTGAATTGCATGCCGGCTCATGATAACGAATTTTGAAAAAAAAAAAAATGTAAATCCCAAATGAAATTAAAAATTTCATACAACATATTAGAATTGAATAAAGCGCTTGATGTTGCGGCACAAACAGCAGACTGCGCTGACATCTTAGGCGTTGGGTCATTGATCCTTTTACAAAATGGTGTCAAAGCGGTTGCAGCATTTAAAGAAAAATTTCCGACTAAAGAAATTTTTGCTGAGGCGAGTATCATTGAAAAAGGTGATTTATCCGTTAAAATTCTAGCACAAGCCGGTGCAAACTATATCTCAATTCTTTCAGGCAGCAGCATCGCCACGCTCAAGAAATCAACCGAAGCTGGACGCGAGTATGGAGCAAAAATTATGCTGAATCTGGTTGATTCTATATCACTTGAACAAAGCGCAAACGATGCCAAAACTATCGGTGCTCATGGAATTATTTTCCGTTTAACACCCACAATTAGAGATACAATTGGGATTGATGTTGCTTGGCAAAGCGTGCGCGGCAACACATCACTCCCAATTTTTGTAACAGGAAATATCATTAAAGAAACTATTCATCATATTATTGCACTTAAACCGGATACTATCATGATTGGTCAAGCAATTACACATGCAGCTGCACCCAGTCAAGAGGCGTGCCATTTACATTCACTTATTAAAAATGCTTAGTTTATTTTTTAAACTGTAGCTTAAATAACGCTTCAAGCTCTTTAACAGTAGTTGCTTGATTCGCCGATTTATCGGGCCGATAACCCATAATTCGAGGAAAGCGTAATGCAAGACCTGACTCATTATCTTTTGCGCCAGCTTTATGTAACGGAGATCGCGTAATTTCATCAGCTCGAACCAAGCAAACAATTTCTGGAGAAACCCATACGTTAGGATAGAGCTCTTGGGCACACTCAACATTTGCCGGCCGCTTTTCAACTTTAAGCTCATCGCACTGCTTCTTTTGATTCCGCCATTCTTGATCGGTTAAACCGGTTCCTATTTTTGCAACCGTTTGAAAAGTATCGGTTGCTTCATTATAAATTCCAACAAGAAAAGCACCGATCCCAAATGAAGCGCGCTTTCCTCTGCCATAGTAATAACCCAAAATAACGCAATCAAGCGTATCTTGAATACCACCACTTTGCTCTGTTCGCTTGAGTTTTATCCAATTAAAATTTCGCTTTCCTGGCTGATATATAGCATCAGTACGTTTAACAACAAGCCCTTCAAGACCTAATGAAATATTTTCTTCAAAATAATGCTCAAGCTGATGAGCGTCAGTAATCTTTACCTCTTCAATAGGATAAATTACTTCATGTTTTTTTATTTTTTCAGTATCAAGCACATGATTGAGTGCGGACCTACGTTCTTCATGAGTTTTATTGAGCAGTGATTTACCATTTAAATATAAAATATCAAAGAGATAGAGCTTGAGTGGATAATCCTGAGCAAAAAGTTCAACTTGATGTTTACGTTTACGCTTAACAGTTTCTTGGAAGGGTAAAAATCCGCGCGTCTGTGCATCAAACGCAATTGCCTCTCCTTCTGCAACAAGCTCTTGAACGTCGAGGTCCAAAACCGCATGACGCAACTCTGGGAACATTTCAGACATCTCTTGTAAGTTTCGCGAGAAGAAATGAATTTTGGTATGGCTTGTGGTTTTATCGATATGCACTTGCAATCGAAAACCATCTAGCTTAGGTTGCGCAACACAATCCCCTAGTTTTTTAACAATTGCTTCAGGACTTGCAAGACGCTCTGCGGCTGCAGGACGAATTGGAATTCCTGTAGTAATACTCATCTTCTTTATACCATCAAGACCATGTTCTTTGAGCGTCTTAATAATTAAACCGATATCGGCTGAAATGTTATATGCATCTTCAAGAGAGCTGCGGATAGATTTATCACCAACTTCCATCCAAGAAAATGCATCCAACAAAGTCATATCCGAAAATCCAAGGCGTAATTTACCCAGAATAATTCGAACAATATATTTTGCTGAAACAGAATCTAACTCGTGTAAAAGCTCTTCTAAGAATTTTTCTTTAACGTCTTGAGAGCCCGTTCCTGTAATTGATAAAAATTTCTTGAGCTGCTTGTCAACTTCATATACTGACGGCTCATGAGCAGAAGACTTTTCCCAGTCGCACTGCACAATTACCGCACCCAAATCACTCAGACTATGCGCTTGTGATTTTAAGTCGTGCTGAGATTTACCGGTTAAATGCGCTAAAACTTTAAGCATGCTTTTTTCAGCAAAATTAAATTGTGTTCCTACATAAACCGGCTGAAGCTCTCCAAGTGAAAAATATGCAATACTTGATGCTTCTTCAGCACTTGCTCGTTTCAACGCATCAGCAAGAAGAACAGTAATTTTTGTACGAGATGATTCTTGTTCGATTGCCTGAAAAATTTCAGCCAGCTCACGGAACAACATAAAATTTCCTACCAGTTTAACGATTCAAAAAAGCCTTGATATTAGCACAATGACGAGTGACTAACCAAAAAAATAATGCTACCAAAAAGAATGTGATCGCGGTGAATCCAAAGAAAATAAGATAGATAAAAAAAACGAACAACATAGCAAACAAGGAAGCAAAAAAAGCGAATGTAGTAATAAAAAAAATAGGCCCCCACATAAGGCCAAAAATGAGCATCACCCAAAAGGGTACAAAGAATGCCAAAATTCCTAAAACAGTTGCAACTCCTTTGCCACCACGAAATTGTAGAAAAAGAGAATGAGCATTACCTAATAATAAAAGCGCTGCAACACAAAAAAGATACAATAGCTCAGTACTGATATACAGACGTGCTGCTTCAAGTGTTAGATATGCTTTAAGCGCATCAAGAAACATCACTACAAAAAAATATTTCTTCCCCAAAGTTCGACCTAAATTGGTTGCTCCAATATTTCCAGATCCATGCTGTTGAATATCGATACCAAATAAAAAATATGCAAGCCAATAACCGGTAGGGATAGAACCAACTAGATACGCAATGAGCAGAAAAATAATATGTGTAATCATATTGTGACTTTTTTTTCGACTTCATCGAACTGAGATTAAATACTGTGGTTTTTTAGAAGAAAATTCATCTAGCCATCGTTCAAGTAACGAGGACTGATGGTAGCGGCGCAGGGACTCGAACCCCGGACCTACGGATTATGATTCCGCCGCTCTAACCACCTGAGCTACGCCGCCACACAAATTATTTTAGTTGAATCAGTGTATCGTTATTAACACCGATGTCAATGTTAAAATTTCATTTTTGAGACATTAAGAACATCTGTTGTGAAAAAGAACAGAGCCTTCAAGAAAAATATACAAGCTAACAATGTCGCAATAATACCTGCAATAATGGTTACTGCAAATCCACGAATTGCTGGTCCACCAAATTGGTACAACACGATACCGGTAATTAATGTTGTTAAGTTTGAGTCAATAATGACCGCCATTACACCATTAAACCCATTGTAAATCGCTCGACGAAGTGGTAATCCATTAGCCAGCTCTTCTTTAATATGTTCGTAAATTAAAATTGATGCGTCAATCGCCATTCCAATCGAAAGCACCATACCTGCAATACCTGGCATGGTAAGTGTTGCTCGGAAATATGACATAAAGAGCATAATTAAAAAGAAGTTAACCATCAAAGACAAAACCGCAAACAACCCTGGAATACGGTAGTACAATAATCCAAATAAGAAGAGCAAAAACATCGCTACCGAACAGGAAAGAACACCTGCCTGAATAGCATCTTGCCCAAGCGAAGCACCAACACGGCTTTCTTGTTCAAACTTAAGCGGTGCAAGCAATGAACCTGAACGCAAAACAACTGAAAGATCAAACGCTTCACGTTGGCTTTCAATATTGCTGATTCGTCCCGAACCACCAGAAATCTCTGATTGAATAACAGGAGCTGAGAATACAACATCATCAATAACAATACCCAGATTACGACCAATATTGTTACCTGTTAATTCAGCAAACTCTCTATTTCCAACACTATCAAGCTTAAAGTTCACTTGTGGTTTGTTGTACTCATCGCGGCCAACTTCTGCACTGACAATGTGATCACCGGTCATGTCAGGAAACGCTGAAGCTAAGTAGTAGCGGGCTGCAACTTCTCGACCATCAACAATTTCACTTTTACCCGACAAAATAACTTTATCTGAAGGAAGATCGCCATCAAATTTATCAAGCAACGCGTCACGTGATGCAGCGGCATCTTCAATAATCTTAAATTCAAGATGTGCGGTTTTTGTAATAACAGCTTTAACATGGTCAGGATCATCAATTCCTGGCATTTGTACCACTATCTGATGGTCACCATGTTGCTGAACAATGATACCCTCAACGCCATAACCACCCAAACGGTTGGTCAAAACGTTAAGTGCTTGTTCAACAGCGCCCGTACGGATATTCTGCTCAACTTGACCTGCAAGATTAATTACTATTTCTGTTTCAGAACGTTTTGCATTAAGCAACCCGGACTTTTTGTCCTGCAGTATGCCCATACAAGCTCGAGCACCCTCTTCTGTTTGAAAGAAAAGCTTGAGCTCTTTGCCCTTAACTTCTTTTTGAACAGGTAATTCACGAATATTATTAGATTTCAAAAACTGGTCGAATGAACGGCTTTCAAGACCAAGACGGCTTTCAATAGCTTTATCGATTTCAACGCTGAGAACAAGATAGGTTCCGCCAGCCAAATCTATACCTTTTTTAACATAGGTAAGACGGAGAGCGTTGTAGTACTTTTTAACAGTACTCAATATGCCTGTTTGATCTGATGATTCTTTGATGGTTTTTTGGTCGAACGAAACCATGAAGTATGAGCCGATGACGATAACAGCAACCCATGCCATTAACGGTGTTGTGAGCATTTTTACAATGCGAGCCTGAGCATTCATGAAAACTCCTTAATCTCGTAATTCTACTCTCAATTACATCCAAAATAGCTGGTGCCGAGGAGGGGACTCGAACCCCTATGGGATTTCTCCCGCTGACCCCTTAAATCAGTGCGTCTACCAGTTTCGCCACCTCGGCATCTTTGAAAATTTTTTAAGAAAAGTTTAAGATTTTTATTTCTTAAACTTGGCATAAAGTTATCATATTACTCTGCGATTGGCAAATATTTTCCATCCACTTTTTAACAAAATCTATAAAATTTAATAATCATTATAAAATTGATCTCTTTTACTCACAAGCCATTTGATTATATTGCGCTCATGCATACTAAACTCGACACCAACCAAGATGATTTTTTTACCGCTTGTCAAAAAACGTTCATAATACTTTTTGTCTTCAATCTGATTAAGGGCTGCTTGGGCAGTATCGCGAAGTTTGTATTCAAAAATAATAATGTAATCATCGGTCTTAATTACAGCATCAATAATCCCAACATTGGTAGACAGTTCTACACCCATATCAATGCCAACCAACGAGCACAACAAATAGATAATACTTTGATAATATTTTTCACGATCACCAACTTGAATATCATGAGG
>CAYSDC010000049.1:8940-11345 GCA_964429765.1 uncultured Pseudomonadota bacterium
CCAAGTAAATACCCATCTGAATCTTCACCAACAATAGTCAGGTAACCAGTTTGAACAAGTATCGGAACAAATGATAGTTTTCTCAAGTCAACAATCACCAAACTATCTGAAGTAACACGTAATCCAGGATCAATTTGTGGATATGGATTTTCATCCTTAAACATTGTTGCTAAAAAATTAGGTGCACCGGTTTTCATCCAATAATTACTTATTTTTTTATCTTGAAGCGCGCTCAATACTGAAAATGGATTAAATATCTTATCACAACCCCATTCAAAGCTATAACCGTCATACCATTTTTCTAGCAATTCAACTACTTCGAAGGAACTCTTACCATGCTTAGTTGCAAAGGCCTCCAAATGTGGAATAAAATTGAACTCAATTTCAGCTTTTGTATACCCACAAAGCGTCGCAGCTTCCTCTGTCACGGTAATATCATGTAAGTTATTCATACCTGAAAAGATACTTGTTTGAGTAAATTTACTTACGCCAGTGATAAAAACAAAATAGAGATACGGATCTAAATCTTTAATGATTTGGTAAAAATCGCGTAACATTTTACGCATCGCTTCCGCTATTACAATATCATCTAAATGATCGATAATTGGTTTATCATATTCATCAACCAAAATAACAACAGAACCATGCACTGCGTACAACTTCTTCACCAAATTTGCAAGCAAAAGAGCGGGATGATCTAATTGATCAGGGACAAGATTATAGTCAGCAAATTTTTCTTTGAGTGCCGCAATAAGCGACGCTTTAAATTGCTCAGGGTTTTCATGCAAAATGCTTAAAAAACTCAATTTAATAACCGGACGAATCTTCCAATCATAATCAAGACGGTTAATTGCAAGCCCTTTAAAAAGCTCTCGTTTACCTTCAAAAATTGATTGTAGTGTTGAAATGAGCAATGACTTACCAAATCGACGAGGACGCGCAAGAAAATAGACTGATTTTTTTTTTATAATTTTGTAGATTTTATCTGTTTTATCGACATACACAAAATCCCCGGTTATCAGATCTGAAAATGTCTGTAGGCCGATCGGTAAGCTTTTCATGGCATTTCCTCGCAAGAAAGGCAAATTTGCTACTATATGGCTTAAGCCTACCACATTTTACATTTTTTGCACGACTGAACAATATACATTTTTGTGCAAAAGACAATAATTCACCTATTTGATTAATTCTTTATTTAAAATTACAATAGAAATATAACGCTAAATGCAATATTTTAAATTAGGTTAATTATGAACAAATATATCTCCTATTTGATTACGCTCCTTTCTTTAACGTTGGCATTCCCAATGCTCAGCATGCAAGCAATGCTTATAAAGCGCATGCAGCGCCCTTCACAGCAAGATCGAGAAGGATTGCTCCAAGAGCTTCACAGAATCCTGGGCGTTACTATTAATACACAGGGTGCAATAAACTATGAAGTATTATTTACTTTTATTCAACAATTGCCAGCAACAGACGAAAATGCCATTCAAGCGCTTATTCTTTTAGAAAAATTATTAGAAGAAGATGAGGATGATACAGATAAAAGAGTAAAACGAATGAACCTAGAGACAGAATCAGAAGGTGCGAACGGCCAACGTGTGAACCCATTTGATTTGTAATAAAAACAATCTATACTCAGTCCTAGTGGTTAAGTTGTTTTTCGGGGGGAAAGCGCTTATCATAAAGGGACTTCCTCATGAAGAAATTTTTCACTATTCTATTTTTTTCGGTCTGTCTTTTTTCAGCGAATCTTGTAGCTCATACAGCTAATAATGAACTGACATCAAATCAGAACATCATTCTTTCTAAAGAAGAAGCTCAATCAATAGCTTTTATGCTACAAACCGGGCAGAGTGATACCAGTAAAGGTTTGTTTATATTTTTAATAACAGCTTTCAAAATCTTTCTCATCACTCACAGTCCAACAACAGTCGCTGATATTCTTGGAACAACATTATCCATGATTCCAATCTGCTGGCTTGGAAAAACATTAATCGAGCAAGGAGCACTTAAAGTATCTTTAGCTCAAAAAATAATTAAAAAAATGCGCATAAAAAAAATAGATGTGCTTCCTGAGACATTAGCAGACAGTGTATTAACTGCATTTTCGGGACTGTAAAAAACATCCTATTTCATAGATATATTTAGAGGTTATCATGATAAAAAAATCACTTTTCGCTATTTTAGTTGCAGCCTGCTTAACTACACCGATACGTGCACATAATTCAGAGCTTACTAATCAAGAATGCTCAATAGAAGAAGTTGCCAAAGGATCCGACGCAAATAAGCTGACATCAAATCAGAACATTATCCTTTCTAAAGAAGAAGCTCAATCGATAGCTTTTATGCTAAAAAACAGAAACTCTGATTTGCTTAAAGGTTTTTTTCTATCTTTCGGAGCG
>CAYSDC010000050.1:0-3032 GCA_964429765.1 uncultured Pseudomonadota bacterium
CTACCTGCATTTTTGAAATTCAAGAGGTTGGAAGTGCTGTAATTCATACTAATAAGAATGCGATTATGATGTTTGGTAGAGACGGTAGCTTTATCTTCAAAACTATCGTAGCAAGTCAAAATGGTCGGTGGCATAAAATACGAACCCCAGTGATTCCTCTGGACGATAATTGTATTGGGACTCGTTATGACGGCACGAGCTGTGCTTATCGCTTGTTGAGAGGCTGTAATATATTTATTATCATGTTACCTAACGCAGTACAAATTTTCGAATTTGCAGATTGTGCATGGAATGAATTATGCTGCGTAGAAGGCGCGAAAGATATTCGGCAAGTTAACAACTTTCCTGATCAAAAGGTGGTACAAATTACTGCAAAGTTTGAAAAAGATCGAAAAGAATTCACACGAATTTTTGAGTATGATCGAGAGAGTAAATCTTTATATGAATTGATTGATACATCTAAAATTGTTAATAAAAAAAGCGTGCGTAATTGAAAAAATTACGCACGCTTTTTTTATTAACAATTTTTTAGAACTAGCCATCCGTCTTCGCAAATGCTCCCCGTCTTCGCCACTCTGACTACAACGTGGCAAGCTGACGCGACTAGCCGAGTCGTTGGTAACGATGTGTTACTTTACCAATAACACGGAAATTGTCTTTTCCTCTAATCAACGCAACCGGTGGAGTCTTGTGATTAACAGATTCAAGAACAATAAAATCTTCCATGTAGGTAATTTGCATAATTGCTTTGATTGGATTGTCGTTTCCATATTCAACAGCAGCAACGTCACCTGAGCGGGTCCATGTTTCAGGAGATACAATTAAGTAATCGCCTTTAACAAAATTTGGAGCCATACTGTTGTTTTCTACACAAAAACAGAACATTGACTCATCAGTGCTGTTAAAAACAGGAACAAAAATATCTTTGTATCCTGTTGTCACTTGCATCAATTGATTATTGTATGGTGAAGGATTTGACGGAATGTCACCCATAACCGGTACAATTTTTAACTGAAGGTCAACGACGGCATTTTCAGGCATTTTAACTGAATTATCAACGTTATCGGTACGGCTTCTACGCTGAGCAAAAAGATCCACTGGATGTGTTCCAAATGCATTTGCAAGCTTTTTAAGCGCGTCTTCATTCCAACGTCTGGTTCCATTCTTAATATGCGTCAGATAGCTTTCAGACATTCCTGTCTTTTCTGCAAGGACTTTAGTTGTCCAACCACGTTCTCTGAGCAATTCTTTTACACGCAATTCTGTTGATGACATAAAAAACTCCTTCCCAAACTTCCTGCTTTCACATAACAAGCACATGTGTCGTCACTAATATAGACTATGCCAAATTGAAAAGCTACAAAAAAATGCTAGATGTCTGTATAAAAAAAATCTTTCATTATGACAAATTTCTATACTCATTTCTCAAGAACTATTTTTCATGTACGCTCAAGAAGAATCGTGCTAGTATACGGTGTTATTTGATTATTAACCGAACCTCAACTCATTGCAAATGATGACACAATGAAAAGAAAAAATATTTCATTTCCGCTCAACTACTTTGAAAAAAAAGCATGGAATGATCAATTATATGTTTGTGGTATTGATGAAGTTGGACGCGGATGCCTTGCTGGGCCCGTTGTTGTTGCAGCAGTTATCATACCCTTACATAAATCCTATCACTTGCTCAAAGACTCAAAACTTATGAGTAAAGAAGAACGTGAATTGGCATATAGATGGATTACAAAACATTGTACCTATGCAGTAGCAATTGCATGCCACAAAACGGTTGATCGACATAACATTTATCAAACGACACTTAAAACTATGAAGAAAGCCTATATTTCTTTAATTGAACAATTGCCCTGTGAACTCAAGCAATTAAAATATGTTGTTGTTGATGCCATGCCACTGGTTATTGAAAAATCGTACACTCACGCAGAACTTGAAATTCATCATTTTAATTATGGTGAGTCTATCTCGCATTCAATTGCCGCCGCATCGATTATTGCAAAAGTAACACGAGATCGCTTGCTGGAAAAAATTAATCACTTATTTCCACTCTACGCTTTTGGGCAACACAAGGGATATGCTACAAAGGTTCATATACAAGCACTTGAACAACACGGCCCATCGTTATTACACCGCATCTCTTTTCTCTCTAATTTCCAGAAAAAGGAGTCCCATGACAACGGTCAACAATCGATTTTCTGATTCATTATCTCCATTAAATCATCGAGCAATCGAAGAAAAAAGTTTTGCTGAAATCATTGCAAGTACGCTGGACCATTTTATTGCACAAAGCTGGCGATGGGACCATTTTCCTAATTTTGGCTCTTTGATTCAAGTCACCAATAACCAGACAACAGTGATTGGCTGTGTTACACATGTTGAAACTGGATCTATGGACCCACTCAGATCACCATTTCCGTATCAAAAAACTGAATCTCAACTTTTGGCTGAGCAACCACAAATTTTCGAATTTCTACGAACAACTTTTAAAGTTCAGATTCTGGGCTACTTTGAACACCAGAACCCGAGCAGCATAACCTATCAGCTTGCTCCAAAACCTTGTAAAATTCATAGCTTTGTTGCTCAAAGTTCTCCAGAAGTTATTAGGATCTTCTTTGGTAAAGCCGATTATCTTCATCTTCTTTTTGCATTTGCTCACCAGATACCCAATATCGATGAACTTCTTTTGGCAATCATTCACCAACTAACAGATCAAAAACTTTTCTCCCAAGAACATTTTGAATCGTTATGTGAAATGTACTCACTGCTGACAGCAAACGATTACCGTCGTATGAAATTATTCTTGCAACGCATTGAAAAATTAATTTAAGCTGAATCTGTTAAAAAACAGAGGAGGGGCTATGAATTATGTTAGAATACGACAACTTCTTTGCATTACTTATGCTTCGTTCACATTTTTCACATCAAGCTTCCCTGTAATCATTACCTGTATAGAAAACAACTCTCAACATCCTGTCACGCTTGCTCTTATGGTTTGGGAGTCTGAGTATAAGACATTT
>CAYSDC010000050.1:3042-7277 GCA_964429765.1 uncultured Pseudomonadota bacterium
CAAATAATTACGGCACAAACAAAATCTGCCAATTTACAATGGAAATGCCCAACCACAACAACTGAATCCCTAACAAGCCATCTTAAGGGCGCTACAACACCAATGTACCTTGAACTCAAGACTAAGCGGTTGAGCTCTAAACACAAAGGCACTCGATTAAATGAGCAAACCTTATACTATTTTCAAGATGCCACATTCAATATTATTGCTGGCAACTGCAATACATCTCCAAAGTCGTCCAGAAAAGAACATGGCGTATGGGCACAAAAAATTGTCAATAACGCTATCACATCGTACCAATGTCTTATAGACTACCACGAAAACTTAGCCATTACGCTTACCATTGATGAAAACGGTTGCCCTGTAATTCTCGATTCAATTTCCGAGTAAAAAAATCTCAAATTGAATATATTTAAAATATTTAAAGATTTTCATTGATAAAACTATTATGCGCGCTATATTTCTAATCTAAAATTTAGAATAACAGCAACTGACATCTGGGCAAAAGGTAACGAACATGGTAACAGACAGCGCGCACAAGGTTGAACAACCTTCTTTGCATTGTTCATACGATTTCATGTATGAACCAATTTATACACCGAGCTATAATATTTCATTTATCTTTTACGATGAAGATGAAATTGAAGAATATGAAGAAGAGGATTTTTGTCCTCCTATTCACTAAAATTTTTTACGTATGATTAAAAACAAAGAGGGATGGATCTAAAAAGTCCATCCCTCTTTGTTTTTAAAACTATGGCAACTATCGACGATTGAGCGGGATCTGAGAAACAAAATATTTCAGATCATCATCGCTAAACCTAAATCCGCCACCAATGAATGGATTTGCGGTTCGCTTACTCACAACATCATCGATACCAAATGTTGTATACAGATTCTTCATAAAGAATGCTTTGTTGAGCCATTTTATATGCGGCCTTGGATCATCAATACGATTAATACCACTCAAATCAAAGGCTTCTAGGGTAGTAATCCAGTGCACCCAATTGGTATTAAGAGGAACATAGAAATCACAGCCTACACCAAAGGTGTTCTCAAATAATCCGATACGGAAAATCATTCTGTCAAAGCGCTTACCAAACTGCAACCCAAACAAAATGTCGTTTTTCTTTTGAACGGTACGTTCAACAACTTCTGCAAATTCAACTTTGCGATGAAGCGGGATATCCAAATTACTTGGATTCAAAAGAGCACCTTTATCATCACGACGTACAGTATGCCGTACATGTCGCTCGATGCTTCCTCGTTTATCACTCACCAGCTGAACCATGTAGAAGCAATCTGAATTTGGACGAAGTCTCAACTCAAAATACCCTTTTGAATTGCTATCGCGCAGCATTGTTTCGGAATGTATATCAACACTTAACATAAGCGCTTGTGTACGAGTAACATAATCTTTGAGACCTCGCAGCGTCTTTTTCAGATCCGCATACGTTTCTTCTTCATTAATCAGTTTCCCGACAACGCCTTTGCCTGTGTTAATCTTTTCCATAACCTGGCCAGCTTCTTTAAAAGTATCTCGAGCCTGGATTGAAGCATCTTCAACATGAATAAATGTATTGCTCACGCGCTCTGATGCAGAACCAAAGTCTCCAACGATTTTATCCGCATTTGCTTGCAGGTTTTGAGAAAGCTCAGGAATACTTTTCCTCATCTCTTTAGCTGTTTCTTTGAAATCAAGCAGCATTGTGTTAACGGTTTCTTCGTTGTTTTTCATCGTACGCTGCAAAACTTCAGAAAAATCTGCGATACGGTCGGAGGCTTTTGCAATCGAGCCAAGCGCAACACGCATGTTGTCTTCGCCCTGCCGTGTTGCAAAAGTGCCTTTAAACGAAGAAGCTATATCATGAATTGTTGTCGCAATATCTCTAAATTGATCAAGAAGCTCGCCTACACTAGCGGGAGTTTTTCCAGGCATAGAAAGCGTACTTCCTGGTAATAAAAGACCTGTTGACGGATCACCTGGATCGATTTCAAGGCTCTTAGCGCCGATTAAACCATCTTGATGAATCATTGCATAGGCATTTTTTGCAAGCTTGTTGTATTTATTGACGCGCATCATTACTTCAGCTTTTCCGCCATCCAACAATTCAATTGATTCAACCCATCCAACTTCGACACCAGCAATTTTTACAGGAGCTTTAAACGTCAATCCACCAGTATCATCAAAATATGCTTTATATGAGTAGTATTGATTTCTATCAAGCCTAATTTCGCGAATATTAATACTGAGGTACAAAAAAATGCCGATGGCTGTAAGAATAAATATACCAACTCGTGTTTCTAACTTCACGAAATGTAACCTTCTTTTAAAGCCAATAAATTTTATCTATTTTGAACATCGTCTTAGATTGAGAAGCTTTTTCTTGCTCCTCATCCTTTTGAGCCTGCCCTTGTGCAGGCGCCATCTTTTGTTGGTCAGACACTTTTCCGGAGATCTGCGCTTTTTTTACAGTTTCTCTTACAAGAGCAAGCACCCGCTGCTCAACATGACCAACTTTTCCACACGATAACACAGAATAAACCTTGGGCCCAAATTCTTTACTAAAAACTGGCTGCATTTCTTTCAAAAACTTAGGCTTCTCTCCGTACAAAGGCTCAAATGCTTCTTTCATATCCGAAGCGTCAGACGCTGTCGGTCGTCGTATTCCAAAAACCGCACACAGAGCATCGGAAAAAAGCAATGGTTCAATGCTATCACGGCCAGACCAAATCGTAAAGATATCCTGCAACATGATTTCTGTATTTGCTTCATTCTTCTTTTTTTTTGCTCCATATGTTGGCGGCTCATAAAACATATTAAGCTGTTCAAAGCCAGGAATCAACGAAAGTTCAGAAATATCATCAAGTTTTCGCTGTCGCTTTTTTAAAAACTCCGTTATTTGTTTAAGCATTTCACCTGCAGGCATTTTTCCAGGAATCTCCAATCCCTTGAGTAATGCCTGATATTCCTTTTTAAATTCCTGCTTTTTAAAATCAAAAGCCTCATTAATGTTTATTTTTCCATGCTCACTGGTTATACAAACTTTAATTTCACCATCAATGCCATCAATTGGTTCTTTGAGTACAAATGTACGCCAACGGTTCAGATGAGGAAGCAATCGACCAAGTAATCGACGACTTTTTTTAGCTTGATCTGATCCCGCTTTTTGCTCAGGATTTTGATTAGCCAGTTCATCTTTTTTTTCTTCCTTTTCAGAAATTGAAAGTGTTGCAATAGCAACTTGAATTCCGCCAAGGGCAAGTATTTCTGCATGTTCTCGATCGACCATTGTTTTTGTAAATAATGAACCAATCAACACATTGCGCATAAGTTGTTCGGTGAAAACAACAATTACTGAAAGTACGAGTAAACAAATAATAACAATTGAGCCTGGGCGCTGACTTCTCATTGAGCACCTCCCACCGAATTGTAAACACCAGAAGCTCCTTGTTGAACTCCAGTAATCTGCATACCCGTTTTAGTTTGCTGATCTGGATTTTTATGAGGATCAGGCGCAGGCACCTTAAGCGCTTGTGAATGCAATTTTGGATTTACAGTTGGATATGAAAAAACAGGAACAAATACGTGAAATTCTTGGCTTCGTTTAAGTTGATCATCCAAAAGAACAAGGCGCATTTCAAGAAATTTTGGCACGACATCAACAGTAAAATCTTTCTCTCCCCAAACAAATAACCGAACCTCTTCAACTTCCTGCTTATCTTTGCCTTTTTCTTCTGAAACTTTTTCGGTTATTAATTCAAGATACATTTCTTTAACATTATCAGCGACCAAGAATGTACGAATGGATGACTGCTTATTTTTTACTGCAGTCTCTTCATCTTCTTTCATTTTAAAATTCATAAGATCTGCTGTTTCTTTACGAAACAAATTATAGCACGTCTGATTTCGATTACTTTTTTGTTTATTACGCACAAGCTCATACATCACGCGCACCAAACGTACTCGCTTATCTCCATAAACTTGAAGTGGGTGTGTTGTAATAAAATTAATCGATTTAAATAAAGTAAATTTCTTTCCGCCTATACGTCGTGATTCATCTTCATACACTTGCGTAAGCAAGGCATTTTTAAGCGCCTCGGGCTGTTCACCATCTTTGGGTTTGTCTTTTGAGCCATCAGGTTGTTGACCACTTGGCAGCTGATCTTTATTTTCAGGAGTTTGTGCTTTTTGTACAGCATCTTTATCTTTATCTGATTCAATCTTTTTATTC
>CAYSDC010000050.1:7362-10101 GCA_964429765.1 uncultured Pseudomonadota bacterium
AGCCATGCGGGCTCTTACTATTTCAAGGGAAGTAATCGCATTGCGATATGCCTGCATCATACCCAGCATGATAAAGCTTGAAAGAAAAAGGGCAATGAGCAACTCAATAATGGTAAATGCTTGAGACTTATTCATGTTTTCTTTTCTTCTTCCGGCTCTTGATACACAAAACTAATCATTTTTTCTTTGCGTACAAGCCCAGCATCTTTCCAATCTGCTTGCGACTGAATTATGCGAAGATTATCGTTAAATACATGTAAACTAGATTTCTTTGGAACCTCTACCATATTTGATGTAATGCGCAGCACAGGATCTTCAAGCTTTACAACAACCGGTTTATCCGTTTTTGGTGGTGACATTAAAAGTTGGTATAACTCTTTTTTAATCAAATACACGCGCTCAACATTTTTGCGGTTACTTTCTACACGCATATAAGAACGCATCTGAACGCTCGAAAGAACAAACCCTGTTGTTGCTAAAATGAACAGAGCAATCATAACCTCAATCAATGTAAATGCTTGGGTTTGTTTCATTAGATCACCGCTCTGGTCGAATAAGTCCATCAAAAAATTCAAACTTTCCAAAAAATGGAGCCATACGCAATGTTGCTTGCTGCTCATTTTTATTTTTTTTCTTAATCAAATGAATCATGACATCTTGCACCAGGCCATCAGGAATAACATAGCAATATCCTTGCCCCTTGTTCTCTTCAAACTCTTCGTCTTTGCCATGATACAGTGCTTTAAATTTTATCTGCTCGGGCAACTCATAGCGAGTCTTGATATATCCAGAGGTAGCATTGTTATAGATTTTTTGTAGAGGTTTTTCAGGGTCGCGCCCTTCGCGCTGAACAAGCACAAGATCGCGACCCTTATTTTGTTTTTTGAAAACAAGCCTATAAACAGCTTGATTTGAGATTGCTTCTTGCCGTGCAAAAATTACAAGGTTATTTATATCATCTAATACCGCTGGCCACTCGGCCTTTGAATCCCGCTTTAAAAAAGCCGGGACTCCAATAGAAGAGATAATCCCAATCAGGAATAAAACAACCAGGATTTCAATTAACGTGAAACCTTTGCTTTGGCAATGCACGCATCAACCTCCAGCATGAAACTCTTTACCACTCTCTTCTTCACCAGTTTCGCCATATGAAATAAGTTCAAAGTAGCGATAAACATCTTTATGCTTTTCTGGAGGGCAGTTATAAATAAATTCGTTGCCCCATTTATCAAACAATTTTTCTTCTTCGACGTATGGACCATCCCACTTAGAAGCTACATCTGGACGATTTGGGCGCTCAACAAGAGCTCGCAAGCTGCCTTCTTCTTTTTTAGGATAATGGCCTATGTCCATATAATATCGGCTTATAGCGTCACTCACCTGGTTAAGATAAACCTTTGTTGCAGCTTCATTTCCCTTATAGAAAAAACGCTTTACCTGTGGGCCAACAAATGTTGCTAATAATCCGATAATAAAAAGCACCACCATAATTTCGATCATAGTAAATGCTTCGTTTTTACGAAAAGTCATCATAAGCTCCTCTGTTATGTGCTTACATTCCTGATATATCACTCATACTCATAATCGGCAAGAAAATCGAAATCACAATAAAGCCAACAATTAATCCCATAACGATGGTCATGATTGGCGTTATCTTTTCAGTCAACCCATCAGCAAGCTCAGAAAGTTCAAGATCGTAGTCATCGCCAACAGTAACCAACATCTGTCCAAGCTTACCTGACTGTTCACCGGTACTGATCATGTAGCTTGCAATTTTTGGAAATATTTTTGTCTCTTGCAAATAGCGAGCTATCTTACCTTCTTTGATAATTTTATCCCGCGCTTCTTGTAACCGCTTAACCAGCACAGTATTTTCCACAATATTACAGACAATATCAAGAGCCTCAGAAAGATTTACACCACTTTCCAAAAGCATACCAAGTGTTTTGCTAAATTGTACTACCGCTTTAGTACGAGAAAAATAGGCGGTCATTGGAAATTTTAGCAATAGCTCATCCCATTGATATTTTCCTGCAGATGTCGATTTCCAGTATATAAACAACGTTACCGCACCAAGCAAACTTCCAAATAAAAGAATATAATGATTGGTAAATAAATTTGAAGCGGCTATCAAGAATTTTGTTGGTCCTGGAAGCTCTTTGTTCATTTTACTAAACATATCTTTTAGAGCTGGCACAACAAACGTAAGCATTCCAACAACTACCAGACCGACAAACGAGAGCATCATAATGGGATAGGACATCGCTTTTTTAATCTTTTTTTGCATCTCTTCTGCACGTTCAAGATATGAAGTCAAACGCTCCAAAATCATATCTAACTTACCGCTAGCCTCTCCGGCTTTAACCAACTGTACATAGACGTTAGAAAAGACGCGTGGATGTTTTCCCATTTCTCCTGCAAGCGATTCACCCGATTTTATACCATCTTTAATTGAAATGAGAATGCGAGAAAAGCGACCTTCAAATTGCTCTGTTAAAAGCTCCATAGCCTGCAAAAGTGGAACTCCTGAACGAAGTAACACCGCAAGCTGCTTAGTGAAAAGAACTTTTACTTTAGTTTGAATTGGTCGTTCAAAGAGCGTTGCAAGAAATGACGTCCCGCCTCCACTTTTTACTTCAGCAATTTTGGTTGGCATTAGCCCTTGTCCACGCAAGACCTCTTTTGCTGCTTGCAATGAAGAAGCATCAAGAGTACCTGAGGTTTTTGATCCTTTGCGGT
>CAYSDC010000050.1:10132-11319 GCA_964429765.1 uncultured Pseudomonadota bacterium
GATAAAGGGGCATCGAATAACTCTCCTTCTGAGCAAAAATCCTTATCTATGATCCTCTTACGCCAATCATAAAAAACTCTTGCCAATCAAAAGCCTAACCTGATATCTTAAAGTATCTTTCTATGCGTACATAAAAGGGTGTGTGTTGTTTGACAATAACCAATACATTAAAATTAATGCGATCGAATATTGGTACTGTATCAGAAAGGATTAGAGAATGAAAATGAAAAGATCGCTGTTATTACTTTTTATCGTGTCATCCCTCTCTTTGATGATAGTCGAATCAAAGAATCAAGTCACCAAAAACAAAAATGTTGCTGTACATAAAGAGAGCTTACAAGACAAAGCTCAAGAAACGGTTAAGTATGCCGATATCGACCATTTTCTAACACAAGAAGCAACGCCTTCTGTTTTTAGCGTGAGAAGCTTGCGTAATTTTTTTACCAATCATTCTCCACAACCATTTGAAAACCTTCACAATTTTGGGCAACCGAAAACAAGCATTTCCGATTTTCAATCATCATTTTTACGTTTCATTAAAGACGAATACAATAAACCAACCTACGCTGAAGAATTTTCCCAAGATGCAACACACGTTGTTGAATTTCTTGAAATTAGCGATGAAATGAATTTAAGCGTTGACCATATTTATGTTTGTTTACGCCTTTTTTATAACAAACTCAAAGGGGCAGAAGCTCTAGATGATACCGTCGCAGTACAGCTTCTCAATAACTTGCCTATTTTACTTAAGCGGCACTTTGACAGCGACAACGAAACCGATTCAAAATTGAACCTCGCATTTATTAAAAAGAGTAGCGAAAACTTAATTCTGTCACGATTAACCGATCACCACACTCAATTTCGAACAACTCCAGATCTTTTTATTTCGAATTTAGCTCAAGATCTTTGTTCCTTTTTTAATCAAGAACAAGAACGGTTAAAAAAAGAGGTTGAACTTAATGAGTATCGCGAACGGCTACGCCAAACTGTTATTCGTTTTTTTGAAACAGCCCTGAGTAAAGTAGTCTGGAACCCCAAAGCTCCTGAAGGCATATGGAGCTCTTTTATCGGTATTGGCAATGGGCTACGATCACTTGCAACCAATAATGTTATCATACACATGGATGATTTAGATGATATGTTCAAATCACTCACACTTCGATTTTGTTACAACGTTGACCTATTTG
>CAYSDC010000051.1:0-1316 GCA_964429765.1 uncultured Pseudomonadota bacterium
TCTATAAAACAAAATCCAGATCCTGTGGCGGTTGTAATTCAATCACGTGAGTCAGGTAAAAAGCGAGCAATAGCTTCTCGTCAAACAGACGAAGCTGATGATCCTAATGCCAAAAAACAAAAAGGCAACTAAAGTTAATTGAGGTTTCTGCTCTATAAAATTGCTTTTAAATAGATAATTGTTGTGAATTATTTTATTAAATGGGGGTTATACCATGAAAAAGAATATAGGTTTTTTATGCGTAGTGATAGTATTTTGTGCCTCAATGGTGGATAATCTATGTGCAATGAATCCACAAGAAATTCCAAATCGGTTGCGAGCAATAGCTATCGATCTTAAGGCGAAAGGAACATTATCTACGCTTCAGATTGATCGCCTCATTACGCTTAGGCAGCATTTTGCTTTGGATGAACAACAAAAAGAAGACTTGGATTCAATTATTACTAATATTTTGCTTGGAAAATCGGAGCCAGGCTATACTATTAGGTTAGAAAATTTAGCTCTTTTTTTTGAACAATGGGCACAGCTTCAGATCCAAGAAGGAGCACCATTGGCTCCAGACGTTAATCTCATTTGCTTAGATGGTTCTTCCGATGATGACCGTCCTACTGCTCCTTCAGTTGGAACGAAAAGAGAATTTTTTATTTTGGATGAAAGTGACAGCGATCAAGAGCCCCAACCAAAACAGAGAAAACTTGAAACTCCTGAGCATAGTGATGAAGAAGATCTATTTATGGTTCAAAAAGAAGACTTAAGATGTAACTTATGTCTTGGAAAATATACACAGACAGCTTCTGTAGAAAAAAGTATTAGCTGTTGCGAAGAGTATCATCTATTTTGTAATGATTGCTTGAATGGCTTAAAAAATAAAAAAATCTGTCCAAAGCCTGGATGTGGTAAACAAATTGATGATCAGGGAACTTGTTATACGAATAGCTCAGACCAAGAAAATTATGATTTTTTACAAGTTTTACTCGCCTCATGTACTCACAAAGAAGATGCGGTAAAAAAACAGGTACTTCAATTTCTTTTGAAAAAATCACTCCATGAGCGAAATATTCCATCAGATTTACAGCTTTCTGATAGTGATAGTGATAGTGATTCATCTGAAGAGGTAATTACTGCAAAACACAGAAATATTTGTTCGCATTGCAAGAACGTGATTATTGCTGAATCTGTTATACCAGCATGCTCATGCCCAGTTCCTTATCACAGGGAATGCTTTGACCTTAGAACAAATAAACAATGTCCAAAGTGTTTGGAAGTAGTAGATTTTATTTATCCTAAGTAAAACGTATTGGACTACTCATCATCAC
>CAYSDC010000051.1:1396-8223 GCA_964429765.1 uncultured Pseudomonadota bacterium
AAGCAGGAAATCTGGCTCTTATCTTTTTCTAAACTTCGTGTTTTAAAAATAAGAATCGAAATTGCTGCTGGTGTCATGCCGGGAATTAATTGTGCTTGTGCGATGGTCTTTGGTTTATAGTGAATTAGTTTTTGTTGAAGTTCGCGCGTGAGCCCAGACATGCTTGAGAAATCAAGTGTCTCTGGGAGCACAAGCTCTTGATAGCGCTCAGCTTTTTCAACTTCTTGAAGCTCCTTACCAATGTATCCAGCGTATTTTATATCCGCATGAATTGCCAAAAGGGCTCGGCTTGATAGCCCTGCAGTTGAAATATTTTTTTCAGCACAGAGTGCAAGGAGTTCATCTGAGCACTGTTTTCGAATTTCAGGTGTAAATTCGATAGCATTAAAAAGCTTGAAAAGTGTACTAGAAGTTCCAAGGCTACGAATAAGCTCAACACTTTTTTCTATAAAGTTTTTCTCGTTCAAAAACTTTTCATACAGTTCATCTGAAATATGTCCAAGATTTTTACGGTTCGGCTTAAGACGTAAAATGACGTTGTGTTGGGGAAAAATTAAACGCCGCTCTGCCCGTGATGTGAACATACGGTACGGTTCATCAGCTCCCAGCATAATTAAATCATCAATCATGATGCCGATATAACTTTCGGTTCGTTTCAGAATAAAGGGCTCTTTGCCCGCTTGTTGCAGATGTGCATTGATACCGGCAACAATCCCTTGGCCAGCCGCTTCTTCATACCCTGTGGTGCCATTAAGCTGCCCAGCTAAGAAAAGGCCGCGCACGGTTTTTGCTTCAAGTGTATGTTTCAGATTGTTTGGTTGGATAAAGTCATATTCAATCGCGTAACCGCATTTTGAAATGACAGCATTTTCTAGCCCTTTCATGCTTCGAATGTACCTGTATTGCACATCCAAAGGCAATGAGGTAGAAAGGCCTGCAGGGTAAACTTCATCGATATCGGCACCTTCAGGTTCAATGAAAACATGATGACTCATCCTATCTGGATAGCGGCCAACTTTGTCTTCAATTGAAGGGCAATAGCGAGGACCGGTCCCCTTGATGTTTCCGCTGTACAGTGCAGAGAGGTGTAAATTTTTACTAATAACTTCTTGCGTTTGTCCATTGGTTTGGGCAATAAAGCATGGATTAGTCTCTTTGACCTCAAGCTCATCAAATTCATACAGATAATCAAGTGGTTCATTTTCTTGTTGTTCAAGCTGGCTGAAATCTATGCTGCTGCGAAGCAACCGGGGAGGAGTTCCTGTTTTTAAGCGACCAACCGGTACACCCATTGCTTGAGCAATCGAGCCAGAAAGACCGTAAGAAGCTTCCTCACCACGACGGCCTGCACGGTAGCGTGTGCGGCCAACATGGACCAATCCGCTCATAAAGGTTCCTGTGGTAACAACAACGCACGGTGCATTAAATTCTAAACCATCAGTTGTGCGGACACCGGTAACCTGACGAACTTCTGCTTGATCTGAAGTGAGCAATTCAAGCGCCATGTAAGGCAAAATAGTTAAATTTTCAAGTTTTGAGAGCTCTTGAGCTGCCAATGAGCTGTAGGCATATTTATCAATTTGTAATCGTAAGCCCTGAACAGCAGGCCCTTTTTTTGTATTAAGCATGCGAGCTTGCAGATATGTCTTTGAGCAGAGCTGAGGCATAAGGCCCCCTAGAGCGCTGATTTCATAAACAATATGCCCCTTGCCAAGTCCACCAACCGATGGATTACAAGGCATAGAAGCTATTTTATCTATATGGAGCGTAAGAAGGAGTGTTTTTGATCCCATTTTTGCAGCGGCATGAGCGGCTTCAACACCTGCATGCCCCCCGCCAACAACGATCACATCAAAGTTTGTATTCATGTGACTATTTTAACGAATTATTCGATTTACAACAAACATAAATCGAATAATTCGCTTGAATTAAGCAGGTTTATGGAAAATTATTCTGTATGAATAATTAATTTAAGATTAAAGAGTTATCAAGTAGATGATTTAGTCTAATTTGTTTGGTGGTTACGAATGATTTCCCTGATTTCTGGTTTTGTTAAATCAAAAACATTTTTACCAGTATGATCAGTTATTGTTAAGTCGACGTTTGGAAATTGATTTAATATTTGTTCTACGAAGTATTGATTACCTTTAAATGCAGCAAGCATAAGCGGCGTTCTACCCTTTGCATTTTTGATATTAATATCAAGTAATGGATGGGTAAGGATTAATTCAAAAATTTCTTTTTTATTCCTTTCAATTGTCCAATGAAGTGCCGTATTGAGTGCTGTAAAGTCTTGAGCGTTAATTGCAAGGTTTGGGCAGGATATGAGTATTTGGGCGATAGCAAGATTATTGGTTTTGATTGCGCGCATGAGGCCTGTTTCGCCATACTCATTGACGATGATATTGACAGGGTTATTATTTTCCAGGTAAGAGCGCAGCGTAGCTTGGTGCCCCTGTTTGATGAGCTTCATAAGAAGAATGTTATAATCTGCGTACGATTGCTTATAGTCATCAGGAGTAGCAAGTGTGAGAATTATTTCTTGAAGCTTTCTTATTTTGTAATCTCTAAAATCAAGATCATCTGCTCGCTGAATTAAACGAATAAAATTATCGTTAAGTAAAGGACTTTCAAGAAGTTGAATACTTGCCTCATGAAAGCAGTTCGCTTTATCATGAAAAACCTTGTGCATGTTGATGCACATATCAGCACGTGAAAGCTCTTCATTATTTTTTGAAGCAATTTCAATAAATCTATCCCATGCCTTGGTAATTATGGTAAGTTGCTGACGTGTAAGGTATTGTGATCCTTTGCTGCAATTTTCTATAAAAGCAGGTTTTTCACAAATCCATATACTTTGACTTTCTGGAATGGATGACTCATCTGTCATTGCATGACATAGTGAAAATAGTGAAAAAGATAATGCAAGAGCGTACATGAACATCTATAAATCCTCGATTTGTATGATATGATACGTATGTTTGTTATAAGGTTTGGATGATATAGCTAAAAAGTTTTATTGTGAAGATAATAAATCTTCATTTATAACTCTGGATTCAATAAGGCTATAAGCTCTTGATTGCCATGTTGTTGGGCATAGTCGTAAGCCGTAGATCCTCTATTTTTAAGCTTTTTGTTTGCTCCATGGTGTACAAGAAGACGTGCTATTTCTGTATTATTATTTTTTGCTGCTACGATGAGCGCTGTTTCACCATGCTTATTTTGCTTATCAATATCAATACCAAAAACTTCTTGAAATTCTCCAAAATCATTTTCTTGATAATCAGTTTCTTCCAATAATAATTGAGTAGCTTTTAGACTGCTTTTTCTAACAGCAAATATAAGCGCTGTATTTCCTTCGGTAGTTTGCATATTTATATCAAGATCAGGACAGAGCATTACAATTTTTATTAAAGGGAAACAGGGTTCACTTTTATGGTTGATTAAAAAGCTTAGTACAGAAAATCCAGTTTCTGATACAAACCAATCAATCAACATTCCTTTTTTAAGTAACTCAATGATGGTTGAGGCATCACCTGCGTGTAAAGCTATCAAAAATTTTTTGTAATCATTGAGTAAATCGTGGTGATACGAGCAAATAAGTGAGTATTTGAGTTGTTTAATTTTTCTATTGTCTATTTTTAGTTGTATCATTCTATTAATCAACGTGATGAGTAATTTTTCATGTAAAATCAAACGCAAGGCTTTGATTTCGTCTGCAGTAATTATGTTTTGTGTTTGAGTAATTTTTTTAAAATACGCCCGTAATTTATGAGAAATTTCTTTAAAATCACCACTTGCTCGCATACTTAAAAGTTGATTTGCGAAAATTTGAAACGTTTGGTCATGGAGTATTATTTCTAATTTTTCTTTGCTCAAATTTCTGATTAAACTAGAACAGGTTTGATAGCTGATTGTTTCTGGCATTTTTTCTTCGAGTCTTTTTTTCATCCTCGTTTGTCCTGCAATGATATCGAGCATATCTTGAGTGGTATACCCCCTTGAGAGCTTCTCTTCTTGTTCGTACTTATATTGACGTTTTTTTTGTTTGCACAATGCGTTGTCTATAAGATTAACTGCATCAAGAGCGCTAACGCATTCATCTATTTCTTGCTTAAAGTCAGAGTCAGATAGTTCTACTGTCTCAAATCCAATATGAGCTTTAAATTTTTCAAAAAGCTCTGAGTCTCGTCTCTCAGCAATAACTTCTTTTAAACAACGCCCATGCCGTTTTTTCCCTCCAGCACAAACAGCAGAAGGTATAGTGAGTAATAAAAATAGTATTGAATATATTTTTATAGTGCGCATGAGTTTTTACCTCAGTTTTATACTGTTTTTTTTGCAGCCAGTTTAAAAAGATTTTTTGTTTCTAGTACTACTTCACTATGATTGATAATTGGCATAGGGTAATCTGTTTTTTCGTTCATATAAGATTTATTCCACGTATGTAAGTTTTTTGGCGAAATTTTTTTAAGCTCGGGAATCCATTGTTTAATATACGTACAATCAGGATCGAATTTTTTCTGTTGTAGCCATGGATTAAAAATTCTAAAATAAGGTTGCGCATCGCATCCTGTTGACGCTGCCCATTGCCAGTTTCCATTATTTACTGCGGGGTCATAATCAATAAGTTGGGTGGCAAAATAACGTTCTCCCCAGCGCCAATCGATTTGTAGATCTTTAACTAGAAACGAAGCGACGATCATTCTAACGCGGTTATGCATGAATCCTGTTGTGTTGAGCTGACGCATTCCTGCATCGACAATAGGAAAGCCCGTTTTTCCTGCGCACCACGCTTCAAATTTTTTTTTGTTATTTTCCCAATCGATATATTCATATTTTTCATGGAATGCATGACCAAAAACATGAGGGAAGTGGTAAGCAATGTGGGTGAAGAAGTCACGCCAATAGAGCTGTCGAATGAGTGGATGGCTTATGCCGAGTTCTTTTTGAAGAGCATAAAAAATTTCTCGAATCGGTTCCAAATTTGTTATGAGCAGAAAGAGCCGTTGTTGCTTCAAGCGCAGGAAGATCTCTTGTTTGAGTATAATTTTTATGCTTGCTTAAATGAGTAATTATTTTTTTGCATGCTTGCCTTCCCCCGGGGATAAAAATATTTTTATTTGGTTCTGGCATGAGTTTTTGGAGTAGTGTTGTATCAGCACCTGAAATTTTGCCAGAAAAGTAATTTGTATGATTGTTTCTACGGGGTTCGCAAACATGCAGCTTGGATGCGTTTCTGAAAAAAGGGGTAAAAATAGTATAAGGCTCTTTATTCGCCTTTAAGGTTGCTTCAGGTTCTTGTAAAAGAGAATCTGGAAGACTGTGAAAAGCGATAGATTGTTTTTTGCAAAGTCGTTCGATAATGCCATCTCTTTTCATAGCAAAAGGGGTATAGTCTCGATTAGAAAAAATAGCTTCAATAGATTGCTGTGCAAGCAATGCTTCAACAATTTCTTGTGTTGTGCCGTGAAATAAAAAAAGTTTTCCATTTTGTTTTTTTAGTTGATTATGAAGATCTTCAAGAGACTCGATCATAAACTGAAGAGCGTTGTTGCTTTTAAAGATATTTTTATTAGAGACTTGTGCGGGATCAAAAATAAAACATGGTATGACCAGCTCAGCGTGTTTTAATGCCTCTAATAATCCGGTATTATCATCAAGTCGCAAGTCACGGTGAAATATAAAGAGACTTTTATTAAATTTTTTATCCATGTTTATAGCAATGTCCTTAAAATAAATGCTTGAATTTTTTATTGAGCATAATCAACTCATCTGTGCACAATCAACAACTCAGTACGCTTTCTTGACCGAGTCAGCTGTCAAGTGGTATAACTCAAATGTATTTTTAAGATCAGATGCTTGCCTTTGGTGAAAGGAATTGAATGTCTCTGTTTAAACGCGCAATAAATAAGAAAAAAGAACTAAGTATCATGATCATAGGGGTGATGACATTTTTTTTAGATTGTCATGCAGTCCCGTTGTATAATATTCAAGATACTCAGCCTTTTCATACCGTAAAGGGGAGTGATAAATATTATTCAGCACGTGAGTCGAGCTGTATTCAGCTTCATCTTTCTCCTTATCATCAACATGCAAAAAGTGGACGCAATGCTATGGGTGGCAAAGTGCCTATCGGTGATATTTATGGCAAGTGGAATATGTTTGGCGTTTTTTTTGGACCAGGAGGTAAGCCTGTAGGAACTACGCTTGCAAATTTCCCACATCTTTCCGCATCACAAACCGCTATTGCAGCTCTTCAGACTTCTACAACTCCGCTTACAAGCATCTATACAGGAATAAATTATACCACCGATATTCCAGTCCCTGGAGGGACTCCTGTTTTTGATCCTATTCGAGATACGGTTGGAACCTATGAGTCGGTTTATGTTCGTTATGAACGAATAGGTTTACGGGGTCAGATGTCATTTGACTTCAAGTTTGGTTTGGGACTTGGCATACGTACTGGCTTTGCAGATTACAAACAAAAGCCTGAATTTAATTTGACTAACGATTTCAGAAAGCTTTCTGGACTTTCGTACTTTGATATTAAAGAAGATGAAAGTATTGATTTTACCAAGCAAAAACCACCTTTGCCGACTGTTGCTCAGCTTCCGGCAGGCACACCGTATTCAGGTCCTGCTCAAGCTTCTTCCTCAGCTCCTAACGCTATTGATGCTGGAGCTCAAGTTATCTTATTAAATTTGATGGACGATAAATCTCGAAATTTTATTGCTAAAGATCTAGGTCTTGATCTGGGCGAAGTACGTGAATCAAAATGGGAAGATTCGCACCTCTATCTTTATTGGCAGTACCCCTTTGACCTT
>CAYSDC010000051.1:8233-10621 GCA_964429765.1 uncultured Pseudomonadota bacterium
GATTTTTCGTGCAGTATTATTCCCTATATTTCCGTTGGTGTCTGGTTGCCAACGGGTGAAGAGCGTGATCAGGATAAGCAATTTTCAATTGCAACAGGTAATGATGGCTTCACCATGTTTACTCTTGATGGTGCGTTGAGTTTCGATTTTCCCAAAATGCTTCAAACAAGCTTTGGCGCGGGTCTTATGTTTGCAAATAAGCGTGAGCTTTCCAACCAACGTGTGCCGACCGATATCTATCAGACCGGAATTATTCCCTGGAAGACAAGCCTTCATAAGCATCCAGGCTTGACTTGGTATTTAAACGCATCGTTTAAAGCGGATGACTTTATTAGTACATTATCGTTTTATTTCGACTGGCTTTATACTCGTCACCTCAAAGATTCTCTTACGCTCAGGGAGACTGATCCTGTTCGTAATACCGCTTTTTCTATAGGCATACCCATACTCGAACGTGATTCTGAATGGAAAAATCAGCAGGTAAACTTTGGCTTTAACTACAAAGTAACTCCGTTCTTGGCATTTGGATTTGGCTTGCAATCATATATCAGTGGTGTTCGCGTGTATCGAACGACGACTGTTATGGGGACGATTGATTTAACATTCTGATTGAGTACAGATTTTCTTTGTGCTCGGAGATCTTCTCGCAGGAATTTCATTCCGTTTGCCAAGCGAAAGCTGTTCAATTTTATGCATAAATTCTTCTAAGTAAGTTACTTTAAATTTATATGGAAGCACCTCAAATACTTTGTACCAATCAGGGTGTACAAGAATTAGATCATCATTTTTATATCTAAGTAGTTGCATGATGAGTGCTCCTTGATTAAGAGAAAGTTCTTGGAGGTATGTGGGATAAATTTCCCAAAGGTACAATTTGCCGCCCAAAACGAAAAGGATATTGCCGCATTGCGTTTGTACTAATGCATTAGTTACTTTACAAAAATGAAAATTCAATGATTGTATGCAGGCATTAGTTGTTATGTTGTAAAGTTGTATGCCATGGCCGGTGCAAGAAGTTACCAAGTTATTAGTAAGCAGCTTGACCGAGTTAGTCGTTCCTTCAAAATTACAGACAACTTTTTGCATTTGAGTGTCGTAAAGAGCAACGCTACTTTCAGAAGCGGCAAGTGAGCAATACCGGTCTGAAAGAATTGCATCGGGTACTGTACTTGCAAATTGATCGAACTCTTGCTCAGATTCAAAATCAAAGTCTGCCAAGATTTTGCCGTAATGGTTCCATTCTGTAGCTTTTAGTTCACCTTTACAAAATGACATAATCGTATTGTTCCCAGTATCAAATATTTTTTCTATGCACGCGTTATGTGCCTGAAATGTTGCGATGCATTGTGCAGTTAAAACATCCCAAATTTTTATTTTTGAATCGCAAGAGCATGTTGCAAATTGTAATCCGTGATTGATAGGAACTATGAAATATATTGGAGATTCCAGGTCTGCAATCGGCTGTAGTGTCCCTTTATTATGGTCATATATGAAAATAGTATTGGGACTAGAGATGGCAAATAAATTATCTCTGAGCTGAGTGATCAAATTAAATTCAGTATTTTGATCTGGAAAAAGGTTGTGTAGGGGGATAAGTTCTTGGTGTATTAATTCAGGAAAACAGCTAAACCAATAACGCTTTATGCTATTATCTTTTAAAAGACTTTCATGAGCCGTTATTTTGATAGTGCCTATTTGAGAATCGTGAATATATTTTTGAATACAACTGGGTTTGAGAAGGTGGTCTACCGAAGACTCGCACATAGGCTTTGTAAGATCAACGTCATAAACGGCTTTTCTTATGTTTTCGACAATATTTGGATGAGCTTGATTTGAAAAAAAATATAGGGCAGAAAGCAAAAATAATATTGTTTTTTTCAAGAGGACCTCTTTGGATGATAATTGATTATATAAAATTTCGTTTGCTTGAATAACTTTTTGTTCGGGGGTCAACATTCTAACTGAAACCTTAGAAGAAGCAATGTTTATCATAAATTAAGCAAAATGATATATTGATTTCTAATTGAATTTATTGTCGTTGTGTTACGGTGAAGAAGAGCCCTGTCATGGTGAGGTTGTGCAAAGCTGGACAAATTGCCTGAAAGTAAGTAAAATAAAGGCTCGTAGTGAGAAAATTAGACATAACAACTCTTAAGGACGGTGTTTTAAGCACATGGCACGTAAACATAACATCGAAATCCAGGTTTCTGGAAATCTTGAAAAAAGCCTCAAGCAACTTAAAAAGAAAATTGAGCGCGAAGGCGTTATCCGCGATATGAAGCGTCAGGTTTATTATGAACCACCAACACAAAAGCGTCGCAAAAGACTGATGCGCGCAATTAAAAATAATTTTATCAAAAATGCTGAAAGCATGCTTTTATAACGGAG
>CAYSDC010000051.1:10752-11189 GCA_964429765.1 uncultured Pseudomonadota bacterium
TTGTTCAGGAACTTGCGATGCAAGAACCGGCTGTTGCAGATGTATATGTGACGCGGATTGATTTTTCTGCAGACACAGGCATCTGTTTCGTTTACTTTACTTCATTTGTTCCTGATGGTCTGACTTCTTATGAAAAGGCTTTGGAGATCCTCAAGCTATATAAAGGCTCCATGCGCAAAGAGCTTGCTCGATCAATTAATGCTCGTTATACGCCAGAGCTTGTTTTTGTATACGATGAAAATAAAGAAAAAGAGCGTCATATCCACGAGTTGCTTGATAAGGTTCTTGAAGAAGAGTCTGCAAAAGCGGGAGAACTTGAGGATACTGACGAAGAGTAAAGGGGAAGTGGTATGCAGGGTACCTGTAACGAACAGATCTCCCTGACATCTGAGCAGCTTGGATTGCATAACGCAATTCATCAAGATATTGTCGATGTC
>CAYSDC010000052.1:0-180 GCA_964429765.1 uncultured Pseudomonadota bacterium
GGAACAGCAGTGTATTACTATTGTTTTTTGTTAAGAAGAGTAATGAGTTGCTGTTATCTTTGCAACACTCGATCAGTGCATTGCTGTTATTCTTATCCAAATACAACAGCGTATTACTGTTGTTTTTATCACCCGCAATAAGTGCATTACTCAAGTTCTTTGTAAGATACAATGTTGTAT
>CAYSDC010000052.1:280-4789 GCA_964429765.1 uncultured Pseudomonadota bacterium
TCTTATCCAAATACAATAACGTATTACTATTATTCTTATCACCCGCAATAAGTGCATTACTCAAGTTCTTTGTAAGATACAATGTTGTATTACTTGCATTCTTACAGCAATTCAAAAGTGCATTACTATTATTCTTATCCAAATACAATAACGTATTACTATTATTCTTATCACCCGCAATAAGTGCGTTGCTGTTATTTTTAGTCAGGTATAAAATTGCATTACTATTTACTCTACAACATTCCGCATTTGAACTACTTGCGTTCACTAAGTTAATAATCGCATTACTATTATTTGTGAATAGTCGCAACTGAGCATTACTCGTATTCTTATTCAGATACAACAATGCATTACTGTTTACTCGACAACAAGCTGCATTACTAATAATTGCATTACTGTTATTTGTTATTCGGTTATCCAGATTGATAATCGAATTAGAAGCATTCTTGCAACATGCCAGGATTGCATTACTGTTATTGGCAAAGAACCTGAGTTCGGTATTACTTGTATTCTTATTCAGATACAACAATGCATTACTATTTACACGACAACAAACTGCGTTGCTAATAATCGCATTGCTGTTATTAACAGAAAGAGCGCTGAGGCCGCAGTCAAGATGACAAATTTTACCATTATTGACCGATGCAACATTTTTACCGCCTGGGTTACCAGCAGCTCCAACAAGTGGCTGAATATTATTGGTATCGTTAAAGGTTAATGTATCATACGATATTGTTACCTGATCAACAGTCAATGTTGCTTGTTGAGCAAAAGTAAGCGTTTTATTGCCGGTGATAATAGTTGCGTCACCCTCAATATAGATACCACCAGTTGTAAATGTCAGATTAGAAACAACTTCAACTTGAGAATCTGTCATTCGAATTCTTGAGCTCTTATCTTCAAAAATAATTTGCCCTATGCCAAGACCTCTAATTTTAAGATCTGCAATATAAAGTGTAGTTCCTGCTTTGATAAGAATGGTCCCGCCTGGTGTCAAATCAAGAACATTACCGTTTCCGTTGAGGCGCGCTTCAACACCAGTAAAGGTCCAAATACCTGAAAGGCTCGTACGACCATTTAATACCATATCAGTTGCATCGACCCAATCCAAAGTATGCGTTAAATGCAAGTCCTTACCGCCAAAAGCAAATTGCTTTCTATTAAAAATAACCTTACCTGAACCAGTTAAGGTACGATCATCTCCAAACGAAAGACTATCACCAAGGATAATTGTTCCTTGATTCATAACAATATTAGAACTCAAAGCACTCTGAAGAGAAAGCGTTACACTACTTAACTGATGAGCAAGATCTAAAGAATCGCTGTTTAAGAAAAAAGGTTGACCTTCAATTTTATTGCCATTCCGAACAACAGTTATTTTAGGTGCAAAAGCTCCTGGATCTATACGCAATGATTGACTGGTTCCCAACGTTACTTGACGAAGAGCAGATCCATCATAAGATCCTGTAAATCGAGCGGGAGCTCCATTATCTTCAAGAATTCCATCTAAAAAAGAGATTGTTGAACCGGCAACTGAACCGAATCTTTCTAAAGTACCATTCCAACCGGTAATAGGTTGATTGACAATAAATTTTGATGATCCAACTCGAACTGTAGAGTTTTTATGAGAAAACTTAAACCCTGCAGAAAGGCCTACCCATGAGGCAACCAGATAGACAAGCAACCACAGACCAATGAGTCTTCTCATGGCTTTCCCCTTTTTTTTCTTTTATCACTATTTATAACTTCAATTGCAAATGCTTGTTGTTAAAATACAAACCAATTCAATTTACTCATCGTAAAGTTCTTTTGAAACAAACTTCAAGCTTTTTCAAAAATCAAAATTATGACGCATAACGAACGTACCCGTATAGGTCTAACGTTGCACCACTACGCACGCGAATATCAAGACTCGAATCCAAAACAAGACCTTCTGCCTGATTCAACGCTTGACTGCTTAATGTTACGTGATTGTCAATAACAAGAATTCCTCCTGCCAATTGCAATCCTGTTCTTGTTGAAATAATCGAACAGCCATCAAGATATAAAGCAGCTAAACTATCTTCATAAAAAATAAGATTTGTTAATGGGCAGGCAGGCGCATAATTAAATATAGTATCTTCTGAGAATACGAGCGTTGATTCACGCGCAATGGTGCTTGTTGAGCAGGATGTATAAAAAAACCCTCCAGATCCTGTAATCAGACAATCACCTTCAAATCTCATCGATCCTTTGGAAAAAGTATAATAATTTTCAAGGTGCACAATACTATTACGGATAGTGATTGAGCCAGAATCTGTCATACATCTCAACTTAGACTGTGAAAGATTGATCAGTTCAATATTTTCAATGATAAGATTTGATCCAGGTCGTACAGTCAATTCTCCTACATCTGAAAACGTTAGTCGTGTTCCATGACCATCAATTTTACAATCTCCGTTAAACTGCAGTGAAGCCAGAAGTTTTGTATTACTATTAAAGGAAAGAGCTCCATCACTAAAAATAATAGATCCTAGAGATCCCGCTTCAACAGTATCGACAACGACACGATCATCTCCTGAACCATGATGATATCCATATGCAAAGTGATCATTTAAATGGTTCCAACGTACAGAAAATGCCTGGTTTGCAAGCGTTCGAGAAAATTGAAGCGTCAATGTCCCTGCTATTTTATCGAATTTATAAATGTAAACTGTTCCAGTACTTGCTCCTTGTGAAGCAACAAGCAAGTAGGTTCCTGTTCTGTCCCAGTGAAGCCCAAATACATTTTCAGAAAGTGGTTGTCGAGCTGCTTGCACTTCTAGCATTGGAGTTACCGATGCATCAAAAATACGAAGGTTATTTGTATTTGTCGTAAGGCCAACAGCAATAAATGATCCTGTCGGAGACCAATCAACAGCTTGAACCGTATCACCAAAATAAAAGCTCGTTGTTAATGTTATCCCTAATAAAGCACTTGTATAATCATATACAAGCAGCTCACTAGTCCCGAGAACTCCTGCAGTTGTCACACCAACAACAACTTGGTTTCCTCCAGGGCTAAAACTCATTGCATTATTGCTCACATCCTGCAATACAGATATCGCAGTTGATAGCGAAACTGTCCCCAAGACTCCGGCTGTCACGGGATAAGTTACTAATGCACTTGTCAATGTCAATGGATTGTATCCAACTAATAAAAAATTTCCTGATGGATGCCATGCCACTGCAGCACAATTTGAAATGAGCTCAGCACTGCTTATGTTAGTAAGAGTACCGTTAGAAACATTATGCTGGTAAATGAGAACTTCATTATCAGGCAGTATCAGATTTAAATTTCTGCCTACAGCAAGATATGGTGCATTTGGAGCCCACCGCACAGTATTAACATTACGACCATGTTCCACGGTCAACGTTGTTGTTACCGCACTTCCATCATAATAACCTATTTTAAGCTCAGCATCACCTGCAGCGGTTTGGCTTGAAGCAGCAATATAACTATCTCCAATTTTCCAATCAACTGAAAAAGGATTATTGCCCATTGGCATGAATACTTCATCACCTACTATAACTGTTGATCCTGACGGAAAATTGAAATCTGAAATGGTAGCTGGAAATTCAATACTATGACCTTGCGCAATAATATTTCCACCACCATAAAATTCTAGCGTATTACTAAAAACCAAATCTTGTCTCAGTATAAGACTTCCACCGTTTAATTTTACTTGACCTGCAATAGGAAAATAGTCATCAAATGTACATGTTGTAGATGCATCTGTAAGAATAAATCCTTGATTGAATGCTGCAAAACCGAGCATTATATTGTCAGTGGCGCTTGGAAATGTTGTTTGAGGCTGAACACTTACCGCAGTTCTAGACCCAACTGCTAATGAACTTAAATTGATAACATCAATACAAGTGACAGACAGCAAGAATGTAAAAACTCATGGATTCCTTTCTCACTACACAATTCTCCTTGTTTTCTTGTATATTGAATGGTTATCATTTGTCAATATTTTAAAAAAGATAATCATTCTCACTTACTCAAATGAAAGACCTTTTAGAGAATAAGTTTCTATAAAAATGCACTTCATAGTATTTACCTTCACCATCTACGACCATACTATTGCATATACATTTATAAATTTTCAAACTATTTCCTCAAAAGGTCATTTTAAAGTTTTGTAGTAAAGCTTTTCGGAATAATTTTATTGCTTGATTTAATTATGCAAGAATAATCCCAAACAAATCTAACACCGCATTACCAAATAAAATAGTATTAAGCGTACTCTTTAGTTCTATTCCTTCTACTGAAAAAAGCGCTTGACTGCTAAAAGTTACATGATTATCGATAATCATAGTCCCCTGAGATAATTCTAATCCAGTGCGTGTTGCAAACAATGAGCATCCATTTAAGAACAAAAATGATGTCACATCATTCATAAAAAGCAATGTTCTTTTGGGAACCGATGGAGCATAGCTGAATGTTGTTTCAACATCAAAATAAAGCATTGAGTCAGCAGCTATTGT
>CAYSDC010000052.1:4815-11004 GCA_964429765.1 uncultured Pseudomonadota bacterium
ACACATTCAACTTTATTAGAAAACAAAATGGATCCAGCAGTAAATGTATAATCACCTGACTGAACCCAGCGCACATTATCTAAAACAAGATTAGCGCTATCATCAAGACATCGAATTTTAGACTGCGCAATCCCACTGAGTTCCAAATTACGTAATATCAGAGTTGCATTATGACCAATGATGAAATGAGCATTATCTCCAAGAATGACATTATTTGATCGGCCATCAAGTAAACATGAACCTATAAATTTTACAGTCCCTGCAATAATAAAATCATTATTCAAAAAAACAGATGCATCCCGAAAAACTGATTGGTCTGTTCCAGAGAGCCATGTAATAGTTTGAGACAAGTCAATCTGATGATTATTTCCCCAAAAATATCCTGTTGAAGGTAACGTTGCTGGATTTTGAAAAGTCAAATCAGTATTAAGATAAAGCGTACCTCCCTGCAAATTTACGTCGCCAGCAACAGGAAAAATTGCTCCAAAGGTACACGTTGTTGTCGCATCTTCAAGAGTGAAACCATTTTGCATAAACGCAAACTGTAAAATTTGATTATCGATGTCAATAGCGGGGAAACTTGCGATCGGTTCAACTGATACAAGTGAGTCCGCTCCAACAATAAGCGGATATGCACGAAAAAAACCGAAAACTGATAAGCCTAATATCAGTACTCTTAACTTTGCGACCATCTCTCTCCCTTTCTTAAAAATATTCAACTCTGCAACATTTATTCCTGAGATTAATCCAATACTGGTCAACCTCTCAAATTTTTCTATATTTTTATTGACAACTGAAGCCAAGTATAAAATATCATCAAGCATAATAGCTCGAAACATCAAGCTCTGTAATATAGGTTCAATTCTATAAGGCATTGAGTAAGTAACTGCAATATATTTGTATACATTATTTAATCGTTATTCTTCATAGGGAGTATTTGTATGACAAAAAAGCAACATTTATTAAAAGCCTTGCTTTTAACTATGCTTCTGGGCATTTGCCCCAACTTGCATCTTCATGCAAAAACGGACATAGATACTATTTTCCATGTCGACAATCAATTCTATGCCATTAACATGGATGACGATGTCAGAGCTTTTAATAATTCTTTCATCAAAGTCAATCCTGATGGCAACGCTGATATGCGCATAACAGGATCCGCGACAATACTAGGCCTGATTACATTCCCCGCATCGATACAAAACGCAACAAGTGGCCTTCCTGTAGTTATTAACAATGCAGGACAACTTGGTGTTGGAACACCAACGTTTACAAGCGATCTTTCCGTATGTAATGGAACACTATTTGTTAATGAAATTGATCCATGCAGCCCAACAACAACCACATCATTTAGTGGCAGCATCAATCTCCCTCTTGCTACAACTGCAAATAACGGGTCCTTACAAATTGCTGGCACTCCATTCCTTCATAATTTTGGTATCGACAATACTTTTGTTGGTGTAAGGGCTGGAAACTTAACCATGAGCGGAGATAGTAACGTTGCTGTTGGAGACAGCTCATTAAGTATAAATGATTCAGGCGCTTCTAACACTGCTGTGGGCTCATTAAGTCTTTTGAATAACCCAGTAGGCCTTGCCAATACTGCTCTAGGTGCCAATACACTCACGACAAATGACTCTGGAAACTTTAATACCGCAGTAGGATCAAACAGCCTTGTAAGTAATATTTCAGGCCAATACAATACGGCTGTCGGAGTTGCCAGCCTTTCAAATAATCTTACAGGCTCTACTAATACTACCCTTGGAGCGCTAAGCTTATCTTCCAATCAAGACAGTAGCAACAATACCGCTTTAGGTGCATCAAGTCTCTCAAATTTTAGAATAGGGACAAGTGGTAGTCACACAGCCGTCGGCAACCTGAGCCTGAGTGAATTGGTTACTGGTAGCGCTAATACCGCAGTTGGTGTAGGCGCTGGTAATGCATTAATCATCGGAAACAACAATATTTATATAGGAAACCGTGGCGTTGGAATTGAAGATAGTACGATTCGCCTTGGTAATACGACTACTCATACCGGCTGTTTTGTTGCTGGAATCTCAGGGCAAGCAACTACCGATATTCCTTCAACTCTTGCTGTAATGATTTCTTCTGATGGCAAATTAGGCACCACATTATCACCACGTCGCTATAAAGATAACATTAGAAACCTACATACAGAAAGCAACGGCCTGACAAAATTACGACCAGTAGCTTTTGTGTACAAAAATGACCCTACAAAAACAATTCAATACGGCCTTATTGCAGAAGAAGTTGCGCAAGTGTATCCAGAACTTGTTGTATACGATGAGCATGGCCAACCACAATCAGTTATGTATCATGAACTCCCAATACTGCTGCTTAATGAATACCAAGAGCATGATCAAAAGTTGAGTGCTCATGATAGACAGCTTGCAGAGTATCAAAAAACTCTTGAAGCTATGCTTGCTCGTATTATCAAGCTTGAAGCATCACAACGCGCTCAAGACATCGAAACATTTTGTGATTTTCTTATTGATAATCCAGTTCTACAAGATACATTTCTAAAGCTTAGTGAAGAAGCTCTAGAAGCCTAGGAAACTCAAAGTTGCGAGCGGTAATTAAACTGCTCGCAACTCAGTTCAAGGCGAATTTTCTTAATTTACAATGCAATAATCTAATTCATACGATATCTTCAATCTTCGCCGTAGGCTACGACGGCTGCATCAAATTTGGGATAACAACATCTCTTTTGATGATTCTTAACTTTTAAATAAAGCCTTGTTAATGTTGTTTGAATTATCGATGTCAAAAATGAACAAAGCCCGAGAGAATACTTAGAACTCTCGGGCTTTGTTCATTAAATTTCTTGTGAAGCTATAATCAGAATTCAAAATTTAAATCAAGATTGAATGTAAGCTCTTTTGGATAGTTACGGCCAGCAACTGCATACGTTGAACCAAGCGTTACTCGAAAGGTATCATTCGCTTGATAGCTATACTGTGCGCCAATAATATGCGCAACTGACCAAGTCGCAATATTAAGGACTGAGCCGTCATAAATAGAATCAGAACCACCAGAACCCAAATAATCACGCCCTTTAACTTTAAGATCATAATGGATATCAAATGAACTATTTTTTAAAATGACTTGAGATAAAAGATTTCCGATTCTAAAAAATAGCTCGGGTCCCGGATTAATCTTTATTTTATGTATGCTATCGGCAAACCCACGAACTGTTGAATCAAGAAGCGCAGGGTCATTTTGAGCGCCTGCTTCAAACAGCAAGCCGTTTCCTAAAGCAAAGTTACAATCAGTTAGAACTTGACCATTTGTTCCATTTTTTTGGAACCGAGGAACTCTTCGAGTTACTCCTCGTCCTATGAGATAGTCAACTTGAGCATGAACATATGGATTAAGGTAATTACCCCTTTCCCACATCATTGAAAGATACGAACCTATTTGAATAAAGCCACCATTTCCCAATTCATGATTCCACAACTCACCAAAATCTTTTTCTCGAGACAATGGCAAAACAAGCCGTCCACCAAAAATAAAACGATTGATATACCTTGATTTGATATTAAAACGAACATACCCATCAACATCACCAAGATCAACACGTGTTACATCATTCTTTGAAATTTTCATACCTTTTTCAACAAGAATGTCATCTAAAAAGTCTTGCAATCCTCCAGGATATTGCTTTGAAAACTGAAATTCTGGAGCAGCATTAAGCAACGCATCGGCGGCAATAATCTGAGTTTGTAAGTCACTATCAACTTCATTTTTTAGGCGCAAACGATGCGTTTTACCTACGACTGGGATATGAAAGCCAACTGATAAACTTTCGCCATAATAATTGCTCGCATAATGAATACCAACTCCAAATCGCTGCTCCCATGAATGAAAATCAAGTTTTTGATCTGCCAAAATACTCAAGTAACTATTCGTCTGAAAAAGAGCACCTGTATCTAACACTCCTGGTACAGCAGCTTTCAATTTTCCCGTTTGAGCAAGTTTACTTACAAGTAAAATATCTTGAATAGCAATTGAATCTGTCCCAAAAATATTACTTGAAAGATCTGTTGTACTACCTGAAGAACCATAAGCTTTATTTGCAAGACCATAGTCCGCCAATATCTGAATAAAATGATTTCGCCTAAAGAACAATGAATAATAAGGGAAATCTGGCAACGCATAGCTTCCATGGCTTGTACAATTTTTTCTAACAGGGCAATATTTTTTTCCTTCAAGTTGTCGTTTAACCATCTCACGAATAGAATGTGATGATGAGCGCTTTTCAACCTGACGCTTAATTTCAGATGAAATATGTTCTTGAATCTCTTTTTCATCTAAAGAATCCGCAACTATCGTATGCGGATAAATTCCAAGCATAAAAATTATTAACACAGCGTTAACAATGCATCGCGTCAATTTATTACAAAGGAGTATGAGTCTTTTGTTCATAGTAATCTTACCTACCTTTTACAACCTTGCATTACCAGGTTTTCACGTGCAGGCAACCCTTTTTAAAATGAATTATTATCACCTGCTTCCAGCGCCTTCATCTGTCGTTTTACTTCTTTACGAATTTTTTCTTTTGCACGATTAAGGTCATCACTCTGTCCATTTAAATTTTTAAGAGCAGCTTTTTGTTTATTTTTAGTCATAAGAGATTTTAATCCAGTAAGTTTAAGAGATGCTCCAATCGCATCAATCTCTTCAACTTTATGTTCTGCTTGAGCCAAACGCTCTTTAAGCGACTCCTCAGCCTCTCCAAGCTTTGACGCAGTACGCTTAACTTCATGCTCAAGACCACTCATTGCTTGAAGCTGAGCCTGTGCATCTCGCAAGCTACTTTCGGTCTGAGTCAAGCGAAGTTCAAGCGCTTTAATTGCTGGAAGACTTTCAAGTGCATCCATCTTTTTTTGGATTTTAAAATATGTATGAGCACAAAAACCAAAAATCATTGTGCCACCAACAAACCCTATGATCCAACTGTATTGTATTTTTTGCACAGAAAAATATTTACGTACTTGATAAACATGCGAAAGGGCACGAACTGTTTTTGACCAAATCTTTTTTGGCCAAATCATTGTTACAAAGATAGCCCGTCGAAAACCATTTTTTACAGAAGAAAATACTTTCGTAAATATCGCAACAATCTGAGTATTCATTTCTTTCACACGCGACGCAATCCCGATATATATTTTCTTTGCATACGCAACGAGATTAATTACAAAAGTATTAAACAAATGCTTGGTTTGAATACGCTTATTGAAAAAATTATATCGAGCAAGTTTAGTAAAAAAATTTTTTTGCGTGCGAAATGTAAACAAGTTCTTAGCACTGCTCATCGTTTGTTCAAATAAGCTTCTAATATCCATACCTGTTACACCTCACAACTACCTTTGTTGATAACCTTCTTTGCCTATTACTCTAAAAAAAATTCACATCCAAACTCAAGTAAATAATAAAATTATAGAGAGCTTAATGAAGTTGCCGATTTCCCTGACGGTCAATAGTTAATAAATTACTTCCGTTAAACCCAATAACAAGACCTGCAGTAATATCATCGCTCCGTACATCATCATTTTGATCAAGCTGAACAATACTGATTGGAGATTGAATCGACCCTTCTCCACCCAAAACCTCAATACTTTGATTTAAATTGCCATCTTCAAATAGAGTGCTAAACGTAAGAGTAGGAATAATATTAATCAGTCGACGAATTATCTCTCTGCCCGTAAATAAGCCTTTAAGTCCAATAAATTGACCATTATCCTGAACAAGTCCGGCAAAAGCATTGCCTTTATTTATAACCGACCCATTACGCAGGTGAACAAACACCGAGCCATTCCTTGCTGCAAATTGTGCAATGCCAGTACCATCAGTTTGTAAAATGCCTTTTTTAGTATCAACAAAGGTTTTAACAAAGTTTTTATTAAGTCCAAGAACAAACCGCCCGCCATTTTCAAAACTTAATGTTCCTTTGCTGATAAATGCCAAGCTCGTCAATACTCCCGGAACTTCAAGTCGCTCATTATCCAGAGCATTAATTTCTAAAACACCCTGATTACCAATATACACCTTAGATTCATCATCAACACGAAGGCTGAATGTTGAACTTCCAATAATTGACAAACGTGCATCACCTTCTCTGATGACATCATCGCCATCAACATCTTCATTTAAATTCCACTCAGCTTC
>CAYSDC010000053.1:0-257 GCA_964429765.1 uncultured Pseudomonadota bacterium
GTTGACCTATTTGGTGGCGCTTTACCTTTGCAATTTTTTGACGAAGTTGATCATGATTTAAATAATGGACTCGTGCTTTTTTTAGAAGCTGACGAACAAGATGCAGGCATTAAATCAAAGAAAGATGAGATTAAAGATCATTTGCTTCAAGCAAAGACTAAAGCATTAGCGTACATTAACAATGGAATTATTTCGCAACCAATGTAAGCAGCTATTGCTTTCAAAATAGAGAGAGGGTCACATGTGACCCTCTCTCT
>CAYSDC010000053.1:267-9912 GCA_964429765.1 uncultured Pseudomonadota bacterium
ATTTTAAAAATTTGTTATTCAATCAAGCGATTTTGTTCAACAAGCTCTCGATTTTTCGTTCCAACAAAAAAAGCAGCTCCAATCCAAACTCCAATAATCCCCAAAGATATTGCTGAGCCATAAGCAATCAAATCCGATACAAGCGGGAACGCTGCAACAACAAGCCCTCCCGCACCTTTTGCACTTCGTGCACCAAAAGTATCTATCCAGCTTTTTGTTTTAAAACGAATATCTTTACTCGTTGGAATATACATAATCTCTTTACATGGATTATTCAATGCATAACTTAGACCCTTGATAGCAACAATAGCACCAACAAAAACCCAAAGAGTTGGGCATGCCCAAACACCGCATACGGCAATGGCAACTGTTATTGGATAAAGGACTAAACAAGCGGTTAAGCCAAACTCGCGAATAAAAAAGCTTGTACCAACAAGAGAAAAAACAAGCGACAATATATTTGCACAAAGCCCATAAAATGCGCTAAATTCGGTCACTTTTTCAGGCGACAAATAGACTTGATTTGCAAGACTATACATTTGCAAATCTAATATTGTTTCGATAATTGTATACAACGTTGAAAGACCTAAGATTCCTATCAAGTACGGACGAGTGCACAAGAGGCGCAATCCCTCAACTGGCCCAGTACCTTTTGAGGCAACAATTTCTTTTGGAAAAACGTCTTGATTTGATGGTGCATGTAATTTCATAAAAAGGGCTGTAAGAGCTGGAACCGCAAAAATTGCAGCAATCGCAATGCCAAAAAGAATTGGGATTCCAACATACCCAACTTGCAAATCCATAAATGTTCCAAGTACTGCACCAAGCTGCGCACCAAAAATAATAATTGGATACCCTCTTTTTGCAGAATCTGAATTGACTGAGCTGGCAACAAATGACCAAAACAATGCCACAACAATTGAACCAAAACTTTCGATGATGAGATAAATAAACCATCCAAAAAATCTTTTCCCATCAGGTGTTGTGTTGGCAAGTCCAATTGTCGGGTGCATTAAAAAATAGGTGATTCCAATAAATAATACGCCATACACGGTCGTAATAAGATAAACCAGATTTTGTTTGGTAAAAAGATCAACGAGCTTACTGTAAAATAAAACAAGAATTATTAAAAATAAGACCGATCCAAATTTTGCATGACCTAAAAAACTGCCTCCCACAATTTTTAAGAAAAGAGCTGTCTTCATTGCACGAAGCATCCAATAAGCTCCAATGATGAAGAAAAAAATAGATGCGAGTAACCCGAACTGCTTAATTACTTTCTGTGAGACATATCCCCATAATATTTTTGCGATTTTAGAAAACACGATACTCCCCCGATATAAAAAGACAAACAAATAACAAACTTTTCTAGTATAACGTATATGAATCTAAAAAATCTTCCGACTGCTTACTTTTTTCTGGAAATTGTGCTAAAACCAAGACCCCTTCGCACTCAGCGTGCATTATCATTTGAGCCATTAATTTAATTAAATAAGGTAGATTTTTAAATGATTAATAACGCAATTCTAAAACTCATTAATTTTTTTACCTTTGGGTACGGCGTAAAAAAAATACACAATCAAAAAAATGTAGAACTTATTTTAGATGGCGCAAGCAAAGTTGACCATGTGTCAGTAGAAGATAATGTAGTCGTTCACGGAACTGCGACATTAAATAAAGTTTTTGTTGGAAAAACATTATTTATACACGGATCATTAAGTGCAACAGACTCTACCATGCAACGGCTTGAATCAAACGGCTATACTGTTTTAAAAAACTGCCAAATTGATGAAACAATTATTGCTCAAGGATTTACACAACTCACCGATTGCAAAACTGCAACTATAAAAATAAAAGGATCGCTTCGAGCAAAAGGATCTTCACTTCAATCAATTTTGATACAAAAATCATGGCCTGGAAAACATGTTATTAATCTCACTGATACAATTGTACAAGGTGATGTAATATTTGAAAACATAATCGGAAGTGTCGTACTAAAGGGCAATGCGCATATACTCGGGAATGTTATTGGAGGGACTGTTAAACGAGTTTAATAAGACATTTTTATGAATTGTTTTTTAAAGTGCTGCTCATTTCAGCTTCAAAACTGTGACATACATCATCAAAGAAATGTGCTTAGTCATTTTTGTTTGATTACTATCGCATTATTTTTTTGCTTTTTTTTGCTCATTACTTTGACTGTGTGGTATGGTTAAAAGCTTGCATTATGTATGCGAATACAAAATTAATTATTTTTTTGATGAAATGTTGCAATAAACGATTTGATTTTTGACCAGACAATATGCTTCTCTAAAATCATAGCTCATATCTATGCACGAACAAAAATTAAATTAAAAAAAACAACATTAAAATTTAAGGATAATCATGATTAACTTAAAAAAAGCATTTTTATATACACTCATTATTCTCAATATAGTCCCATTAGCTCTTGCCATGAAATCTGGCAGTGAGGGGAGCAGCAGACTTAAGCTCTCTAAATCTCAAATACTTCCAGTTCTAGCACAAAATTTTTATGCAACAGAAGATGATATTGTACAAATTTTAGAACTCATGGAAGTAATTTCTTCTGATCCTGAAGACAGTAATAATCTAGTTATTTTCCCCGAAATTCTACGGTCAGAAAAAGTTAGAATTGATGTCTTAAATAAACGTATGTTTGTCACAAAAATTGGTGATAGAATTATCGCATTCTTAAAGCTCTATGTTATCAATGAAGAAACCGAACGCAAGAATATCTTAATCGATGAACTGCGTTGTTGCACCTACAGCAATAATACGCTAGCTTCATCGAATTTCGAAAATATTAATTATCATAATGTTAGATCTTCGGCTCCAAAATTCAATCCGTGTCAGGATGAACATTGCTCATGCAGAAACATTCTGTATATACCTACAAATAAGCAAACTTATTTATATTATGGCGGTGCATTTACTGACCGTCAGTACAGAGGCAATGGATATGGAAGCGAACTACTCAAAAATGCTTTTACCTACATTTTAGATGATGTTGTTTCTCATGTTACTAAGCATTCGTCCAGGGAACTTGCTCTTGCATATGGACAAGCAAAAGCAAATATAGATCAGAGACTCATGGTTCGGCAATTTACACAAGCAATTCCAGCAATACTTGGAAGATTAAAAATACCAAGCTCGAGCAGCTTTGAACTAGCTCATTTTATCTTTAATGCTCCAATTCCACGTTTTAATGAAAATGGATATCCACTCCAAGACGATTTAGACGCAGACGATCGCCAAGGATTTGGCAATCTTGTTATTTACAAGCTACCTGATCACCAATAGCATGATCTAAAATACTTGTAGTCACTAGCAAAACATGGTAACTTTCAGTCACCAATAAGCTGACTACAAGCAAAATATGATCTCGCTAAGGAAACTATGAAACAGATTATTTTTACAACAAGTCTTATATTCAATGTACTTTGCGTTGGGCTTTTAAGTTACACATTAATAAACAGATCGTCATCAAACGATGTTGCGCCTGTTCAGGTTGTAGTTGAGGAACCACAACAACCCATTAATGACAAACAATTTAAGATAGCTATTTTTACACCATCGACACACCCTTCACTTGAAAAAGTGCAAGAAGGGTTTTGTAATGCTCTGGTCAAAAAATATGGTCTTAATTGTTTATTCGATGTCTATAATGCAAACGGAAACAGAACATTAATGCACGCTCAGGCAGAAGAGATTGTTCAAAATTCGTACGATTTAATTCTTACTATTGGAGCAATGACCACTCAAATGGCAAAAGAAGTTTCGCTTAAAAAACATAAACTGACGCCTATCGTTTTTGGTTTAGTAGCTCGTCCAGAAAAACTTAATCTTATCGAGTCACGTGAAAAATCTGGTAACCATCTCACTGGACTCACTGCTGATCCAGATTACCATTTCCAAATGAGTATGCTCCACTTTTTGAAGCCAGATATTAAAAAAATATTGCTTGTTTACGATCCAACACAGTCATCTGGTCTTGAATATGATAAAAACATTGTTGAAGAAATATTAACCGATCTTGGTATTACATTAACCGCTGTTGAAGTATATAAAACCAACGAAGTCTATTCAAAAATTTCGGCATTGGTTGATACGGTTGATGCTGTACTTATTTTCAAAGACAACACAGTGGTTTCAAGCATTGATAGCTTAATCAAATTGTGCAATCGAGCAGAGATTCCATTATGCACTACAGATCTTGATTCTGTTCCAAAAGGAGCTGTAATCGGATTTAGTGTCACGTCATACGATTCTGGCTTTGAAACAGCACAAAAAGCCTATGAAATTTTAGTAGAAGGAAAACTTCCAAGTGAAATTCCTATCACTCAAGCAGAAAGCTTTAAAACTATGATCAATGAAAAAGCAATGAAACTTCAAAAATTTACGTTAGAAGAACACCTTCAGCAACTCATTACCTCATTAGAAGTTATTCGCTAGGGTCAAAAAATTATGATGATTGAATTTTTACAACGCTACCTTCAGATTGATACAACGTTTACAAACCCACGTTACCATGATGTAGTCCAGCTTTTTGCAGAGCAAGCAACTCGTGATGGCTTTGATACTAAAATAGTAGAGCTTTCATCTGGCTTTCCTTTTTTAATTATTAGCTATGAAGGTACAGATAAAGGGCTTCCATCAATTGCACTTAATCATCATATGGATGTTGCACTTGCAGATCCGACTCTCTGGAATAGCAACCCTTTTTCAGGTACCCTCAAAAATCAAGTCGTCTACGGTCGTGGCGTACAGGACATGAAAGGTGTTGGTGTTGTCCATTATTTTGCACTCCAGCAACTCAAACATGAGGGTATTAGACCTCGTCGCTCCATCCATTTATTTGTTGCACCAGACGAAGAGCGCGGGGGCTTTAAAGGCACAAAACTTTTTGTTGAAACACCTGAGTTTAAAAAACTCAATGTTGGTTTTGTTCTTGATGAAGCAATTCCATCAGGAACAGAAGGAATGCTACTCTTGAAGGTATCTGAGAGAAAACCAATTCATGCACGATTCACTGCAACAGGAGTAATGAGCCATGGTTCACGTTTAGATAGCAAAAATCCAATTCATGATTTAACGCGTTTTTTAAATAAACTTGTTCAAATACATCAAGAGCAAAATGCTCGTTTGCGTGACGAACCTGCAGGGCTATTGCTTTCAGTAAATATCACTTCGGTACAAGCGGGTGTTATGAAAAATGGACAAGTTGCGCTCAACGTTGTTCCCGATGTTGCTACAGCAACAATTGACATGCGAATTCCCCCACAAATACTGCTGAGCCAAGCACTTGAAAAACTTCATTCAATTCTTACGGAATTTCCAACAATAACGATGAACGTTGAAGCTATTGCAAGTGATCGCGATGTGACAATCGATTACAAAACTTCGTTTTATCATGCAGTAAATGCTGCAATTCAAGATTGTGGACTAACAACAGTACCATTGTTTGCTGAGTTTGCCTCAGACTTACGTTTTTATTTTGACCAAGGTATAGAAGGAATAGGGTTAACACCATTTACTACTACAAACAATATTCACGGAAACAATGAGTCGGTTCCAGTTTCCGATATTGAGCTCGGAAAGTCGGTAATTTATCAAATTCTTAAAAGTTTTTGTGAGTGAAAACTATGCAATCTCTTGGTATTATCTTTGAACAAACACTTATCTATCTCCCCCTTGTACTGGGGGCTTATTGCTCGATTTCTTTGGTGAAAGTTCCAGATCTGAGCATTGAAGCAGCGTATGTTTTTGGTGCAATATTAGGATCAAAAACACTTGCATTTACACATCACCTTCCTGGATGGCTCTGCATGCTTGCCGTTATTTGTGCAAGCCTTATTGGAGGCCTTTGTGTTGGTCTTGTTTCAGCAATACTCACAAAGGTTACACGCCTACCACACCTTCTTTCCGCTATTTTAACAGTTGGACTTTTTCACGGTATTAATCAATTTGTTTTGGGTACAGCAAATTTTTCACTGAGCTCTTTTTCGAATCCACTGATTATAAGTTCGGTAAAATCGATAAATCCGGAACTTTTTATGCTCGCATTCATTGGATTCTTGCTCATGCTGGCTATGTTTTTCTTTTTAAAAACACAACTTGGCCTAGCGCTTGCGGTCTATGGAAATAATCCGCGATTCTTTGACCACTACCATGTTTCTGGAACATTTGTATTTTTTGTTGGGCTTGGGCTTGGCAATGCGCTTGCGGGGCTTTCAGGATATTTCTTTGCACAGACAAGCAGCTTTACTGATGTAGGATCCGGTTTTGGTATTATTCTTTTTTGTGTTACCGCACTTATTTTAGGAAGAACATTTGTACCAACAAAAAAACCTATCTTCCTTGCTATTCCACTTGTGGGGGTATTTAGTTATTGTACGCTTCAACAGGTTCTTCTTAAAGTTGGATTCAACTTGAAGTATTTTACAATGATTCAATCGCTTATTGTACTATGCATTCTTATCAACAAATATCGTACAACATCAACAACCGAACAGACAACTGATAACCTGGGAGTTTAAGCTATGAGCTACAAAAACAGTTCTTTACAACTAAACCAGGTCTCATTTCAGTTCACGCATCAATCACCCTTTTTCTTTAACGATCTATCGGTAACCTTTTCGCCACGTGCGGTGCATTTTATTCAAGGACAAAATGGTGTTGGTAAATCGACATTCTTCAGAATTCTTCAGGGTAAAATAGACCACACAGAACAAGCATCTGGTTCTAATATTCTCAACGGAATTTCGTATAACCTTGCAACATCATCGGCACACGAACTGGCTCAGCACATTAAATTTGTGCAACAAAAGTTTGATACTATGCTTGCAGACCAATTTTCATTTGAAGAAAATTTACGTTGCGCAGCGTTGCCAAAATATCCAACACTTGCACCATTACCAAATCATGCTCCTATCCCACCATTTATCTCACGCTTTGGAATTAATCCAAAACAGCCGGTTAATTCTCTTTCTGGTGGTCAGCGACAAATTCTTGCAATTTTAATGGCTTTACAAAAGCCAACGCATATCTTATTGCTTGATGAACCAACAGCAGCACTCGATATGAAAAATGCGCATATGGTTATGGAATTTTTGCATGAACTTGTTAGTGCAACGGGAATTACGGTTTTGATTATTTGCCATAACCCTGAGCTGGTTAGAGCCTATGCGAAGCACGGACATTTCAATATGTCTGTTGATAACAACCAGTTGCGCAGCATAGAGTTCGACCAAGAGTAAGCTGCTTTTCAGATAAATCCGGTTGATAGACTGATCGATTTTAAAACTCAATCAGTCTATTGATTCACTCGTTTAAATCGACTTGATTTTGAAATACTAACGACATTGAGATTGCTTAAGTCAAATAATGGGATAGCAGATCCAAGTCCAGAAGGAATGCCATGAGATACAGAAAATTTATTTTGATAGAACTTGTTTAGAGCCTCTTGTTGATACGTTGCAACACTGCCATTATATATTCCTTGTGGCTGAAAAGATGTAACGTAACTTAAATCATGTAAGCACCACGTATTAATTGTTCCTCCTTTCAGACCTGCAGTAGAGCAATACCATTCGCCCTGATGTTGAAAGATTGTCATAGCATAAATTCCATTTTTTTCAGCTGGTAGTTGTTGCGTAAAGCACTCAACAGCACCATCTTGAACATCCCATATTGCAATATGTCCATCTGAATATCCAACTAAAAGTTTAACTCTTCCATCTTCTTCAAAAGGCCGTATTTCCGATATCCAAGCATTTTCAAATCGCTCAACAGCTAAATTTTTAATAAATTCACCTGTTTGAGCATTCCAAATTTTAATCGATGAGTCTGCGGCAATTGTTGCAACTTGCAGTGGATGTTCCACATCTAATTCATCTTTAAAAAGAATCAATCCTCTAATACTCCCCCAACACACACCTTTTTGCTGATTATTAATTCCTTGAGAATTATACCTAACATTGTAGAGCTCTTGTCCTGACGAAACATTCCAGCAAATAAGCTCCCCTATGCGGCATTGGTACCGATCAAAACAGCGGTCTGTTGCAGCAATAATATTTATGCCTGTATCATCTTTAAAAAAAACCATTGATGTAATAAAATATTTGTTAGTAGTAAGTAGCAGTACTTGTTCACCAGTAACATAATCACAAATTTTCACAGATCCATCAGCAGATGCTGAAGCAACATAGGGATGTCCATCATCAGTTTGGTACATGCTCAAGCAGGTAATACCAACAGTAGTGCTACCATTGATACGCTGCTGCCCCTGAAACGAACGCTTAAAGTTGCCGTCAATATCATATTCAGAAACAAATCCAGCTCGAATACCTGCAAGCACGGTATAAATGCCATTATAATCCTTAACAAGCGCCAGCCCTTCTATTGAACATGCAAACTGGCCATAACGGTGAGGATCTTCTAAATCAAATGGCGAAGATTGAATGACAACTGTATCTTCTGAATTTAAATATTTTGTACAAACTTGAAATCTATCTTTCATGCCAGTAAGAACTTTGTATGTATTATTATTGCATTGAAAATAGTTAAGCAAATAAGGATTTCTTAGCGCTTCGATAGTTTGAATACAGTCTCCAGTGATTGGATTCCAAAACTGAACGACGCCTTTCTTTTCTGTTGTGCCACCATCAATAATTTCATTTAAAATGCTTGCGGAAACGAGCAATGCTTTGTTTGGGTCAAAATTCATTGCTTTGAGATAGTCACATGAAAGCACAATTAATATGTACAAAATAAATTTTTTGATAGCCATTATATTCCTATCTTTTTCTACTCAAAGGAAAAAAATTACTGTTCTGTAAGCGCTTGAACAGGGTCAAGAAGCGATGCTCGACGAGCGGGATAATACCCAAAAAATAGGCCAATAAAAATGGTAATAAGAAAGCCGAAAATAATTGGTGCTGTTTCTATGATGGCGGGCAATGACGAAAAATGTTCAAGCCCGTAGGCAACTCCAACCCCAAAGCCAACACCCAGCACACCACCAACCATGCACAACACGACAGACTCAAGTAAAAATTGACGCAAAATTGTTTTGCCTGGCGCACCAAGCGCCATCTTAATTCCTATCTCCTTGGTGCGCTCTTGCACCGCAACAAGCATAATATTCATTACCCCAATGCCTCCAACAAGAAGCGCAATCGATGCCGCAATCAGTGCAAACAGCCCAATAATTTTTGAACCACCCTCGGCAGCTTCTGCCATACCTTGCGTATCCCATACCATAAAATCATTAGGATCATTATCTTCAAGTCGATGCGAAGCACGCAATATGCGAGTTACTTGGCGCTTAACGATTTCATTGTCCTGCTCATGATATGTCGAAAAAGAAATTCCATGCACGATGGTACTAGAATATGAAAAATATTTTTGCATGGTTAAAAATGGCATGAACACTTTGAGCTTACCAATATCCCAGCGACGTGGAACTTTTGGGGGCATTAAAACACCAATTACTTTAAAGGGAATTTTTCTAACACGAATAATTTCACCAATCGGAGACTGCCATTTAAACAAAGCATCCGAAGCCTCTTTATTGATGACAACAACATTCTCTTTAAAAAGATCATGCTCTCGCGTAAAAAAGGA
>CAYSDC010000053.1:9922-10908 GCA_964429765.1 uncultured Pseudomonadota bacterium
AATTGCAAAACCGCTTTCACGCACTCCTGCAATATCAGCATCAAACTTATTCCCTTGAAATTCAATAAAATTGTGTGTGCGGAGCAATGGCGAAATATGTTCAATTTTTTTGCACTGTGTTGCAATGATATCGGTGTCCTGAATAGTGAGGGGGACGTCTGGCTTTATTTTGTTATGAGCAGCCCAATTGCCAGACCACACATCAATCGATCGCTCACCATAAGAAAGAATCTGATCGCGTGCTTTTTTTTGAGCGCCAGAACCGATAGCAGTAGTCGCAATAATTCCAGCAATCCCAATTACTATCCCAAGCACCGTCAACAGTGATCGTCCTTTGTGATGGCCGATAGCACGCATCGCCATGCGAATAACCATGGAGTAATTCATAGTATTTCGCCGCCCAGGAACTTTTTGTACAAGGCCTTGATCTCATCGGTCTGTTCGACATCATGAACAACTTCGTCCTGCTCGGTAAGCCCAGAGCAGATTTCAAAGTATGCCTGATCATCAATGCCAACACCGACAGCTTTTTCGATAAATGCTTTACCCTGAGCTACCCATAATGTCTTAATTGGACATTGACTCTTCTGCTTAAGCAGCTCTTTTTTCTGAACAGGGTCAAGTGGTGTGCAGGTGAAACCAAGCTGCCCTGCAACATGCGTAAGCATCGCCGTATTCAATTGGAAAACATACCCTGGAACAGCAAGAACATTTTTAGATTTACCAGCTTTGATTTTTGCATGAGCAGACATTCCTGGCCGTAAACAACAATCACCATCTTTAATTAGAGCAATTGCTTTATACGCAACAAATTGCTTTTGAGAACCTTGATCAACAATCACCGGAAAATTTCCAACACGCTCAATGACGCTCTTCCATGTCTTATACGGATATGTATCAACTGAGATTTTTAGCGACTGCCCTACTTTTACATCACCAACACGATTTTCATCAATATGCAAATTGACCTTCATCATGCGTAAATC
>CAYSDC010000054.1:0-5360 GCA_964429765.1 uncultured Pseudomonadota bacterium
GATCCTAAGTTGGTTGAGCATTGCCTGAATTATGGTGATTACGCTGACGATCGTGCATTAAAAACTAAACAGGTTATTGCTGCACTTGAAGCTCATCAGTCATGGGCTCAGTATTTTGGGAATACTCTTGACCTTGGTCACGGCGGTGAGGAATATGATAGCGATGGTGGTTTTTAAAAAAGTTTTTTAGTGATGTTTTCAAGAAGTGTGGTTTCTTCAAATAAGGAGTGTAGATTATGAAGAACACAACCAGCAAGAAGATGCTGTTTTTCAGTTTTGCTTTTGCTGCAATCAGCTATGTTTCAGTAAAATCAATGGGAAGCAGTGACCAAGAGCTGGTGACTGTAGAAGTCACAGCAGCATTACAAGCTTATAATGATGCTTCTCAATCTTACTTTAATTGGATGGGTAACAAGCTTGCTTTAGGTGATACGTATAAGTCTGCAGACTATTTACAAGCATTGTTAGACTTAGGGCAATATACGCATTTTCACGAGCAGGCCTCTGGTTATTTGAATTTGCCTAATTCTGATATAAGAAAAATAGATGCGTATAATTGGTTAAATGAGCAAGCATCTTTAGGTAATCCATATGCCTTATATACCGTTACTTCTTTTTTATCAGACTGTTTTAAAAAAGATGCAAGCATCTTTGGTGAAGCAGAGGTTGATAATCTTGTACAAACGGCGCTTTTAGGTTTAATTTCACGCATTGTTGCTTTCAGAAAAATAACAATAACCTCATCAACAGCTACTCAAGTAAGCACCAATGAAGCATTGCAAAATTTTTATGTTGGTGTGCTTAAACAAATTTTAGGTCAATCAAACGTTGAAGATGCACAATTAGAAAATGTTGGCAATATTGTTGAAAGCAATAAGCAGGCATGGGCTGCCGTAGACGTTGATTGGCTTAATACAGTCGTGGCTAAACAAGGTAGTATTAGCTTTAAGCCTCTTGTTCAGCAACAACAAGACTTGACGGTCAGTGAGTTTTTCTCATCCGATACTGCAAAGAAAATTACTAAAGGGGATATCGATAAAGCAATTTCTTGTCTTATCCAACAAGTTAATAAATGGTTAAAAATCTAAAATAGTTTTGGTACCTTAAAAAATTAAAGGAGTGCTCATGAAGAAAATTGTTGTTCTTATGAGTGTAAGTTTGCTCGCTTTAGGAAGCTATTCTTTTAGCGTTGCTATGCATACTAAATATGGCTTGCCTGTCGATCAAGGAAATGATTATTTTGATGAAGTTGAACTAGCTGCTGAAGAGCTAGGTCAACTGAGCTTAGATAAGGTTAACGCTATAAAATCTCAGGAAGCTGGTTATAGAAAAAGCTTTGCAAATAATGAATTGGACACAGAGTTAAAGGATAGAGTTTTAGCAAAAAAATTATCCCGAAGCAAGCAAGCTTATAATGAGCGCAAAGGTGCTATTCCTAAGCAGGAAGAAGCAAAAGAACGTGAATTTAATTGGTCAATAAATGAGTTTGACAAAGGCGATGACATATTTAATGAACAAATATCAGATAGCGCTCCTGCTCGAAGCAAAATGTTTAGTAAAGTATTACAAGAAGGTTCTGCTATTCAACCAAAAGGTATTATTTTTAATAGAGATGGGTATTCTCTAGAGCATGTAGAAGTAAACGGTTTTGAAAAAAGAGAAAAACTAGAAAAAAAATCTCGTGAAGATTTTAGAAAATCTAGAGAAGAAACCGTTTCTCTTTTTAGAAAAGGTGTTACACCTTTAATAAAACCTTTTGGTTTTGTTAAAGAAGCTTCACAAGTAGGTCTTTCATTTAAAACATATTCAACTCACGACCGCCAATTTAAATTTGGTGATTGGCAACAAGAACTTAAAGCTAACTATTTCAAAAGTATAGAAGCGATAAATGCTGGAAATATCCATGCTTTTGAATGTGGCGATATTCTTGCTCTAATTTCTTATATTGACTATTTAAGTCGTGTGTATGAAAGTAGCATGCCATTTGGTTATGAAGAATCAGAAAAGCTACTAACAACTATTTTGGTTTTGTATGTTCGGTTGGTTCAAGATTCGCATGCAGTTTCTAGTGTTAAACAGCTTATTGATTCCTTAGACGAAAGCAATATTCTTGGTCAGATACCAGCGTTACAAACCTGGCAGCAAACATTTCAATCATATTTTACAAAAACTGATTTAGATTATTCAAATGCTGCACATGATTCTGTTATGAGTGTTCTTGCAAAAAATTGGTCAGCAAAGTTATTAAATGCATTGAAAAATAATATGTTGCCTTCATATGACATTGTATTGCAAAACGCTCAAGAAACCTTAAAATCTATCGCGCAAGAAAACATGCCAAATCCAGCAGTTGTATGTTGCTTGCAAGGTACACAAGCATGGAATGCTTCAGGAGCTCTTGAAGAAGCATTCAGATTATTCGATTTTAAAGAAACTCGACAAGAGGGACTTGAAATTGCTTTGAGTCAAATTAGTGACTGCCAAAGCTGGGAAATGTTTATGAGCTCAATTTTGAAAATTGATGCACCAGCAGCAAAATAAATTTTTAGCCTCTTGAGCTAAAATTTAAAAAAGGCGCTTTCCCTACCAGGGGAGGGCGCCTTCTTTTATGTTGTCAAAGTCGGCTCAATGGCTTTTACCTACAAGATTTTATTAAAATTTTTATCCAGAACTCTTGATTTCCTCCTCCTTTGTATTGTTATATTAGAAATAAGATGAGATAAATGAGTATATAAATGTATCTATTTGTAAATACAAGGGAGGATCGATGAAAGGATTCATGCAAAAGCTCTGGGCGTATGCATTGGTGTGCATGCTCGTGAGCATGACCGGAATAGGGTTACAGGCTATGGCTGCTGCACCGAGCGCAGCTCCAGCGAATCAGACAAGTGCGTTTGTTGCAATGGCACCAACATTGGCACCATTGCAACAAGCAACTCTTGCAACTGGTCCAATGATACCAGCTGCAGCTTCAACTCCAGCAGTTGATCCTGCTACTGTAGCGGACCTTCAGGCTGCTCAAGGGGAAATTGATTCGCTTAAGAAAGCATTAGCAGATGCTCAAAATGATAACTCCGAGACAAGAAAGCTTGCCGAGGCTGCGCTGCAAAGAGTTCAAGCATTAGAGCAGCAACAAGGCCAAAATACTCCTGGCTACCTTCAGGCTGTAGCTGAAATGCAGCGTTTGAGAGCTGATTGGCAAAAATCTCAACAAGACGCCGCTCATCAAGCTGTTCAAATTGCAGCATCTCAAGCAAATGCATTGGGTATTCGTCAAGGACTTGTCGAAGAGATGAAGCGTCGTATAGAAGCTCGTGTTCAAGAATTTAAGAAAAAAGCTTTAGCCATGCAACAAGCTGCTACAGCTGCAACACAAACAGCAGTTTCTTCTGCAGCACAAGATGTTGCAACAGTTGCTCCAGCAGCGGCTGCGACTATGGCTGTTACTCAGGTAGCTCCAGTAACTTCTCCTGCGGCCGTTCCTACTTCAGCTTCGCTTGTCCCAGCTGGAGTTGATCCTTCAGTTCTTAGTGCTGCAACATTACAAGCTCAGAAAGCTGCGCAAGATGCAGCAGCACAAGCTGTAGTTGCAAATCAGCAAGCACAGGCCGCAGCAGCACAAGCTTCTCAATTAGCAGCTCAGCTTGCCCAGACTGAAAAAGCAATTCAGGATGCCCGAGATGCCGAAGAAAAGGCAGCAATCCAAGCTGCTGTAATGGACCCTATAGTTAGTGCAACACAAGATGCTGCAAAACAAGCAGAAATTGTGGCGGCACAGCTTGCTCCACAGCAAGCTCCAGTTGTTACAGCAGTTAACCTTCCAGCTGGCTTTGAAGTTGAAGGCCAAGGCTTAATTGATTTAACCGTCGGTGCTTATAATAATGCACTTGAAATGTGGGCTGTTGACAGTAGCAATGCTCTTCGTCATTGGAATTCACAACTTCCAGTAGGCAGTCGATTTGAAGTAGTAAATGCTGTTGATGCATCCGGTGCAGCTTTGACCAATTTCACGAGTGTTTCGATTTCTTCAGATGGAACACTAGCAGCAATTTGTGCTGGTAAAGCGTTTGGTTACGATTGGAATTCAAATCAGTGGTCAGCTATGAATGCTCCAGCAGATCTTATGCTTGATAAAATTTCTGTTGGCAATAGTGCAAGTATTTGGGCTGTTGATAGCAAAAATCAAAAAATTTATCAATTTACTCAATCCGGTTGGGTTTCAAATTTTGATGGTAAGGCAGTAAGTGCCGGACTTGATAATACGGTAGTTGTATTAAATTCACAGGGTGTTGCATCTCGACGAGTTGTAATAGGTGCTAAGAAAGCTGCTAAGAAAGCTGGCGGAAAAGCTAGAAAAAAAGCTACTGGAAAAGCTAAAAAAGGTGCTAAGAAATCAGCTGCTGTAGCAGCGGTATCAGCGCCAAAGGCTTCATGGCGAGTTATTGATGCAAAAACACGAAGAAAATTAGATGATATAGCTGTTGTGAGCAAGGATCTTGAACTTGGTATTACCCAAGACACTAAGGAATTAGTTCAGTTAGTTGGCAAGCGCACAGAATGGGCGAGTGTAAAGGGTGCTGATGGTAAGTCAGCAACAGGCGTTATTCGTATTGCCGCAAATTCTGCCGGAACCATGGCAGTTATTGATGCCCAAGGTAATGTAAGTCGTCGTGGTACAGCAGCTGTTTCAGCGGCAGCCTCTGCAAAAGGTAAAAAGAAAGCAGGAAAAGCTGGCACAGCTAAAAAAGGTAAAGCCGCTAAAAAGAGTAAAGCAGCTAAAAAGGGTGCAGCTCGTAAAGGAAAAGCTTCTGCGAAGAAAGGTTACGCAGCTAAAGGTAAAGCGTCTGCAGGAAAGCGTGCCCGCGGTAAATCAGTGGGTGGAAAAGCCAAAAAAGGTTCAGCTGGCAAAGCGCAACGCGGTACTACAAAAAAATCATCCTCAAAAAAAGCTTCAGGGCGTAAGGCTGGCTCGGGTAAAAAATCGGCTTCAGGTAAAGCTAAAAAAGGTGTGAAGAAGTCTAAACGTGCATGACTAAAATAACCTTTAACGTTGCAAAATAGTTTAAAAATTAAACTACGAAAGAGCATGCACTTATTATACGCATGCTTTTTCGTATGAAAAATGTGTACAGGATTAAGTAAGTTTTGTGTTAGATTAAAAAACAGGAAAGGGTTATGGCATGAAGATGAATATAATTCGAATGCTCGTTGTATTACTCACACTGTCAACCGTCTCTTATGTGTCACCATATCCAGAGCCTCAAGCAAGTGAGCAGTCTCAAGCGGTACTCAATAAGCTTCCAGATGGTACCGTTATAGCGATGGGTTGTACCGGCAATGCAAAAGCTGCTGGGTCACCT
>CAYSDC010000054.1:5370-6091 GCA_964429765.1 uncultured Pseudomonadota bacterium
AAAATGCTAACGGTATCCTCACATGGGTACCAACGTATGTAGAGTCACCCGATTTTAAATTCACTATTGTTCGCAATGGTAATATATTTGGATTTAAGTCGCTTTCAACAGGAAAATTTTTGCGTTCAACAGTTGCAAGCGGTGGTGTGTTATCGTTTGATGCTCCAGACATGAGTTCTTTAGACGCTCAATTTATTTTGTGGACACCAAGTGCAGCTCAGACTGATCTTGGTCATGTTTGGTTCTTCTGTCGCGGAACGCAAGGTTTTATTAGTACCCGTCCTGTTGACCAAAATAACCCAAATGTCCAAGTTCTTACCTTTGATCAGAATCACGCAGGAGCTAATCATCTTCAATGGGAAGAGCTGTTTATTGAAATTAAATCTGCTTCAACTCCGGTAGTTGCAGCGCCAATAGCTCCAACACTTCCAGAAATAAAAATAGCCGCTCCGGCGCCAATGCCGATAGTTGCAGCTCCAGTAGTTACTCCACCACCAGCGCCTGTAGTAGCTCCAGTTGTTTCAACTCCTGCACCAGAACCAGTTATTCCAGCTCCTGTCGTTACGGTACCTGCACCAGTAGCAGCACCAATTCCAGCAGCTCCAACGGTTACTCCAGTGCAAGCTCCTAGTGAAATAGAAGCGAACCTTCAGGCTTTGTACCAGACAATGTACAACGAGCAACAGCAACTAAGACAGAAAATTACTCAAGTGAGCAGACA
>CAYSDC010000054.1:6101-10799 GCA_964429765.1 uncultured Pseudomonadota bacterium
TACCAGTTGACTTTAGTAGTAAGAAAGTTGATTTCTGAATCTACACCATCTGCTGCGGCATCTACAGCAGCTGGCACAACAGCTACAGCAACTGCACCTGTACAGTCAGTACCAGCCGTACAACCTGCGGCTCCAGTTGCACCTGTATCAACAATCACTTCTGCTCAATCTGCGACAGTTGCCCAAGATTCAACCGTGCCCGTACAAGCCTCAACAGCACAATCACCTGTTGTTCCAGCAACAACATCGAGTGCAACTGCACCTGTAGTTCAAAAGAAAGCCAAAAAAGCAGGGAAAAAGGCTGGAAGAAAAGCAGTGAGAAAAGCTGCTCAAAAGAGAGCTAAAAAGCCAGCTAAGAAAGCTGCTCAAAAGGCGGCTACCAAAACAGGAAAAAAAGCGGCTAAAAAGTCAGCTAAAAAGTCAGCTACTAAAAAAGTAGCTCGTCGTGGTGTTAAGAAAGCAGCTAAAAAATCTAAAAAGGCCAAAAAAGCTGCTGCACTATAAATAGGTAATCTTACGCTAAAAAATAAATTAAAAAGAAAGAGGCGGGACTTTCAAGTCCCGCCTCTTTCTTTTGTCCTACGCGTAAGAAGAACTTGATCGCATTTTAAAAAGCTTGTTTTTGCTACCCCTATTCATGCTAAAATACAAAATAATCAACTGAATTTTTGATTAAAGAAAGAAAGGATTAATTGCATGAATAGAAGGAATCTAGTGCTGGCTATAGTCTTGGCTGTAGTTTATGCGGCTGTATCACATGAAAATCTTATGACAACAAGTGTGTTGAGTGGGGCTGTACCACCTCCTATGGGTGCGCCAGCGCAACAGCAAGCAGGTACGCAAAACTATGCAACAGCACAAGCTGCGCAAACAGCAGCTCTGGCTGCACAAGCGGCAGCAAATACAGAGCTAGCAAATGCACAAGCACTGTTGAGCTCAGCTGCTGCTGCAAAAGCGGCAGCTGATCAATTGCTTGCACAGGCGACACAGCAACAGCAACAAGCGGCTCAATTTTTGCAAGATGCCCAGAAGAAACAGTCTGATGCACAAAAGGCGTTGGATGCTGCAAATAGTGCAAAAGCTGATGCTCAGCAAAAAGCGATTGATGCAGCCAAATTGTATGCAGCATTGCAGCAATCGATGGCTACTGCAATTGCACGAGGTACTGCAGATGCTAACGCAGCAGCACAGGCAGCAAAAGCAAAATATGATGCTGCAAAGGCCGTAGCGGATAAGGCCCTCTCAGATGCTCAAGTTTTAGATGCGCAAGCACAAGCGATGATGAGCGCTGCAAAGCAGATAATGATTGATGCCGAAAAAATTAAAAACGATGCATTGGCTGCACTTGCTGATGCAAAAACAAAAGCAGCACAGCAAATTGCTAATGCACAACAACAAGTGGTAACAGCCTATGCTGCGCGTGATAGTGCAAATGCCCAACTTGCAAGTGCCCAAGCGCAATTGCAAGCAATTCAGGCCCAGGCTCAAGCTGGTGATGCACAGGCAGCAGCAGCTGTAGCGGCGGCACAAAGTAAAATTGATGCACTCAAAAAGCAGGCTGCAGATTTGCAATCGGCAGTTACTGCAGCACAAACAAATGCTGATCTGTTGAGTGCAGCTCTTCAAAAAGCAAATAACTACTTGATGTCTCAAATAGAGCAAATGAGAAATGCGTATGATGCGCAGATTGCTCAAGTTAAAGCACAAGCTCAAGCGGCAGTAGATGCGGCACAAGCGCAAGGAGCATTGGCTCAACAAGAACTTACCGATGCTCAAGCTGATGCAGCAGGGCTACAGGCTCAGCTTGATGCTGTTGCTGTTGCATCGCAACAAATGCAGGCTGCTCAAGCTGCGCAATACATGCAGCAAATGCAAGCAATCAAAGCTGCAGCAGATGCTCGCGTAAAAGCTGCTCAAAGTATGACGGCTATGCTGCAAGATCAGTATAATCAGTTGTCCCAAGCATTTATCAAAATGCAGCAAGATATGCAGAAAAAGCTTAATGATGAGCAAGCTGCTATAGCAAAAATTCAGGCGGATGCGGCAAATAAAATTAGTGATTTGAATAATCAGCTGGCGCAAGCGCAACAAGATTCTGCAAATGCACAAGCTCAAATGGTCAATGCTCTTGCTCAGGCCCAACAGGAAGAATCTGAGATTCGTCTTGAAGCTGCAGCACAAGCGCAGGCGGCTGTTGATGCGGCTCAATCTCGTATTGCGATGTTGACATCAATGCAAGGACAAGCGCAGGCTGAGGTTGATGCTGCCAATGCACAAGCAGCGGCTATTCAGGCAAAAACGGTTGAGCAAATCAATCAAATTAAAGCCCAAGCAAAGGCTGATGCGCAAAAAGCTCAGATGCAGCGCAAATACAAGCGGATTCACAAGCAGCACAGCAACGAGCAAATGATGCATTAGCTGCGTTACAAAAAGAATCGTCTCAAGCGGTTCAGGATATTGTTACGCAGGCAAAAGCACTTGTGCTCTCTATAAATGCTCGATTGGCTCAACAGCAAGTTGCAACAGCTCAAGCTCAACAAGCAACACAGCAAGCTCAACAACAAGTAGAACAGATTGTTGCCTGGGCTGATCAACAAATAGCTCAGATTCAAGCTGCAGCACAAGCGGCAATTGATGCTGCAAAGAAGCAAGAACAAATAGCACAGGCTCAAGCGGATAAGACGCAAAAGCTTATTATGCAACAAAAGCAACAGATGCAACAAGCATTGAAGGCTGCTCAAGATAGATACAATGCAGGTCAAGCTTCTGCTCAACGACAAATTGAGCAGCTAACAAGTATGCTCAATTCAGCAGATGCACAGCTTGCATCACTCGCAGCAGCTGTGGGTCAGGCACAACAACGTGCTCAGGCTGCAGCAGATCGTGCGCAGTCGCTTCAAGTACAGCTTGCTCAAGTGCAAGCCCTAGCAAAAATTGCTGTTGATCAAGCAAATCAACAGCGAGATAGTGCTGTTGCGGCTGCAGAGCAAGCAAGAAGAGATGCAGATGCTGCCAAGCAAGCTGCAATCCAGGCACAACAAGATGCAGAGATAACAAAATCAATAGCGGCTGTTGAAGCTGCAAAAATTGCACAAGATGCATATGATGCTGCAGATCGTAAAGCTGCTGCTGCACAAGATGCTGTAAAAGTTGCACAAGCTCAAGCTGCGCAAGCAAAAGCGGATGCTGATAAAGCAAAAGCGGATGCTCAAGCGACAGTAGATGCAGCACAAGCAAAAACTGCACAAATGGCACAAGCTGCAGCGCAAGCTCGTGCGCAAGCTGATGCTGCAAGGCGAGATGCTGAGCAAAGTAAAAATGACACGGCTACGTTCTACGCAAATCTCCTTATGCAAAAAGCTGATGAAATGGATCGTCAGGTTGCAGCGGCACAGAGTCAAGCAGATCAAGCGCGCCAATATTTACAGGCTGCGCAAGACACGGCTGCACAGGCTGTACAGGCTGCGATTGCAGATGCTCAACGAGTAAAAGCTGCAGCGGCTCAGCAAATAGATGATGCAGTAAAAAGAGCTGCAGATGCGCAAGCAGCAGCGGCACAAGCACGCATTGATGCTGATATCGCGAAAAAGAATGCCGAAGATCTAGCAACACAAGCGCAGACAAGCGCCGATGCAGCTATACAAAAAGCTGCTGCGGATGCGCAAAAAGCGGCACAAGATGCGCAAGCTAAAATTGCGTTATCAGATCAGAGGGTAGCTCAAGCACAGCAAGATGCAGCACAAGCTCAACAAAATGCGCAAGCAGTTCAGATGCAAGCTGAACAACAAATTGCACAATTCAAAGCTGAGAAGCAAGCTGAAGTGATGAAAGCTCAGCAGCAGGCTGATGCTGCAAAGGCTCAAGCAAAACAAGCTGAAGATCGACTAGATTTGCTACAAGAACAAGCAAATGCTGCGCTTAAAGCTGCTCAGACCGATAAGAGTGCAGCTATTCAAGCGGCTGCAGCAACAGCGAATGCAAATTTACTTGCGGCAAAAGCTCAGTATATGGCCTTGCTTGATGATGCACGTGCAAAAGATAAAGCTGCGCAGGATGAATTACAACGGCAGCTCGATCTTTCAAAAGCTGAAGCTAAAGCTGCACAAGAGATTGCACAAAAGGCACAAGATGCTGTACAACAAGCTTTTATTCAGACGCAACAGTTACGTGATGCTGCAGCAAAATCGATAGAAGATGCAAAGCAAGCAGCTCAGCTTGCTGCTTCACAGCAAACCGCTGCTGCTCAGCAGGCTTTAGTTCAAGCTCAAGCTCAAGCTGCTGCAATGAAAAAGCAATATGATGATATGCTCGCATCGCTTCAAAATCAACAAGTAACGGCAGCGCAAACACAGCAAATAGCATCAACGGTCCAAGCAGATCATTTGCAGCAAGTTGAAGGTAAGATTAAAAAAGATACAGCGGATAAACTTGCGCAAATTCAAGAAAATATACAGAAAGCTCAAAAGCTTGCAGTTACTAATCCAAAGAAAGCTGCAAAGCTCATGGCTAAAGCTCAACAGCAGCAGCAACAAGTTGCCACATTGCAAAATAAACTTACTAAGACTCAAGGAAAGCGTCAGCAAGCGCTTAAGCAAGCAAAGCAATCAGGGGCTCATGTTGGCAAGACAAAGCAAGCTCAACGGTCAACTCAGGTAAATCGCCTTGCTTTACCAACTGTTGGAGGTTCAGTTGCAGCGG
>CAYSDC010000055.1:0-862 GCA_964429765.1 uncultured Pseudomonadota bacterium
CCAATATAGAAATCTAATACTTAAGGCTCTTTGGTCGACACTGGCTGCTTACAATATTGTAAACGGATTATCAATACTTGCATCAGAGTCACCATGCATTGGTGCGTGCGCTTCAAACGCAACATCGCACTTGGGTTGGGGAGCTTTTCAAGCTATCATTGCATCTTTGCTATAATCTCAGTTTTATTAGAACAAAAAAACAGGCCTCCAGTAATTGGAGGCCTCTTTTTTTTAAATTTATTTGTTAACCATTTGGCGTAAGCGCGCAATACGCTTTTCCATTGGTGGATGGGTTGAAAGCAAATTCAAAATGCCTCGCCCAGAAAATGGGTAGACGATAAAAAGGCTCGCCATGCTTGCTTGTGCAGCACTTTCAGGCTCAGCATTTCGCTCAACTTTTACACCGTGCTCAAGCTTTTCAAGTGCAGATGCAAGCGCTAAGGGGTCGTTACAACAACGAGCGCCCGTTTCATCGGCCAAGTATTCACGTGAACGTGAAATAGCCAACTGAATAAGCGTTGCAATGAGTGGAACAAAAATAGCCATCACCAATGCAGCCATTGTATTATCACGCCCTTCACGATCTCGACTGCCGCCAAGCAACACAGACCACCGAACCATAAATGCAATATAACCTATTGCAGATGCTATTACTGCCGCGATAGTCCCAATCAAAATATCTCTATTTTTAACATGAGAAAGTTCGTGTGCAAGCACACCACGCAGCTCACGTTCATCAAGCAGGTTTAAAATACCACGCGTTACAGCAACCGATGCATGCGCCGGATCACGTCCTGTTGCAAAGGCATTTGCCATATCGGTATCGATATACCACAACTTGGGCATAGGCATGCCGCTTCTT
>CAYSDC010000055.1:973-10680 GCA_964429765.1 uncultured Pseudomonadota bacterium
AATCGATGCCGTGTGACATCAAGAGGCTTTGCTCCGTACATCATAAGCACCAATTTATCTGACCAAAAATAGGTCATGAAATTCATTGCAGTAGCCATGACCAGAGCAATAGTCATACCGCTAGAACCGCCTGCTGCATAGCCAAGAGCTAAAAATAGACCGCTCAAACAGCCGAGCAGCACAACTGTTTTAAATTGATTAAAGAACATCTAGAACTCCAGTTATCACTTATCATCTTCGTAATCAATTTCCCAGTCATCCGAGATAATAATTTCTGGTTCTGATTTTTTACTTTTTTTAGCTGCAGACGAAGCCATAACATCATGTACAGAAGAGCGCCCAGCTTTTTGTTGTACTTCAACAGCTGTGACATTATCTTGTTTGATCTGTCCCAACCGCTCAACCTGTTTTTTGGCATCAATACGATAAGACTCACTCTCTTCTTCAAGCTGACCTTGCGTCCGTTCGAAGAGCTTGTTCATATCTTCTTGAAGTTTTGTAATCTTTTTTTGCAATCGCAAAATAATCTCAACACCGGCCAAATTAACCCCCATCTTATGGGTTAAATTGATGATCTCTTCAAGCCGATCAACATCTTCTTCAGAAAAAAGTCGCGTATTCCCCTCAGATCTCTTTGGAGAAATCAGCCCTTCTTTTTCGTACATACGCACAGTCTGTTGGTGAACCGAAAACATCTTTGCAACAACTGATATCGAGTAAAACCCCTTACGTCTTTTCATAAGGATACCCTTTTAATCATTTTTGAGGACAGTTAAAAACGCTTCTTGAGGAAGCTCAACATTACCAACCTGCTTCATCTTCTTTTTGCCTTCTTTTTGCTTTTCAAGCAGTTTACGCTTACGTGAAATATCACCACCATAACATTTTGCGGTCACGTCTTTACGCTTTGCAGAAACCGATTCACGAGCAATAACTTTAGCACCAATCGCCGCCTGAATAGCAACTTCAAACATCTGTCGATGAATTACTTCTTTTAATTTTTGTGTCAATTGACGCCCAACACTCATTGCTTTATCCCGATGAATAATAACTGATAGCGCGTCAACCGATTTGCCATTAAGCAAAATATTCATTTTTACTAAATCGGCTTCGGCATATCCTGCTTGCTCATAATCAAAGCTTGCATATCCGGCAGTCAACGATTTCAACTTATCATAGAAATCGGTCACAATTTCACTGAGCGGGAGCTTATAATGCAAAATGACACGATTTTCATCAAGATAGATCATATCGGTCTGTTCACCACGTCGCTCCTGACACAAAGTCATCAAGGATCCCAAATATTGTTTTGGAGTGATGATTGTTGCATTGATCATCGGTTCATAAATTTCAGCAATGCTCACAACATCTGGAAATTTGGATGGGTTTTCAATTACCATCTCATCACCATTGGTCATTTTAAGACGGTAAAGCACCGTTGGCGAAGTTACAATAATCGAAGCATCGTATTCTTGCTCAAGGCGTTGTTTAAAAACATCCATGTGCAGAAGACCCAAAAATCCGCAACGGAATCCGAGTCCTAAAGCAACTGAGCTTTCTTTTTCAACATGCACACTGGGATCGTTAAGTGTTAATTTTTCAATTGCATCACGAACTAATTCAAATTCTGAAGTGTCTACAGGATAGATTCCCGCAAAAACCATTGATTTTGCCGGCTTGAATCCTGGAAGTGGAGTAACCGGTTTTTTTGTATGAAAGAAGGTGTCGCCAACGCGCGCTTCTTTAACCGTTTTAAGGCCAGCAATCACATATCCTACTTGACCGGTATACAGCGCATTTGTGGAATATGGATCTGGGTACATAAGTCCAATATCAAGAACTTCGTAAGATTGCCCACTGTATGCAGCAGTAATTTGGTCACCCTTACGCAATGCACCATCGACCACTTCAACCAAACAGATCACGCCGCGGTATTCGTCAAACCATGAATCGAATAATAAACCTTTAAATGGCTTATTCTCATCCCCTTTTGGAGGTTTGATACGCTCAATAATTGCAGGAAGAAGATGATCAAGCCCCTGCCCTGTTTTAGCAGAAATAAGGAGAAGGTCTTTTTCTTCAACATCAAAAGCTTTATGCATTTCTTTGCCGATACGTTCAGGATCCGCATTAGTCATATCAATTTTATTAATGACCGGGATGATATCAAGCTCTTGTTCAAACGCAAGGAAAAAATTTGCCATAGTCTGCGCTTGAACGCCTTGAGCAGCATCAACTAAAAGCAATGCACCCTGACAAGCGTACAAAGAACGTGAAACTTCATAACTGAAGTCAACGTGGCCAGGGGTGTCAATCAAATTGAGCAAGTAAATTTCACCCTTGTACTCATATAATAATGAGGCTGTTTGAGCCTTAACCGTAATCCCACGCTCACGCTCAACTTGAAGTTTATCTAAAAACTGTTCATTTTTTTGGCGTGATGAAATGGTACCGGTAATTTCAAGCAAGCGATCTGCAAGTGTTGATTTGCCATGGTCAATATGCGCAATAATCGAAAAGTTGCGGATATGATCTGGCTTGAATGACTGTATATCAAAATTTTTTAAGCTGGAAATATTCATAGTTGTTTACATCTTTTCTGGTTTGCTAATGCCTAATAAATCAAGCCCAATGCCCAATGTTTGTCGAACAAGTTGCACCAAACAAAGTCTCGCAGCAGAAAGCTCAGGATTTGCAAGGTCAACAATACGGTTATTTGCATAATAATTATGAAATACCAATGCAAGTTCCCATGCGTAGTAAGCAATCACGTGAGTTTGATAGGTTTTTGCAACGGACAACAAAGTATCTGAAAGTGATACAATTTTTCGCAAAACCATAATTTCAGGATCTTGCACTAAAAGCATCATCGTCTCTAAATGTGTCTGATTGAGCGAACCGCCTCGTAGCTGTTCAACAATTTTTTGTAGCTGCTCATCAAGAGCCGCTTTTTCAAGAAGGCTATTTGTTCGCACATAGGCATATTGAATATAAAAAACAGGGTTTTCATCAGTTTTTTTTAACGCTGTCGCTAAATCAAATTCTAAGTGAGCATCCGCTTTACGGTTAAGATAGAAGAAACGAGCAACATCACGCCCTACGGTCTGCACAATGTCATCAAGTTTAGTAAATGTTCCGGCACGTTTGGACATTTTTATCGCAACATCATTTTCTTTTATGGTCACCAATTGATAAAGAATAACATCAAATGCCTGTGCATAGTCAAGCGCAAGCATGGTCCCTTTTAACCGCTTAACATAGCCATGATGATCTTGGCCAAGAATATCGATAAGAATGTCGTAGCCACGATCAAATTTATTTTTGTGGTATGCAATGTCCGCAGCAATATAGGTGAGCTCTCCATTTTGCTTACGAATAACACGGTCTTTTTCATCGCCAAATGCGGTTGATTTGAACCACAGCGCACCTTCTGACTCATAGACTAAATCTTTATTCCGCAGAACATCGATTGCCTGTTCAATTGATCCATCTTCATGCAAGCTTTTTTCTGAAAACCAGCTATCAAATTGAACACCAAAACTTTGAAGATCTGTTTTAATATTTTTAAGCATCTCGTTTTTTGCATACTCTGAAAAGAATGATTCATCCTTATTGATGACATCATCTCCATATTCAGCACGACACTGTGCTGCAAGCTCAATGATATACTCGCCGGCGTATCCTTCTTCTGGAAGCTCCTCTTGTTGGCCCAAAGCCTGCTTGCAACGAACAAGAACCGATTTGCCAAGCAGCTTCATCTGGTTGCCAGCATCGTTAATGTAATATTCTTTTAAAACGGTATGTCCAACAAATTGCAAAACATTACCAAGTACATCACCAATAATACCACCACGGCCAGTACCCAAATGTAATGGACCAGTAGGATTAGCACTCACAAATTCAACCAAATAGCGATGTCTTTTTTCATATTCAGGAAGTATAAAATATGAGTTTTTTTGATCCCATAATTCACCAGCAACTTTTGCCCATACATCTTTATGGAGCGTAATATTAATAAAGCCTGGACCTGCAATCTCCACATCATGAATTGTTTTTACAAAAAGTGATTCTTGATCGTTGAGTAATAAATCTTTAATTTCTTGAGCCAACTGCCGTGGATTTTTTCCCTGCATTTTGGCAAGAACCATTGCAGCATTACAACTCATATCGCCAAATGGCTTAGCAGGATCAAGGTTCAAATGAATAACAATTGCCTGTTGCTGCTCATGGTTAAGTTGATAATTTTTTTGAATAGTTTTAAGAATTTCGTATCGTAATGTCGCAATAATATTCATAACGTATGCCTTTTGCCCACAAAACTACAGCTCTGCCTGATGATAACGCTCATGTGCCCCATTGTAGCACCTTACACAGGCAAAGAAAAGTCCAAGCCCTCAACAATCCGACTTTAGAAGTCAAACTGAATTTGGAGTTCAAGCGATCCGCCCCACATGTCCGTAAGCCATGCACGACGTCCATAGATCGAATAGTCATACGCAACCGAAAGTTTAGGGGCAAAAGAAGAGTCAAAATGAGCTCGAACATCGTATTCAACTAAAAAATGGAGCGTAAATTGTTCCCACATTTCAAGCTGTTTATTCGCATTGACAATATTATTTTGAGAAATTACACGAGGGAATGGTGGCGTACTGGACGTTGCACCCGCTGCCAGCTGCGCATCGATATATTCCTTAAGAAATTAACTATCTCTCACAGAAAGAATAGTGCGCTCTTGAGTCGTATACGAAAAACCGGCCAGAGCTGAAAGACCACCTAATAAGCGGTATACTTCCCCATAGAGCTGAAAATCCCACATGGTTCCTTGATCTTTTTTTACTTTTGTTTTTTCAAGCAAGATCCAACCATTTTGGTTAAGGTCGGTGTTTACTCGCTCAAAACGTTCTTCAACAAAAAAGATGACCGCGCCTACGCTTGCACCTAGGCGTAAATATTTCCACAAACCTACTTCAAGGTTTCCCCGCCCCAGAGCGCCAAGAAACTGATCATGGCCAACTGGCAGAGCAAAAACCCTTCCTGTATCTCGTTTTCCTGCAAGAGGGACCAGAATTCCAGCTTGAAGCTGCCCTGAAAGTCGATCAATGAAACTTACATTGGTTTCAGTCTGCCCTTCCCAACCGGCAGTAATAACTAAATCATCAATACTTGATTTTTTGAATGGTGTTTTAACGGGTGCAAGGCCGTTTTCTCCCAAGATTGGGTCGAGTTGATTATTGAGAAAGTCATCAACATTGATACCATTAACAACTAAATCACCACGATTAATAAAACCAATATCACTTAATTTAAGATCTTTGAATGGAAGACTCATCTGTGCAAAAAAACCTGAAAATAGGTTTTGTCGCCACGTCAGGTCAAACTCTTGCAAGCGAAACTTACCGGTAAATTCTACGGGAATTGCCGGCCCGTCGGCAAACGGCATTCCCACGCCCCACCAATCGTTAGTGAGCGGTAAGCTTGTAAGATTATCTTGGTTAAGACCGAGTTTGCCAATATCAAAAAATCCATGTGAGCTAAATAACGAACCTCGTTTGCTATGGGCATTCCAAGCTTTACGCGTGCTCCCCTGGGCGTAATGTGCCTTCAGGTAGATGGTCCAATCATCGACGCTGGCCGCAGGCTGCCCCTGAAAAAACGGTGTTCTATAAAATACCGGCACATCAAGTGCTGACATCGACTGAAATAAAAAACTGCTGATTAATAATGTACAAGATACTATGTGAATGCAGACACTGCTGCGCCAAGAAATCATGTTTATTCCCCTACAGGTCATGAAATACTCTGGACGACGACAAAAACTTTTGTCGACCGCCTTTCTCCAATAATGTAGAGGAAGTGTAGCATGGGAACCTGTGCAAGGACAAGCCTCTCTAGTTTTTCCGTGCTACACCTTTTTTTCTTAGAATGGTAAGTCATCTTCGAAAGGCGCTTCATCCTTCAAAGTCACTTCGCCTGTTGAAACAAATTGCTTTTGTGCATCAAATGGAGATGTCGCTTTTGGTGCAGCTTTTCGAGCCGGTTGTGCTACAGACCTTTTTGTGGACTCAGATCGAGAAAAACCTTCATCTGCTTGGTCACTTGCAGAGTCTTCAAGGTCATCTTGTGCGCCTGAAGCCAAGAATGTTACACGATCTGCAACAATTGAATGCTTGCTACGTTTATTACCATCAGGATCTTGCCAGCTATCAAGCTTTAAGCGACCTTCAACTAAAACAGAACGGCCTTTTTGAAGATACTGATTACAACTTTCCGCTTGAGGTCCCCAGACATCAACATCAATAAAACAAACTTCTTGAACCATTGAACCGGTCTGTTTGTTTTTGAACTGACGGTTTGACGCTAAGCTAAAGCGGCAAACAGCTTGGCCTGAAGTAATTTGTTTGTACTCAGGATCACGCGTTAAGTTACCAATCATGATAACTCGATTATAACTTGCCATGCAAAAACACCTTTCAAAAAAAATATAAACTACTGTAAAAGCAAAAAGATGTTAGCAGAAATGAGGAATTTGGCAAAACGCTTATTATTTCTCCAAACTTTTACGCAATCGCTCAAGCTTGTCCATCATCTGAACATATGATGCATCTTGAGCACAAGATGACTCGTTCAAGCGCTGCGCTTCGAGCACAAGCTTATCGGTAGTAAAATGTTGAATGAACTCTTTGTATACTTCCTGTCGAGAAAGTAAATTAGGCAACGCCATAAAGCGAATATTGACTAAGAGCCATGCCACCCAATAGGTAACCCAAGAAACACGAAATACAACAAGAGCAGGAATTTTAAGAAGTGCAAGCTCAAGCGTAACAGTCCCTGGTTTAGTTAATGCCATAGAACAATGCGCAAGCTGTTCCCATTTGTCATCAGCGTCACGTATAATAATCAGATCTTTGCCCATCTTATGCAAACCTGAACGCTTCAAGGCTCGACCAAATTGATCTGATGAAATTGATGACGCCTGAGGAATAATAAATTGAAGATCTGAGTGAATTAATTTGAGCGCATAGGCAACACGAGCAAAAATAGGAAGAAGGGTATTAATTTCTGACAAACGAGACCCTGGAACTAAAGCAATAAGCCGTTTTTTTGCGCAAGCTTTTTCAAAATATGGCTGCATGCGGTCATATACAGGACATCCAATCCACTGCACTTGTAGACCTCGCTGTGCATACCATGAAACTTCAAATGGATATAAAACAACAATCTCATCGCAATATTTTTTGAGCGGAGTGATACGCCAAGCTCCCCAACACCACAGCTGAGGCGGAGACAAGTAGGTAATTTTTATTAATGGAGCCAAGCGTTTAAGTCGCTTGATCAACCTCATATTAAAACCTGGAAAATCGATTACGATAACTTCATCAAACTGTTGTTCAACAATATATGCTGCAAGCTGATTGAGAAACTTTAATAACCGAGGAATGTGCTTGATAATTTCGATAATGCCCGCAACATTGAGCATTTCAAAACGTTCATACAGATGGGCACCAGCTTGCTGCAGATGATCTCCACCGATAGCTTCAACATAAACCTCTTGGTTGAGGTAATGCTTACGCATGTACCATCCACCTAACAAATCCCCAGAAAGCTCGCCCGTAACAATAAAAATTTTTTTCATGATATTTGCTTAAGACACTTGTCTGCGTTCATACGCATTTGAAGTTGTAATGATTGCTGACAAACATCAAGCATCGTAGCACTCAGCTGAGCTACTGCCTGATCCATTGATACTTTTTGTGGTTGGGAAGTAGACTTCACCATCAATTCTGAGTCATCTGTAATAAATTGATTATTACTCAAAGGGGCTGTCATTCCCGCGGAAGTGGGAACACACTTTTCATCAATATTCTGCACTGGATCCCCAACTCGCCCTTTGGGCTCTCGGGGATGACAAACTCTTATAGAAAAATCTTGAGGACGATCTATAGCCAGTTTAATAGAATTATTGATAACACTCTGACAAATTTTTAATCGCTGTCGCTGTTTTTCAAGCGTTGCAACCAAGTCATGCATAACAATATGAGAAGCGTTTAGATCAACCTTACCTGCACGCTTAAACGGTGCTTGATTATCAAGCAAGCAGCCAAGTGTAGCAGAAAATTTTTTTTGTAATGCGGACAGGGTGATGAGTAACTCACCACCCTGTTTATTTATTGCAATCAGATTGTCATTACCACCAAGTTGCTTTATTTTCTTACTTTGCAAGTCTGCTACAAGAATATTGACCTTGCCAATATGCCGAACAAGGGACCTGCTTGCATGAAAAGCATCTTTGGTTGCATGACCGATCTGTTCTTTAAGCTTGGAGGCTGAACATCGTAGAGTCCGAGGAGTCTCTTTTTTTGCAACCACAAATTCTGATGCTTGCACACCGAATAGTATCGAAAAAAAAGATACACTCACAAAAACTACAGTCCTGTTCACATCAATCTCCTCACCTTTTATTATCTAGATTATTTGCTAACTATTTTACCAGTTGTTCCAAATTCTTTGTAATCAATGCGTCTTTGTTTTGTACGACGCCCTGGCTGTACTCGGCTAGGACTTCTTAACTCTCCAGAATGACTCACAGAGCTTCTAGAAGGTGCTGCTGGAGAAATCTCTGCTGGCGGCACTAATGGCTCTTCTAGACCTGTTGTAATCTCTGCATGATCAAGAGCTAATGGCTCCAAATCAGGCGCTGGATTCTCTGCAATAATAAGATCAGCTGGAGCAACTATTGTATCATCAGGGTTCCCTAAATCACCAGGGTTCTCTGGATTAGCAGGTGGGTTCTCTGGATTAGCAGAGCTAGCAGAAGAATTTTTAAGGTAATAATAAACAACCCAAATACTTGCAGCAAGCGTAGCAACGCTTACAACACCAATGACAGACCAAACTATGCGTTTGTCATATTTTTGATAAAGGATCAAAACTCCATTGTTTTCATCAAGCTTTTGTGCCGCTTCTTCAAAACTCCTGATAATCTGAGTATCTGTAGAGCCAAGCTTTCTTGCATTGCGGACATAGCTCACAATTTCTTGAACTTGCTGCAATGAAAGTCCTGACAAGGCAACCAAAGCAGTTTTATCATGATGAATAGTATTCGATGCTTCAAGAACAGACAAGCCTTGCGCACACGCAATGCTCAAAGAAATTAACAGTAATCGTATGATACTTTTCATCTGAGAGGACCTTTAAAAAATAGTATTAATTAAGTAACAGCGTACGACAAAATGAAGTATGATTGCTTCTTCAAAAAAAGCAATAGAATCCAGACAAAAACCAACTTTTTTGAAGTAAATTTCATTACTTTTAAGTAAGCTTTTTTATAACTACATGTGCCAAGATTACTTAAGGTCTCTTGCCTCCAAACTTCATCAAATATCGTCTATGGCTAGGTAAGGTAATTCTTAACCATTTTGCTGTCCCTAGTCTTGGTTCTGATTATCAGACTGCTCCTGATCACGCTGCTGCTGATTAGGTCAGCCATTTTGCTGATTCTCAGGTTTATTATTAATAAGATAATAAACACTCCAAGCGCCCCCAACAACGGCTGTGATACTCAGGAACACGATTGCAGACCAAACATAACGTTCTTCATACTTAAGTGAAAGAGCCAAGCCCCCCTTGTTTGAGTTAAGTATTCCAGTTGCATTTTTAAGTTCATTTAAAATCTGAATATCGGTTTGACCAGCTCTTTTTGCTTCTTG
>CAYSDC010000056.1:0-254 GCA_964429765.1 uncultured Pseudomonadota bacterium
CATTTGATCTTGGAACAGGCTTTTCATTTGCTCCAACCTCGACAGACCAGCGCTTATTTGTGCTGAAAGACCAAACAAGTGGTCTAGCATTTAATGGAGCAACATTTAATGCAACCAGCACCGGAGTTCGTTTTACTAAAGGTAATATTTTCTTAGACAATAAGGTTGTTATTAATAGTCAATCAAATGTTGAAGTTAATGGTGGCTCCATTCTTACTTCAACTCATTATGGGTTGAGATGGGATGTTATGTCT
>CAYSDC010000056.1:368-679 GCA_964429765.1 uncultured Pseudomonadota bacterium
AAAGTTTTTCAAGTAGTTTAAACGGGCATCTTTATGGACTTGACTGGAGTCGAGATGGACAATATCTTGCCGTCTCTGGAGATAGTGGTTCTGCAGGACTTGGAGGTTTTACTACTACTGCGAATGTTCGTATTTATAAATTTGCAGGTTCTTTATTAAATCCAGTTACAAGTATACTGTACCCTAATTTTAGTTCAGACACAACACGTGCAAAGTGGAGGCCTGATTATCAATATTTGTCGGTCTCTGGAGAGAATGCAGGTGTTGGAGAAGTTGATCTTTTAATTTATAAATTTAATGGAACAAGTTTG
>CAYSDC010000056.1:733-2221 GCA_964429765.1 uncultured Pseudomonadota bacterium
TTCAACATTGGATTGGAGTCCAGATGGTAAATTTTTTGCTGTTGTTGGATCTGGTCCTGTAAATGGAAGTTCTTCCGGTTTTGCAAATACAGATCATATTCGTATTTACTCATTTGATGGGACAACGCTTACTCCTGTGACAAGTCAGGCTTATGGTTTAGCTGGAACGGTGACTGAAGCTGCATGGAGCCCAGATGGTAAGTTTTTATTAGTAGCAGGTACCGGTGCGGCGAGTGGATCTGGTGGTTTTGCAAATACTGATAACGTGAGGCTCTATGCATTTAATGGGACAAGCTTGATGCCGCAAGCAAGTTTTGCTGGTTTACGTCCTGCTGCATGGCATCCAGATGGCAAGTATATAACCTGTCGCAATTCGGGTGCTACAGCATCTGAAATTTTACGATTTGATGGATCGAGCTTAACAAGTGTAGCTTCAATTACGGTGCTGAATAATTTAGTTGATATGGGTTGGGATCCTACAGGGGCTACTTTAACATTCGGAACTGAGGATGTTTTATTGTACTCAACAACATTTATAAATCCATTAACACAGCCATTTAGTCAAGCAGTTATTTTTGGAGATAGTGCTGCAGGTAGTGCTTTTAACTGCGATGTTGAAGTGCTGGGGGCTGCTCATGTGACGGTTAATGGAGTTGTTAGCGACGAATCGGTATAGATACAACTTTTTTATTAAAGTATCGTATTACAAGGGGCGGTTTTACGCCCCTTGTCCATTTTTAGATCTCGTTTATACTAAAAAGCCCGATGAAATCTGATTTTAAACCGGTATAATGCTGGCATTTAGGAAGCGATGATTAACTATTTTTTTAAGACCTATGGTTGTCAAGCCAATGTTGCGGATTCACAAGGCCTTGCTCGATTTTTGGATGAGCTTGGCTGCAAAGAGGTACAAACCGAAGCAGACGCGGATCTTGCAATTGTTAACACGTGCGCTGTGCGTGATAAAGCTGAGCAAAAGCTCTTTTCATATCTTGGTGAACTTGCAGAGCATAAAAAATCTCGTCAGTACATGAAAATTGGTGTAATTGGATGCGTTGCCAGTTATAAGAAAAAAGAGATTTATCAGCGTTTTGATCTGGTTAATTTTGTCTATGGAGCACGAGAAGAATACGATTCGCTGAAGGCTTATTTGATGGATTCGGTTGTTAATCTTGAGACAACCAAGCAGATGTACATGACAAATCCAGACGCAAATGTTAAATCAGGTGGCCAAGATCGTGATGTTAAAAAAGTGGTGCAGTTTAAAAAATTATTAAGTACTCCTCGTTTTGTATCATTGGGACTAAACCGACTTCGCCAAGACGGAGTTTATCCTGAGTCCAGTCCAAGAGATGGTCAAGAAAAAGCAGAAAAAAAAGTTATCGATAAGCCCGGTGCTCAAAAGCCTCAAGAATTAAATCGTTCATATGTAAACATTATGACGGGGTGCAATAAAGCATGCGCTTATTGTATTGTTCCATTTACTCG
>CAYSDC010000056.1:2231-9220 GCA_964429765.1 uncultured Pseudomonadota bacterium
CCAATGGCTCAAATTTTGGATCGCGTTGCACATGATATTGCCAATGGAGCCAAAGAAATTACGCTCATTGGTCAAAATGTTAATTCATACATAGATCCTGAAACTGGGTATAAATTCCCTGAGTTGATGCGACGCGTTGCAGCAATTGATGGGCAGTTTTGGGTACGTTGGATTAGTCCGCATCCTCAAGATATGACGCGAGAATTGTTTGAAGTTATTGCACAATATCGAGATAAACTTCCTGGGTATGTGCATTTTCCAGTTCAATCTGGATCAGACCGTATTCTTACTTTGATGAAGCGCAATTATACAGCTGCACAATATCTTGAGCAAATTGGTTGGATTCATGAGCTTCTTCCCGATGCAACAATTTCAACAGATATTATTGTCGGTTTCCCTGGTGAGACCGAAGAAGATTATCTTGCAACGCGTGAACTTATGGAAAAAGTTAAGTACGATTTAGTATATTCCTTTATTTATTCACCGCGAAAATATACCGGTGCTGCGAATATGGAAGACACTAGCTCATATCAAGACAAGCAAAAATGGCTTGAAGCCTTGCAAGATCGGCAAAAAGAGATCTGTTTTGAAAGAAATTTACGTAATATTGGAAAAACTTTTACATGTTTAGTTGAAAAACGTGTCGCACATGATAAACTTCTAGCAAGAACTGAAGGTAATGTTCGCGTGCACTTTCAAGGGCCTGATGAAATGATTGGAACTTTTGTTAAAGTGCGCATAGAAGAAACCGGTCCTGTGAATATGATTGGTGTTCTTGTATAGGCATTGAATAGGTTTTTGAAATAAGTAAAAAAAGGCGGCATAGCCAAGTGGTAAGGCAGGGGTCTGCAAAACCCCGATCCCCAGTTCGATTCTGGGTGCCGCCTCCAAATTTTGAAATTAATCTGATACTCTTTTTAATAGGGTTATTATGTAATGTGCCGGGGTGGCGGAATAGGTAGACGCAAGTGACTTAAAATCCCTCGGGACAAAATCCCGTGCCGGTTCGAGTCCGGCCCTCGGCACCATAAATTACAACCTCTGAATCAAATCAAAAAAAGTTCTTATAATTATACAAACAAAGCTCCACCCAGCTATTTCAGAAAAATATTTCTCTGAGAAGGTAAAATACAGGAAAAAACAACGACAATACTTGACAAAAGTTATTGGATGAACAATTCTGTCTTTGATAAAGAGATTTGTTTGTGTTGACGTGTGTTGTGTGGTTTCTAACGTTTAAATCCATCCTTAGGATGAGGAGTTTGTTATGAACAAAGCTTCGTTAATCGAGCAAATGGCTAAAGAAACAAAACTTTCTAAAACGATTTGCAAAAATGCTCTTGAATCTTTCATCAAAGCAGTTGAAGGTACTCTGAAAAAAGGCAAATCAGTTGTTTTGACCGGTTTTGGAACCTTTACCGTTATGCGTCGTAAAGAGCGTGTTGGTATTAACCCAGCAACAGGGAACAAGATGAAAATTCCTGCTAAGAAAGTTCCAAAATTCAAGCCAGGTAAAAAGTTAAAAGATATTGTAAGCTAAAGCGAATATTTAGCCAAAAAGTCTTCGGCAGGAATAGTGCTTTCACGTTCCTGCCTTTTTTTATTGGCGCTTTTTATTATTGATAGGCTGAATTTTTCTTGTAAATAATATTGAGTTTTGCATTGTTATTCTGCTATGTTGAAATTGTAGTATTGAAAAATAATTCTTAAAGACAGAGGGGAGATATCATGGCGGCTGAATCACACGTCACTTCATTCATGGATCAAATTAAAGATTTTTGGAATTCTTTTGATCTTAAAACAATGTCGGCAAAAATAGGGGGCTCATCAGCTCAAGCTGTTGAAGCTATCATCTTCTTCGCACTTAGTTTTGCTGCTGGGCTTGTATTTAAAAAATATCTTAAAATTATTTTTATTTCTTCAGTTATCGCGGCACTCTTGGTGGCAGCTTTGCATTACAACAGCATGGTGACGATTGATTGGTCAGCGCTTAAAGGGTTTTTTGGTTTTACTCCAGAAGTAGATGTTCAAACTATAGCAAAGATTATGGCTCTTAATCTTATTGACTGGGTAAAGCTTAATATTTTAGCTACAGTCACTGTTGTCATTGGTTTTCTCTTGGGGTATAGACTTGGTTAAAGCAAGCAATGGGTAGCCGATTTAAGGTCCGTTATGCTATTTTAAAATAAGGTAGGGGCGCATGAACCATCGGGGGGTGGCACAGGCAATTTATACGTTGCTCGGACAAGAGGAGCGTATTGCACGTAATGTTGAACAAGACCCTGTGGTTACATTGGTGGATATGCTTTTATACCAGGCAATTATGGTGAATGCATCCGATATTCACCTTCAACCAAGCGATACTCATGTTCGAGTACGTTTTCGCATTGATGGTGTGCTGTACGATCAGCAGCCAATTCCGCATCTTTATCAAGAGCAAGTAATTGCTCGCCTCAAAGTTCTTGCGTCAATGGATATAGCTCAACATCTTCTTCCTCAAGATGGGAAGTGCAAAATTCATGTGATGCTTAGCGGCCAAAATCAGGCAGCAGAAGAAAAGATTATCGATGTTCGTGTAGCTACTTTTCCTTCGCTGTATGGCGAAAAAATGGTGCTCAGGTTGCTTGACCATGATGAACGACTTTTAACGCTGACTATGCTCGGTTTTTCTGATGTTATGTACAGTCAGATTCTATCGATAATAAAGCAACAGCACGGGCTTTTTCTTGTTACCGGCCCAACGGGAGCTGGGAAAACAACAACGCTCTATGCGGTTCTTTCTGCGCTTAATCAGCCAGGAAAGAATATTGTAACGATGGAAGACCCAATTGAGTATGAACTTGAAGGAATTACACAAACTCAAGTTAACATCAAGGCTGGGTTTAGCTTTGAAAATGGTCTTCGTTCACTCGTGCGTCAAGATCCTGATATCATGATGATTGGTGAAGTGCGAGATATTCCAACAGTTCATATTGCCGTTGAAGCAGCGCTTACGGGTCATTTGGTTTTGAGTACGCTCCATACCAATGATGCGGTGGGCGCGCTCACAAGAATTTTGGATATGGGTGTAGAGCCTTTTTTAATGAGTGCAAGCGTGATTGGTGTTATGGCTCAGCGATTGGTTCGTGTTTTATGTCCTGCGTGCAAAAAAAAGGTTCCGGCTCCAGAAAATATTCAAGATGCATCGGCACGGTATCTTGGTAGGGGATTAATGCATTGCTATGTACCTGTTGGCTGCCGTGCATGTTTTAAACTTGGATACAAAGGGAGAACGGGTGTTTTTGAGCTGCTTGTTGTTGATGATCGGATCAAAGAAATGATGGTCAACAAAACATCTCCTGCGGATATTAAAGCATATGCACAAACTCAGGGAATGATCTGTTTATTTGCAGATGGGTTGAGAAAAGTAGAGCAAGGGTTAATCAGTCTAGAGGAACTTTTAGCGGTTGTTCAGGAATAAAAAAAGCCCCTGGCTTTTGACCAGAGGCTTTGAAATATAGGTGGAAAATTCTTAGTGAATATTGGTTGTCCATTCAACTGGATCTACTTGCACTCCATGTACGAGCATTTCCCAATGTAAATGGTAGCCTGAGGCATAGCCGGTCATTCCAAGGCGGCCAATTGGATTTCCCTTTTGGACCATATCACCAACATGAACATCTCCAAAATCTTCAAGATGAGCATAGAGCGTAAATATTTCCAACCCATGATCAATCACAATGGTATTACCTGTCATCAAGAATCGATCTTTGATGATAATTTTTCCATGTTGTGCGGCCCACACTACCGAGCGAGGTCGGTTGACCAAATCAATTCCTTTATGATGGTAGCGACCTCTTTGTGGGGTTGTTCGTACTTCTCCAAATGGTGTGGATACTCGTTGAACTTCGATGGGGTATTCGAAGGGGCCGTTCCAAAGCTTTTTATGAGGTGAATCAGCAAGCCATTTATCGATTGCATCGCGCAAAATTTTGGTGTTCATGCTGATTTCTTTTTCTTGCTCAAGTTTTTCTTCTGAGACAGTAAAACCTCGTTGTTTTTTAAATGCAAATGGTTTGATTTGAATTGCGCATGATAATTTGAGTGTATTATTTACCGCGTCGGTGATTTCGGTTTGCGCTGTCATATCAATTGTTTTCTCTTCACAATCGATTGGGATAAAGCATTCGTACAGTGTCGATCCTTCAGATTCTGGGTAGAAAAAATAATCTTTTGATAAAAATGAGATACGTGCTCGTACAACGGGCTTATTGATTTGCACTTTTAAATGCAATGTTTTTCCTTGCTCTACGGTGTATCGTTGTTCAAGGAATTCAGCTTTGAGTGGTACGTTATCAACGAAAAATGTTACTTTTTCACGTGTTTTGTTTTGATTATAACTGGAATCAATGGCTTCAACTTCAAAAGTATGAGGGCCATTTTCAAGGTTTTCGAGCTCAATGATAACTGGAGCTTCGAAAAGTCTTCTTCGAATAAATTTTGCATCGCCAAGGTCATATTCTTTATTATCAAGCCAGGCGTTGAGCATTTTTACTTTGTAAGATCCGGTTGATTTTATTGAACAAGAAAGTTTTTCTGCATATGAACCGTGATGAACAAGGCCAACAAAGGATATTTTTGGATTAATTTCGTGGGTAAAGTAATTTATTGTTGAATTACCAATCCAAGCAATAAAAGCAAGAACAGGGAGTGCTACAAAGAAATATTTAATTTTGTTAGACATGTAAGGCTCAGCTTTAAAAAGGGTTTTTATACTTTTGGGACACCCATTAATATAGCGATTTTTAGTTTCACGTAAATGAGAAAAAGTTTTTTCGATGTTATATTTTACGGTTTACATGCTATTTTTATCATGGAAGTTTCGATGCTTGAGAAAAATTTTTAAAATGAGTTGTCCAATAAAAGCCTTCTTATTTTATGAAAGGTAAAAAATGCCAGAGTATGATGGTAGATGTTTGTGTGGTGAGACTACCTTTATCGCGCGAGGAGAGCCTAGCAACCCGCATTTATGCTCATGCACCATGTGTCAAAAATCATCTGGTGCGTTAACTGTTGCTTGGGTTGATTTTCCCCTAGACACTTTCCAATGGAATGGGACAAGGCAGCCTGGGTTATATCAATCTTCGGAAAAAACAAAACGTTGTTTTTGTCAAAAGTGTGGATGCTTATTAGGAGCTCTCAATGATGGGTCTTCAAATATTTGCATTACCATTGCGTCATTGAAAAATCCAAATCTGATAATTCCAGGTTCTCAACATAGTTACAAAGATAGTGCACCTTCGTGGTGGGATCCTCATATTTTAAGAAGTGAATAAGTTCATGATGAATGCGCAGCAAATATCTGAGATTTGTAACATTTTTAATTTAGGGACACCCCTTTCTCAGCCTATTAAAGTATTGGGTGGACTGTTGCATCTTATGTGGCGATTAGATACGAGTCATGGATCATTTGCGATTAAGCAGCTTTCAAAAAATATTGTTTTGATGCCATGTGTGAGAAGCTCATATGAGCAATCTGAACAGGTTGCCTACTTGATCAACAAGATTGGAATTGCAACGGTCAGCGCTCTTGAGCATGAAGGTAAAAGGCTTTTTGATAGTCAAAATAATACATTTTTGGTGTATCCATGGGTTGACAGAAAAATACTCAATCAAGATACGATCGATACAACACATGCTTTAAGAATTGCATCTATTTTAGCAGCTATTCACCAAGCAGATTTAGATATGGAATTTCCAGAAACTTCGTTTCCTCATCATGATGAGGAAGAAATTAAGAAGCTTATTGATCAATCTTCTTTGTTAAAATTTTCATATGTTCAGCGGCTGAAAGATCGGTATGAAGTGATCATGCGGGTTAATCAAGCGTATCAAAAGCATATCCCCATTTTGCAAAAAAATACGGTTATAAGTCATGGTGACCTCGATCAAAAAAATGTGCTCTGGGATGATGATAACAACCCGATAGTAATTGATTGGGAGTCTGCTGGTACATTTAACCCTGCTCAAGAAATTGTAGGGGTTGCACTTGATTGGAGCGGTATTGCTACCCTCAATTTCAATCGAGAGCTTTTTGTTCAGATGATTCAATGCTATCAAAATGCTGGTGGATGTCTCGAAAAAGAGAATGTTGAAGCGGCTTTTTGGGGAGTTTGTGGAAATTGGCTTCATTGGATGGTATATAATTTACAGCGAAGTTGTAATAGTGATAATAATTTAGATGAGCAGAAGATTGGAATAGAGCAAGTACACAAAGCTTTTGATATACTTGTAAGCGTGGAGTCATTGATTCCTCGGTTAGTTAAAATAATAGCAAATGGTTGTTATGAGTAATCAAAATCTTACAGCTTCAATAAAATCGCTACCAAATACTCCGGGTGTTTATCAGTTTAAAGATGAACATGGGCAGATTGTGTATATCGGTAAAGCAAAAAGCTTGCGTAAACGAGTTATGAATTATTTGCAGCGACAAGGGTATGAATTAAAAGCAGATTTGATTATTGCCGCAAGCGTTCAGCTTGATTTTATCCAGACAAAAACTGAGCTTGAAGCAATGCTCTTGGAAGCTCGTCTTATTCAATCGCATCAGCCAAAATTTAATGTTTTACTTAAGTCTGGCCAACCATTTTTGTACATTCTCATTACATCAAGTAAAACTTCTGAACTCAAGCTTGTCCGGAATCAGCAACTTAAAGGGAGCTATTTTGGCCCATTTCTTGAAAAGGGTCCTGCCCGTAAGGTATGTGATTTTTTGCTTAAAACATTTCGACTTAAACAATGCAAGAAAAAAATTGAAAATGGCTGCCTAGATTATCACATGGGATTATGCGCTGGTTCATGTCGTTCAGACTTTGATCGAGCTGCTTATTGCCAGCGGATGGAGCTTGCTCGCATGTCGCTTAAGCAAGGTCATGCAAAATTTTTGGCTTATTTACAGGAGCAGATTGAAGCATCTAATCGGGAGCATACGTTTGAAAAATCGCGTGAGC
>CAYSDC010000056.1:9402-10265 GCA_964429765.1 uncultured Pseudomonadota bacterium
TTTATTTTCCCTTTATGGATGATGTGGTGCAAGAGCAAGCCTATGAACAGCTAACGCTTGAGCATATGACGAGCTTTTATCGAAGCCATATTCCATCAGCTACCATTTTTGTGAACTTTGATTTGAATGATCATGAACGTGAACTACTCGAAAAATTTGTTCATGAGTGGCATCAGTTGAATTATGATGTTGCCGTTACTCAGCCAGTTGAAGGGCATGGTGCAGCATTAGTGCGTTTAGGTAAGCTACATGCTCAGCAAGATGAAGAAAAACGGCTATCGCTTGGTAGGCAGCTAAGAGTATTGCTCAAGTTGCACTTTGAGCCTAAAACAATTGATTGCTTTGATATATCGCACAAACAGGGCCTGTTTATGGTTGGTTCTTGTGTGCGCTTTAAAAATGGAGAGCCGGACAAAGAAGGCTTACGAAAATTTCATATTAAAACTGTTCATCAAATTGATGACTATGCTAGTTTACGTGAAATTGTTGCCAGACGATATGCTGATGCAACAGAGCTTCCAGACCTTATCTTAATCGATGGAGGCAAAGGGCAGCTCAATGCGGTCCAAGATCTTTTTCCGCATGCTGAGTTCGCTTGTCTTGCAAAACGAGAAGAAACTATTTTTTCAAATCGAATTCCAGAGGGAAGAAAGCTTGACCTCAAAAGCTTTGTAGGGCAAATGTTGATTGCATTACGTGATTATGCGCACCACTTTGCTATTAGTTTTCACAGAAGCATTGAGAAATTTTAGGTTAATGAGGATGTTTTTTTTGAGTTGCAAGTGCAGCTTTATGTTGAATAGCAAGTGCCTTATCAGGCTTATTTCGTAGGCTATAAGCCAAGCTCAGCGCATCATAAGCAG
>CAYSDC010000057.1:0-1613 GCA_964429765.1 uncultured Pseudomonadota bacterium
CTCAGTTGGTAGAGCACACGACTGTTAATCGTTAGGTCACAGGTTCGAGTCCTGTTCGGGGAGCCATTTAATTTCAGCAAAAGCCAGAGCTCGCAGTAATGCGGGCTTTTTTTTCTTGGACTTTCAGCATAAAGGAGCTTTCATGCGCTACAAATTTTATCGTGAACATAAATACGTGAGTGCTGCTGTAAATGATCTAGAACGCTTAATAGCAAAAACAGATTTTAGAGCTCCTTCAGAAGTAGAAAACGTAAAAAAAGAGTTTGACGCTCTTGTGCATATGCTCAAGGGGCACGCTCATTATGAAAATGAAACTCTGCATGAATTGCTAAGAAAAAAGGGATCTGAAGTATACAAACATGTAGAAGCAGACCATATACACTATGACGAACAGTTAAAAGACTTGGAAGATCGACTCAACAAAGTCTTAAAAAGCACAACACCTGATGAACAGGTTGAACTTGGATACCAGTTTTATTTGTGGTATAGAAAATTTGCTGGCGATAATCTCTTGCATCTTCATGAGGAAGAAACTATTATTTTGCCAGAATTACAACGACTGTATGGCGATGATGTACTGAGTAAGGTTGAATTTGGCAGCTATCAGGTAATGACTCCAGAAGAATTAGCACACATGATGGAGGTGCTTTTTCCGCATATGAATGCAACTGATCGAGAAGTTTTTCTTACTGATATTAAAACCTGTGATGAAGCAAAGTTTGCAATAGCTTGGCAAGGCATTCAAGCAAAACTTGATCCGAATGAACGCACGCTCTTGGCTCAAAAATTAGATCATCTTAATTGAAGATTATAGGTAATCATCACATGCAATATTTTGATATCAATGATCCAAAGATTAAATTTAGAATCATTGCTCAAAACAATCTTGCCTTTGAGTTACTCAACTATCAATCGATAGTACCGGGTCACCTTCTTATTTGCCCCATTCGTCCAGTTATAACATATGACGAACTTGCTCATGAAGAAGTGACTGCTATAATAACTTTGAAAAAAGCAGCAGGCAAAGAACTGATTCTACATCTTGAGTTACTTGTTTAATCATATCTTTATCAAAACGAGCTTTTACTTTTTGTTTGACCGCAATCATCTATTTTTGCTAAGAATACAACATGATTGTTGGTTAACCTTTTCAAATTTGAGAGAGTAGAGGGAGATAACATATTATGATAACGCACTTCAGGAAATACTTGTTTATCTATTCTTTCTTTTTGCTGTACCCACTACAAGCTAATTGGAGCTCATCCCCAACAACACTTGATACGCTACTCTCTTCTCCTAATGCTTCTAGCACTGCTGCACTTATTGTAGATCGACACGGAAATATCACAGCAGCGTGGTTAGAAAATTCGATCGGCACAGCAGTACAAGCATCCTATTATTCATCCGACTTAGGATCTTGGACAACCCCTGCAATGCTGGATGAGTACTATTCTGCGGCAGCTCAACCTCAACTAATTGTAGATCGATCAGGCATTGTAACTGCATTGTGGTTGGAATACCTGGCAGGAAGTTATATAGTACAGACGGCTCGTTTCGATGGGACCTCCTGGACAGCTCCTACAACGTTGAGTACTGATGGAGGTGTACCACTG
>CAYSDC010000057.1:1623-7719 GCA_964429765.1 uncultured Pseudomonadota bacterium
CACACCTAACTTTGTAGTAGACTTGTCAGGCCACGTAACAGTAGCCTGGTTTACACAACAAGGAAGCACTTATGTGATACAAGCTGCTCGCTTTTCTCATGAGGCGTGGTCTTCTCCTGTCACGCTAAATTCTGTAACTCAAGATGCAAATATAAATATCAATCCACAAATGGTTGTCGATGCTTATGGCAATGTAACGGTCGCATGGACAGAAAACACAGGTAGTGGACTACAAATAGAAGCAGCCAGGTTTTCTGCAGGAGCATGGACAGAACCTACTGTGCTGAATAATGGAACACAGACACCAAATGCATACCCATCTATTCCAACCTCTCTTAAAATGATAGTAGATAACTATGGGAATGTAACAGTAACCTGGTTGGAAAATAGCACAAATCCTATTGCTGTGCAGGAAGCACAATTTTCTGCTCCACCCGTCGTGGCCTCGCTCTCTCCAAAGAGTGGACCAAGGACTGGAGGAACTCATGTTATAATTAAAGGGGGAATCTTTAGCCAAGCAACCGCTGTTTTATTTGGATCTACTCCAGCAACTTCTTTTACTATTGACAGCGCTACGCGCATTACTGCTGTTGCACCACCAGGCACTGGAGTAGCGAATGTAAGGGTGCAAACGACAAATGGCACCTCCGCATCATCTACACATACAATCTTCTCTTATCATTCTGAACATAACGTCCATTCCCCTTCTCATCTCAAAGGGGTTAAAAAATTCAAGCCGGGTGTTGGTTGGATCAACATCATCAAATGGAGCCCTCCTCAGCACGAAGCATCAATTATTTTCTATCAAATTTATCGAGGATCTCATCACAGAAAATTAATTGCTATGATTCCAGCATCTGCACATCTACGATTTGAAAATCATAACCGTAAAAAGGAAAAAGCTTATACTTACAGTATTACTTCTGTCGACAAGCATGGAAATGTTTCCAATCCAGCCTACGTACACATCAAAAAAAATAGTTAGCTGATCTGAATAAATCAACTAAATGCGTTAAAAAATTACAACTATATTTATAAGCAATTATAATTAACGAGTTTGAGTTTATAGGACGAATCAAAGCAACTTACACTATGAAGCATCACAGTGTTAATTGATAAATCAAAAATAATTCATAGGAAATAAGATGACTGGCTGGATAACCGGAACCTGTAAAGCAAATGGAATTAACTCTAACTACCTCAGAACCGGCGGCTATAAACCCCCTATTATTCTATTGCATGGGTTAATGACAAAGGGAGCTTGCTGGACTCCTCTGGCGCAAGCTCTAGAAAAAGAGTATGACGTTATTATGCCAGATGCTCGAGGCCACGGAAACTCTACCGCCCCAAACCATGGCTACTGCTATAACAATCTTGCCGCCGATGTCGCAGACCTTATCAAGGAGCTTAGGCTAACTAAACCGATTCTGCTTGGCCACTCTATGGGAGGCATGACAGCAGCTGTTGTTGCCAGTCAGAACTCCAAACGCTTAGGAGGGCTCGTCTTAGCTGATCCAACCTTCTTGACACCGCAGCGACAGCATGAAGTTTATATGAGCAACATTGCGGATCAGCATCGACAAATTCTCAACCGACCAAAGGAGGAGTATTTAGCTGAGGTTAGAACTCGAAGCAGCCGGCGCTCGCAAGAGGTAATTGAACTATTTGCTCACGCAAGGCTTCAAACAAGCATTCATGCCTTGGAAATTTTAGCACCTCCAAATCCTGACTACATTCAACTGATCAATTCAATCGATGTCCCAACATTGCTTGTCATCGGAGATACTGGGTCAGTAGTCTCCCCAGAGCTAGCCGCAGAACTTGCTGAGCTCAATGAACATTTGAAAGTTGTACAGATTGCGCAAGCTGGTCATGCAGTTCCATATGACCAACCCGAAAAATTTTCAGCTGTCATTCAAACTTTTTTGCGCTCTTTGATCGCTTAATATTTTCTATTACTATGACGGCAATCAAGGGATCATGAGTGTTTATAAACATAAAGCGAATCGATAAAATACATATAAAAGTAAAACAAACAATAGATAACTATTGTTTGTGAACCAACAGCAGATAATCAAAAAAAATTAGTCTCAACTTATAACTAAAAGCAAAATATTATGGATCAAAATCTTATACAATGTCCTGGATGTAAAGTACTTTTACCTAGTCAAGATGATTTGATTGGGCATCAAGGTAGCCTAGGACGTTATGGCGTAACATCTCCAGAATGCGAAGCATTATTCAATGAAATCTTGGCTAGATTTTTTGACCAATTCTCCACAAATCCAGGGCTTATTCTCCCTATCGATGCATATGCCGTTCAGCATCCACCACATTTTGAACACCAAGCTGCATTGAATATTAGCAAACGATTTATTGATGCATCCGTTCAATCGGTTGGTATTCACCTTGTTATTTTGTATCTTATGGTGGAAAAAAAGATGTCAAAGTCTGAGGCTGGAAAAATTGCAAATCAAATTCTTGTTAATGGGCCAGCTACACTTCCCTACCTTGAACCACCGTTAGACCTTGGTACTATCAAAGTCACTGATATTGCACAAGCAAGTAATGCTCATGAGCTTGAAGTTTTAACCTTTCAATGGGCTCAGTCAGCCTGGAATGCTTGGTCTGCTCATCATGAAACAATACGCAATTGGTACATAATGTATGGACGGAAATCTCAAAAATAAATATCCAACCAAAAATTTGTATGCAAAAAGCATAAGTCGTGTTCTAATAAAAAAGTTATTTGATTATCATAAAAAAATAAATACTTTTTTTCGCTAAAAGATGAGATTATCTTATGTTAATACGCTCAGTAGTATTATTTTTTTTAATACAAAACATCACAACACTTGATGCTTTTAATATTATCGAAAAACCACTTTGCAGCGTTTACACTCCAAATTCTATATTAAACCGCAAGCAGGATTATTGGCCTCTTTTTATTGGAGAGCGAGCTCGCTATTCCACTTGTACCGGTGTTACATGGTTTCACCAAGACTATCTTGCGGTGTTAAATCTTTTTGGAAGAAAAATAAATACCTACGCATTCTTGCCTGCACAAAATCAATTTTATCCCTTACAAGAACTAGATAATTCTCAGGGCACTGAATTAACACATTCTGAAAATCTGGTTGTATCCCCCGATGGTTCATTGTTGGCCTTGTGCTCAGACAACCCAAATGCCGGAATAAAACTTTATGATATCGATTTAAAAAGCCATCTCATTAATCCAAAACCTATCTTTACACTGCAAACACCACAATTGATACATAACGTTAGATTCACTCCAGATGGTAGATATTTAGCAGCTGTTGGAGAGGATAACGATGCCGCAGTTTGCGTATATAAAGTTTTAAAAAAATCCAATAATGTCAGTCTGGAACTTGTACATCAGCAGGAAAACCATCTTAAGGAATTGGGAACGAAGGGTATTAATTTTACCCAAAGTGGTAAACTTGTCGTTGTAGTTCATAGCGCTAAAGCTCGGCTAACTCCTGAAAAATCGCCCAGCGGTTTAGTTTTAGCATATACATTTAATACCGATAACGGATCACTCGGACAAATTGTTGGTTATACGCTCAGCGGACACCCTGGATTTGGGTATGAAGATGTAGCTCTTGCCGATAATGATACAGTCCTTATCTGTTCGGATCAAAATAATGATATGCTAACAATCTATCCATTTGACCCTGTTACTGGCAAAATTGATAGCAATTATAGAACTCTTTTTGGACCAGAAACTCAACTCGACTTTCCCCATGGAATTGGACTAAGTCAAGACGGAAACTATTTGGCAGTTTCAAACTATGGCGATGACAAATGTAGCGTATACCGATTAGAATCATCAACTACCACTTCTACGAACCACTCACAATAGAGAAAAAAATGAAATATCCCTTTACAAGAAAAACTCCTTACATCGTAACAGAACGTTGCATCCTACGTTTTCCAAGAGCAAAAGAATATTCAGACATTTCTGATTTTGTTATCAAGAATAAAGCCCATTTACAGCCATGGGAACCACTACACAGTGAAGAATATTACACATATAACTACTGGAAAAATAAGAGTGCACAATCTCATAATGACTTTATCAACGACAAATCATGCTTCCTCAATATTTATCTCAAAGAAAATGAAAAGCTCATTGGTATGATCAATTATTCCAATTTCATACGTGGTGCATTTCAGTCATGCTTTCTCGGTTTTAAAATAGCGCAAGACATGCAAGGCAAAGGATATATGACTGAATGCCTGAAAGCATCAATCGCTTATGTTTTTGAAACATTAAACTTACACCGAATCTCAGCAAATTACATACCCCATAACATTGCCAGTGCACGAGTGCTTGAAAAGTGTAATTTCCAAAAAGATGGGATAGCTCAAGATTATTTGTACATCAATGGCAGATGGGAAACTCATGTGCTGACGAGCCTTATCAACCATGAATGGGCAATATAAGTATGATTAAAGTTGTTATCATCCACGGAAATGGTGGCTGCACAAGCCAATCACACTGGATACCATGGCTTAAAGCTGAGCTTGAAAAAAACAAGATTAGTGTAATTGCGCCAACTATGCCTGATAACATTGAATCAAAGTCATCAATCTGGCTACCCTACATGCGTAATACATTACGCTGTGATGAAAATACCATCATCATTGGTCATTCATCAGGTGCTGTTGCTGCCATGCGCTATGCTGAGCAATACAAACTATTAGGGAGTGTTTTGGTCGGCGCTTGTTACACCGATTTAGGTTATTCAAGTGAACGCATAGCAGGATATTACAACAAACCCTGGAACTGGGATATGATCAAAAATAATCAAAAATGGATTGTTCAATTCGCTTCTAGTGATGACCCTTATATCCCTATTCAAGAGCCTCAGCATATTCAAAAAAAACTTGCCTCTGATTATTATGAATTCACCAACCAAGGACACTTTATGAACAAAACTATTCCTGATTTAGTTTCAATAATCGTACATAAACTCACAAGCTAGCTTGATAAACATACATTCAACTTAAACAAGCAACAAACATAGATCTAAAACTATAAACTCAAAAAGCGTTGATTTTCCATTTCGTGAAGTGTTAGTTCCTTAGTAGAAACTTTTTTACTCGTTTACTGAGGAGCTCGTTTATGAATATACGTTTTTTAGCCGATACGCTATTTATTTTATTGATAACTTCAAATACTCTATTTGGCTATACACCTTCTGAAGAATGCAAAGAAATACAGTGCATCTTTAAACCATTTATCCGCAAGTCAAAAAACATTCAAGCTGAACACATTTCTCAAGCAAAAAAAAACCGTCTCAAAAAACAAAAACCTCAAAAAACAAAAACCATTAATCCCTCAGATACATCAAATATGATCTCATATCCATGTCTACCTGATTCAGAAACTGCCCTTAAAAGTACCAAGAAAACTGTATTCAGTCTCAACTGGTCAGGTTATGTAGGACTTACAGATCTTGATAACCCCACAAGAAGCTCTGTTAATGGTGTGCATGGATCTTGGACAGTTCCAAGTATTATCCCTTCTCATAAAAATAAAGATACCTATTCTGCCATTTGGGTTGGTATCGATGGGTACAATAGCCCAACTGTTGAACAAATAGGCACTGAACATGATTACGTAAATGGTAAGAAAGTACATTTTGCTTGGTTTGAAATGTATCCACGAAAAAGCTTTCGTATACACGGGTTCCCCGTCAATGTTGGTGACATAATCAGTGCCTCTGTAAAGTATCTAAGAAAGGGAATTTTCGAGCTTCAAATAGTGAATAATACGCTAAAAGTTAAAACAACTATCCCAACTCAACATACAAGATTAGTTGGAGCTCAACGAAAATCAGCTAACTGGATCTTTGAAGGACCATTTTCTAAAAGGCCACTTCCTCTAACGAATGTTGGAACTGTACATCTATTCAATTGCACAGCAAGCATAAATGAGTCTGGACAACGGCCAATAGGCAATGTTTTCTGGCCTCATGTTGCTATAGAAATGCTTGCTTACACTAGAGCTACAAAGACTCTCCCTTCAGCTCTTGAAAGCGATAAAAAATCATTTTCCATTACATGGTT
>CAYSDC010000057.1:7729-9934 GCA_964429765.1 uncultured Pseudomonadota bacterium
AATTTTTCTTGATATGCTAATTCCTAAGTAGAATTTTTTTACTTATTTACTCAAGGAGCTGAGGTATGAAATTTTGTCTTTTAACAAAGAACTTATTTATTTTAGTGCTTGTGTGCAGCAATGTTTACGGATATGTAATTCCCAGTGATTATCAAAATATAGATTGCATAGTTAAAGAGTTTACTCGGAAATCAAAAAATACTTCGCGACCTCATATACCTCATGATAAATCCAAAGGTAAAGGTAAAAATAAAGCAAAAAAAACTCCTGATACTCGATCAATGCCTCAATCAGATAAAATCTCACACCCAAATATACCAGGCCCAAGGGTTGCACCAAAAGCAAAACATGGTAAAAAGACTCAACAAACAAGTACCAACTGGTCCGGATATGTAGCTGCAACAAACCTCAATAAGCCTGTAAAAAATACCGTTACCGGTGTGTATGGATCTTGGTTGGTGCCTGATATCACCCCATCTGTTAACAATACATATTCTGCTATTTGGATTGGCATTGACGGGTATAGCAGCCCAACTGTCGAACAAATAGGAACTGGTCATGACTATGTTAATGGGGTTAAAAAGCATTATGCTTGGTTTGAAATGTACCCAGGCCCAAGCTACACGCTTGTAGGTTTTCCTGTAAATGTTGGTGATGTTATTAGCGCAATAGTAGAATATTCTGGCAATAATATTTTTACAATGACATTAATCAACGAAACCCAACGAGTAACAACAACCGTTCCAACGCGCTATACAAAATCATCAAAGGCTCAGAGAAACTGCGCAGAATGGGTATTTGAAGCACCTTACTCAAACAGAGTACTTCCTTTGACCAATGTTGGAACAGTATACCTGTCAGACTGCACAGCAAAAATAAATGGATCTGTACAACGACCATTAAGTAACATTTTTTGGCCGAATGTTTCATTAGAAATGGTTACCAATAATGGTACGCCAAAGGCTATACCTTCAGACATTGGTGGTGATAAAAGCTCATTTTCCATTGCATGGGCACATCAATAAAAGCTGATAAAGCTTAATACTTTCTACGTGTTAAAAAATAAAGAGACCTGCTCACATAAAAATAATGAGCAGGTCTCTTTTTTAGTTAGCCTTTTGAGTTTATCAACAGGTTAGTCTGCTGATAACTCCAAGCCATCATCTACAGTAACGCTTTTAGTATTTTGATCAATCTTTATGCTATTTGAACCCTTGTCATCTTTTACTGTTATTGTTGTTCCTTTAGGCAATAGAAAGCTGGGCATCGGAAACGAACCATGTTGCTCTCTCACTCTCATTTCCATTGAAGCACTTCGACCTGGTTCAACAGTAAGCTCTTCAGAATCATTAGAATCACTAACATAAATAGTTGCATCCGTATTGTTTATAATAGATATTGTACTACGTGCATGACCCGCCACACAATTCAAAGCAATTATTGATACAACAGCTACAACTACCGCAGCTAATATTTTTTTCATTACTATCTCCTTAAGATATTCTCTATGGCTATTCTCTTCCTCAATCACTATATATTTCTTATTTTCAATTCAAACCTAATTAACGCAAAAATACTTATTACCACCTTACATAATTTATTAACCAATAGTAAACAGTATTATCATTTTAATCATTTTTTTGAGTAACTGCGCTTTAGCTATATATTATTGATACACTTGTATAACCTGCAAATTGATTCGATTCAGTACCTAATACAGAAAAAGCGAAAAGTGCGTTCTTGTATTTGCAATAATGATCGTAGGTATGTGTAACGCCAACTACAAAAAAAGCTAAAACGGAACACAAGGCCAGATCCTATATATCAAAAATATTCAATTATCTTGCGCAGATAACACTAAAAAGTACTCATGGCGCCAGAAAAAATTCTGACGCCACAAGAAATAACGAGCTATGTTAAATAAATTTATTAAGCAATTCTTTTGATCACGAGAGTTGCTGAAACAGGATTTGCTCCACCAGCCAGTGGAGTAATGGTCAGAGCGGTTGAGTTGCCCGTTGGATTACGAACAGTAAGAATGTCATTCACTCCTGTTGTAGTAATTAATGTGCTCCCTACTATCTGATCAGTACCGGTTGCTCGACCAACAACGGTTGCTGCAAGTTCTGTAGAATTAAGCCACAAATCAAGCTGACCGGCCTCAGTCACACTTACCTGCCACGTGACTTCATACGTTCCAATAGC
>CAYSDC010000058.1:0-1026 GCA_964429765.1 uncultured Pseudomonadota bacterium
AATCGCCTGAAGTGCGGCAACCTGGTATTCTGTTGCATGATCGGATCTTTTTAGGTAAAGTCTTTTCGTTATAAAATTGCCAATCAAGGCAATAGTTGGCGCAAGCCATGGCCCAAGCATTGATACCATTGATACATACGCAAGTGTTACGGTTGCAAAAATAGTAAGACAAAAGCTGATAATAAAGAGTAGTGGGGCCATGCGAAGTAGTTTCCTTATAAGATTTTAAAGCTCAAGCCTGTTCTTGAGAAAAAGTCACTCAAGAATTGCCGGAAGCATGCGATCTGTCAAATGGGTATGCAAGGCGAGAGTTATTGCTTTTCATGCTGAAATTAATTTACTATTAGAATTAGAGGGGTGTCTGGTTGTGAGGACAAGACGTTTATTAAGAAATCAAGGAGCATGTGCGCTTAAAGTAGATAGTGAGCTGGATATGAGGTATAAAGTAGGAAAAATAGTTGTTCTGATCGTCGGAGTGCTCTTCGCTATTGTCATGGCAAGGAAGATCTACCGGTTTGTATCGTTTGGAACTCCTATTACGTTTAATCGCCCTAAAGAGCCATCGTTAATTGATTTTGACACAGCAAATTCTTTTCCTATTGTTCTTAACGAAAATGATAAAGCGGTGGATTATAATTTTAATCAGCTGGTTCTACTTCTGGAAGAATGTGATGTGATTAAGCGTGATTTTTATGCCGATTTTACGCCCCATTTTGCCCGTGTTAAAGAGGTTGATTGTCAAAAAGTTGAAGATTTACTTAAACAATTGTATCACGAGCGTGCTTCGTTTAAGCAGTATGCTTGGGAGCTCAAAGGGTGCGCCAAGCAAGGTCTTTCTATAAAAAAGAGACGGTCGCTTGATTATTATCTCAATGTAATTCAAAGAAATATTATAGATCTTGAACATATCAAAAAGATTTTTCGCAGTAACAAATAAGCCGTAATAGTTTAAGGTCTTAAACTATTACGGCTTATTTGTATGCTTTATGACTGGTTTATGAATACTGTACCCAACTTGTTGCACAG
>CAYSDC010000058.1:1036-1991 GCA_964429765.1 uncultured Pseudomonadota bacterium
TTATCCTGAGCGCGTTTCAGGGTTGTTTTTAATAGCTGGTCGCATAGTGCATCTATGTCAGCTTCGGTTTTAGCTGGTGAAAGCTGACATAAGAAAGCTTGAAGTTCCTTGAGGATGTTACTATCAGTTAATTGCGCAAGTGCGTTTGATAGACCAGTGATGTAAGCAATAAAACCTGCAAAATCTTGGTTTCTGATAAGATCATCAACGATAGAGTTGGAGTCTGCTTGTATAGACTCTAGAGTATCCAATACGGTCCGAAGTTGATGCGGAATTGGAGTGCCGGTTGAGTTTGCCAAATAGATAAGGTACGTTTTCAGCGCATGCAAGAAGTTTTCTGATTCGTTGTTTGCAATGAGTTTTTCCAGAATGATATCACAGCAGTTTTTGCCTTGAAAATTTATAAGACCTAAGTTAGAGCCTTGTTCTCTGTACTCTTCTATTGTCAGACAAACTATTTCTGCTTCCGTGCAGAAAGCATCAGGATTCCATGCGAGGAGTGTTTCGTGAAGCTGGGTGTTGCCATAAGCATTTGGTTCATTGATCTCTGGATTGGGTTGATCTATTAATACACAGTGCTTTTTTGGTAGGGGTCTAAGTGCACCCGTCATTTCAAAGCGTTTGCCTAGAACACTGTCCCGTTCGCCTTGCATTGCAAAGGCACAGGAAAATAGGGTTGGGATCACAAGAGAGAGTATCATCAGTTTGGAGTTGTTCATGGTACTGTTTCCTTTAGTTGTTAGTTGTACATATTTCCAGTTAATTTGGTAGAAGTGTCATCAGGCATTCTTTGTTTGTCTGCATAAACGTTATATTGAATAATTCATTGCACAGCGCCTCAATCTCAACCATGCTTTTGGTTGGGCATAAAGCAATAAAGAATTCTTGAAGTTCTTTTATAAATTCAGGGTTGGTTAGTTGCCTGCATATGCTTACTAAAGTATTCATATAAGCT
>CAYSDC010000058.1:2001-6519 GCA_964429765.1 uncultured Pseudomonadota bacterium
AAAACCATCACGATTTTGAGTTTGCATAAAACGTGCGATTTGATTTTGTACGCAGCCATTGCTATTTCCGTGCAGGGCTTCCAGCCAATCCAATAAGGTTCGAATATTGGTTGAAATGGGGGTGTTTGTTGAGACTGCTAAAAAAGTTATGTAGGTATTTAGATTCTTTGAGAAATCAGCGTGATTTTTATATGTAATGAGCTTCTCAAGAATAATATCGCTGCAGCTCTTCCCATAAATATTTAAAATATGCAGGCTTGCTCCTTGGTCCACGAGCTTTTTCATTTCTGCGCATATGGCTTGTGCGTCAACGCAGAAAGCTTGTGCATTCAAAGTAAGAATGCCTCTATGTAGTCGGGTGTTGCCATCCAAATCCAGTTGATTAATTTCTAGATTATCTTGTTCTATGCATTGTTTTTTAGGATCTCTAGTAATTCTATTTGCTAAGTCTCGTTTTGTTAGAATAGTCTCTTTTTGTTCTTTTTCTAAAATCATTTCGTCGGTTTGCATTGCCAATGTGCCAGAATAAAATAAAGCGGGTGCAAGAAGGGTGAGTAGAATGAATTTAAAGTTGTTCATATGAAAAATATCCTATCGTGAAAATGAGTGAGTAGGGATTGCAGTGCAGTTATGTATGCATAAATAAATATTTCTAATTATAACAATAATTAATTTAATGCACAAATTCGCATGGTTCGTTTTTTTTGAGTTAATTTATTATATGACTTTTGAAGTGATGTTAAAGTAAAAAAGGTTGAGAGGGATAGATTTCAAGTCTATCCCTCTCAACCTTTTTAGTTATTAAGGATTGATTTTTAATAAGAGAAGAAGTTTCTTAGAGAGCTACAGAGTTCGTCGATATCATCATCTGTGGTTTCATTATCAATGGTATTTAAAGTATGGATAATTGCTTCTGGAATATCCAGCTTTAGCATGTCAGACAAGTAGTTAATGTGATCCTTATGACGTTGCATGAGTAGAGGGTTATTTCTGCTTTTTACCAAATCATCAATAACGATGTCTATGCAGCTTTTATTTTTATTATTAAGTAAAAAAAGGTCTGCACCCTTTGTGATGAGAGTTTCTATTTTTATAAGGACGGCTGCTACCTCATCATAATTATATCCATTTATAAGGATTCTATGCAGTTTTGTATTACCATCGGCATCTTGTTTATTAACTGACAGAAATCGCTTTTTTTTGTTTGTTTCTATTTTATTAACTAAGCCTCGTTTTATTAAAGCCGATCCTTGATCCTGCATTGCAAGAGCGCCAGAATAAAATATAGCGGGTGCAAGAAGGGTGAGTAGAATGAATTTAAAGTTGTTCATATGAAAAATATCCTATCGTGAAAATGAGTGAGTAGGGATTGCAGTGCAGTTATGTATGCATAAATAAATATTTCTAATTATAACAATAATTAATTTAATGCACAAATGCGCATGTTTCGTTTCTTTTGAGTTAGTTTATTATATGATTTTTGAAATGATGATAAAGTAAAAAAGGTTGAGAGGGATAGACTAAAAATCTATCCCTCTCAACCTTTTTAGTTACTACTGTAGTGAGTTATTTATAGTATTGGCATAAGAACGTGATTAAGAACCTCCTCAACACTATCAACAAAAACAAGCTTCATTCCTGCTGAAATCTTATCCAACCCAATGGTATCTTTCTCATTTTGCTTTGGCAAAATAACCGTAGAAAGACCATTTTGCTTAGCGGCTAAAATCTTTTCTTTTACACCGCCAATAGGAAGAACAAGCCCTTGTAAATTGAGTTCTCCTGTCATTGCATAGTCACCATTAATCGCACGCTTGGTGCATGCAGAAAGCACCGAAGAAAGCAGCGAAATGCCGGCAGATGGTCCATCTTTTGGAATAGCTCCCGCTGGAACGTGAATATGAATATCAAAGTCAGTAAAGATCTTTGAACTAATACCAAACATTTCAGCATGCGATTTTGCATAAGTCAATGCTGCTTGAGCCGATTCTTTCATGACATCTCCAAGCTGACCAGTCAGCAAAAGCTTACCAGTGCCCGGCATGAGAACCGTCTCTATTTGGAGAATTTCTCCGCCATATGGAGTCCATGCAAGGCCATTGCAGACGCCAATGCGATTCATTTTAAAAAATGATTCAAGCGGAATTCGTCGAGGTCCTAAATGTTCAGCAATATTGCTGCTGCTAAAGATTGTTGATTGTTTATTTTGAACTAAAGCACGAGCATATTTTGCGCAGAGCTTTTGGATTTGTCGCTCTAGGTCTCGAACTCCAGATTCACGTGTATACCCATTAATCACTTCGGTGATTGCTTCTTCGCTCAGCGTAAAGCCTTTTTCATCAAGACCAGAGTTTTTAACCGCTTTTTTTATAAGGTGATTTTGGGCAATGCTCATTTTTTCATCAGGCGTGTAGCCACTAATCTGGATAATTTCCATACGGTCTCTGAGTGGGCCTGGTATGGTCGAAAGATCGTTAGCTGTGGTAATAAACATTACTTTTGATAAATCAAAATGAACACCAAGGTAGTTATCATAAAATGTTGCATTTTGTTCTGGGTCAAGCACTTCAAGAAGCGCTGCAGAAGGGTCCCCACGATTTGAAAGACCAAGTTTATCTATTTCATCAATAATGATGAGTGGGTTGCAGCTGCCAGATTTTTTTACCGCTTGGATAAAGCGTCCTGGGAGCGCTCCAACATAGGTGCGACGATGACCTCGAATTTCAGATTCATCATACACGCCGCCCAGTGATATTCTAAAATATTTACGTCCTAGACATTCTGCAATTGAGCTGCCCAGAGATGTTTTTCCTACACCAGGAGGTCCAAATAGGCAGAGAATAGGGGTGTTGCAATCTTCTTTTAAAAATCGTACTGATAAGTAATCAAGAATACGTTCTTTTACATCTTCAAGTCCATAGTGATTAGCATCTAAAACTTGCTTGGCATATTCAAGATCAAGCTTATCTTTGGTGTGAACTCCCCATGGCATATTCAAAAGCCATTCAAGATGGCTGCGAATGACCGATGCTTCCATTGAGTCAGGAGATGTTTTTTCAAGGCGACGAAACTGTCGGTGCGCCTCGGTACGAACTTCTTCGGTAAGAGGAAGTTTATCAATTTTTTCTCTGAGCTCATTGGTTTCATTGTCGACATCATCACCGAGCTCTTTTTGAATTGCTTTAATCTGTTCACGCAAATAGTATTCTCGTTGTGAATGATTAATTGAATTGCGTGTAGTTTCACTGATTTTCTTTTGAACGTTACTGACTTCAAGCTCATTGTTAAGAAATTCACAAATTCCATCGATCAAATCATTTAAATTTTCTCGTTCAAGAAGATTTTGTGCATCTACAACAGAGAGGTTGAGATGTGAAAGAATGAAGTCTGCGACTTTTTCGATATCTTCAATTTGAGATAAAATAACCTGAAAATCAGGGCTAAACATTCTGCCAGCTGAAGCAAGCTGTTCGATAAACATCAGCAGGCTGCGCATTTGTGCATCAAGCTTTTGCTTATTATACGAAGGCCTTACGAGCGAATCTTCAATGATTCGCGCTTGCAGAAGGTCTTGATCGGATATAATCTCTTCGATGTGCGCACGGCAAACGCCTTGCGTTAAAATCTTTATTCCCCCCTCAGGTAACTGCATAATGCGCATGATGTTACCAACCGTTCCAACTTTATACAAATCTTGGATTCCGATTGGTCCTTGATAGCCTTCGGTTTGTGGCCGAGCAGCAAGCAAGAGGATCTTTTTTGATCCCTGCTGTGCAAGTTCAACACCTTTGGCAATCTTTTCATCCAAAATAAGTAATGGTACTACTGCGTGTGGAAATACAACGACATCAATCGTTGGTATTACCGGAATCACGAGTGGTATTTGATCTTGTGATACAAAATCATGTTGATTCTTGTTATCCATGAATGTCCCCTTCCCCCTTGACAGACTGTGCGACTAACAAGTCGAATAAATTTAGGAAAATATTTATTTTTGAGTTGGTGTAAGATATCTTTGGCTCGATCTACTGAAAAATAAAAGTCTTCGCTGTCATTCTATTTCAAGAATAGGGGATGGTGGTTTGACAAGGCAAGTGGAAAAAAACTAAAGTAGGATCTGGCTGAACTTATAAGCTTTTACGATGCCGATGAACAGACATAAGGGATACTAAAAATGGGTAATAATCAAAAACTTGAAATATATGTGCATAAGTTAGTCAAAGAATATGAGCAAGGCGACCGCACGTTACCTGTACTTAAGGGAGTAACAGCTCGATTTGAATCGGGCAAGTCATACGCCATTACCGGTGTATCGGGAAGTGGAAAGTCTACCTTTCTTCAGCTTCTTGGGGGCATTGATATACCAACATCAGGAACTGTCCATTATGGGCTCACTGATATTTTTTCACTTGCAGGGTCAAAGCGAGATCTTTTTTTTAATCAGCACATCGGGTTTGTTTTTCAATTTCATTATTTGTTACCGGAGTTTACTGCATTAAAAAATGTAATGATACCGGT
>CAYSDC010000058.1:6529-9606 GCA_964429765.1 uncultured Pseudomonadota bacterium
TTTCAATTTCATTATTTGATTAAAGAGCTGTCGGTCATTGAAAATGTTAAGCTCCCTGGTCTTGTTGCAGGAATGTCTGATAAGCTTGCTGTCCAGCGAGCTCTTGAGCTTCTTGATTACTGCGGCCTTGCCGATAAGTATGATGTCTTGCCGGGGACGTTATCCGGAGGCGAGCAGCAGCGGGTTGCTATTGCGCGAGCTTTATGTAATAAACCGGCTTTTGTGCTTGCGGATGAACCAACTGGTAGTCTTGACGCGGCCAATGTAGCTCGCATTGTTGAATTATTTCTTCGCTGTCAGCGCGAATGGAATATGGGGCTTATTGTTTGTTCTCATGATGAAGCTGTTTTTAGCAAAATGGATGTTAAGTATCATTTAGAAAGTGGATTTTTATCTGGATTTGTGAGTTAATTTCTGGTGAATGTAATTGTATATTGCGCTTGGAAAACTGGCTGGAGTTGTTTTATGCAGTTGAAAAAAGTAGTGACAGAAAATGGGAGCATTCAGGCGAAAGGGTATGTATCTTACCTCGATCAAAGACTTGAGGTTTGGGTTTTATTCTTTCAAGCTTTGGAAGTTGGCTTAATGCGAATTATGACAAAAGATTTGAATATACGGCCACTTGATAAGCATTTAAAGAAGCAGTGGGGATTTTTTCTGATTCAAGCAAGGAAGAGGATTATCGCCAAAGTAAGCAAGAAAAAGTAATTTTTTGCTTAAAAAGCAAGTCTATAATCGGTTTCTTGTCCAGTAAAGTCTGATTTAAAATGGATAAAATCCTCCTCAAAGTAGAGTTCTGAGCCAGGTATAAGTTTATCATCAGCATTGCCTTGTGCGTAATAAATGAGCGAAGAAATTTGCTGATTAAATCGCGGAGTTACATCGAGTCCTTCAGTTGCTCCGAATAAATCGATGATCATATCAAGAGCTTGTTGGGCATACTCTTTTCCTGCTCGAGGGTAAAGTACAATAATCGCCATGTAATGATCATTTTCTTTTAGTGCATCAAGAATTTCATTTTTGCTTGTATTTGGTTCTAGCTCAACAATGTCGGACATTATCTTGAAATTTTTTATAAGTGATCGAAATTCTGCACAAGCAATAAACTTTTGTATAATTTTTTTTATGACCTCCTTGAGATTGCTTTGCAAAGGCATGAGGTGAATTTTATAGAGTTTGACAACTGATTCTTTACAGAGGCTTATAGCATCATCATCTTTGCGCAAAGATGAATAGATTAAGGGAAAATTGTACTTGAGAGTCATTTTTAAGCAGCGTTCGGTACCATCTAAAGCACTGTAAGCTGCGATAGGAACTCGAGAAGATTTAAACTCTTTAAATAAAAGTGAATCACCAGAATCTTGATATTGTCCATAAAAAAAGTAATATCCTCGTTGATGTTCAAATGACACATCGATAAGCTGTGCCTCTTCGTCGTCGCTTTGGTTTTGATCTTCGATGCATTCGCGTATAACTTCTTGTAATAAAGCAGGGTATTGTTCAGGTTTAATGAGGTTTAATCTCAACGTTTGAGTGCGTCTGACTTTTGCCTCTATTTCTGACGGCTTATCAAGTTTTCTTTTTGTTCCGAGTACTCGATTGCTATCCATAGGCAAGAGCGTCCCTTGTGTCAAAAAACTTACGACAAGCCCTACAATGCACCTAAAAAAGTAATTATTTTTTTCCATAAACCAACATCTTAATAAAGAGTTACTCACCGCTAAATCTTAACACTACTGTAATCCTGGGTTTAAATGAAAATACTGTCAAATGTGGTTTTAAATAAGGGTGATTTCGCCAAAAATCATTAAAAAATATATCCAATTTGCAATTTTTACATGGTTTGTTAATCTAGGATTTAAGATTTATCTTTTGTTTGAAAATGGAGGTTTTCATGAATATTCGTTCATTCGGCAGAACTTTATTGCTTATTTTAATGACAGCGTTGCCGCTGCAGGCTAAAATTGATCCACGCTTTTTACGTGGAGCGTATGCGAATTTGCAAAGCCAGTACCAAAAGTTTTCTCTGTTTCATGGCATTGCAGCAGCCCCAAAAATAGAAAACAAACTGCTTTACAATAACGACACCGTTACAGGACAACTGGTGAAGCAGCTCTTTCATCAGATTCAAAATCAGCTAACGCCTCCTGCTGCATTCAGCCGACCAGCTTCGTATTTATCGCTCCATACACTTGGTTTGCTTATTGCTGCAGTGCATCAAAACTTTCCACAAAAACTTGAAGCTGAGATTAAAAAGGTTGTTAATGATGCATACCAAAATGCAGCTCAAGCTGAAAACAAGGTTTTGAACGATAAAGGTAAGCAGGCATTTAATAAAGATCTTGCCAAAATATTTGAATTACTCAAAAAAGGGCGTGCTCAACAAACTGAGTACGATGTCTATGCAACACTTATAACGCTTGTTTATCTCAAAGCAGGCTCTATCCCTGATCTTGAACAGTATTATCAAGGGCTTGCTGATGGACTTACTATTTCAGTTAAAGATCTCTTTATTCAATCTGATATGATCGATGATAGACCTTTTAGTCAGCAGGAGATTATTCAGCAATTCAACATACTGCACGTTAAAAATATAGATGACATAACACTTCAAACGCTTGCTCAAGACCCTATTGAATTTGAAAAGAGCTTGGCTGCCCTGCTCTTGATTAATAGCGGAAATCAAAGCCTTCCAAAGCCATTTGACTATCGAGGCGGTGTTTTGTTTGAAGGTAATGGCTATCCAGATTGTTTTGAAGCGACCACACGTAACGTTGTGCAAACACTGCTTTTTGACAGTACTGCAGGGCTTTGCTCGCTAGAAAAATTACGAGACTACGGCATCAACCCAGACATGATTGATGGAGCGCTCAAAGCTTTTTATCAGAACCCTATTCAGTCCGGTCAGCATGCAATTGACCCATGTAATCCTGTTCAAGCCGGCGATATTGCTTGTCATAATGGCTTTAGTGCAATGATAAGTAATCGAGATTGGATTTCGTATTCAAATCGAACTGATGGTGTTTGCTACATGCGGGTTCCTCATGGCGTTGATTATCAAGAATTTTTGAAAGCTT
>CAYSDC010000059.1:0-3884 GCA_964429765.1 uncultured Pseudomonadota bacterium
AGCCCCTGATACCGTAGAGTTACCAGACAAAGAAATCGGTATTCAGGGAAACTGGATGAAAAAAAAGGAGTGGCTCAAACGAGCGTATGAAACTCATGATCAGATGCAGCGTCTTGCAATTGATATACAAAATAGTCGAAATGCCTTCAATCAAAAGTTTAACAGCATCGATGAAGAACTTGATCTGTTTTATAAAAATTATGGAGTTCAACAAGGAAAGCTCGATGAGCTTTTCTCGAGTATTTTGACATTCATTGAAAAGAAAAAACAGCGCGAACTCGCAGCACTTGCAGTAGAAAAACAACAAGACAAAATTCTTGAACGCGATTATCAAGCAAAAGTTGAAGAGATTGAAGCTGGTGTTAAAAATAATAAAACCAGCCTTGAACAACTCAAATTAAACATGCAATCAATTGAAGAACTCGACCGTTCAATTGGCCAACGCTTAACACAACTCGATCAACAAATTAATCAAGCTATGCAGTTAGTCAGTCAAGGAAATGACACAATCAACGCACTCTGGCAAATTATTGATGACAGCATTGCTCGCACGCGCTACTACGAACTGGTCAACAATGTTTTTGCACCACTGCAAGCAATCCACACCTATCTCACCTCTACCCTTCAACAAGATTTTGATCAAGTAGCTGGAACTATCAGACAGCAAATCGCTAAAGTTCAAGATGATACCAGACAACTTGAATCTATCGGCTTGGTACTTAAAAATAGAGCTCCACGGCTTGATGATATTCGAATACAGGTAAAACTTGAACGTGAAAAAGCATTACAAGCTGAACGTGAAGCTGAAGCTAAGCGCAAAGAGCTTGCTGAAAAGAAGGCGGTTAAAAAAGTTGTTCCGCAACCTTGGTGGAAGAAAATCATCATGTTCTTCACGGCATTTTTCTCAAACCTGTATGCAATTATTACCGGATCTGATACACCTGCACCACGAATTCAGAAAATATCTTCTGCGCCCGCCGCAGGAGCTGCAACACCTCCTGTAAATCAATAGATCGATTCTGTCATTCTGCTCACCATCAGTATTTTTGACCTTCGACCAAGCTCATAGACTATTCCCAATCTCTCTATTCATATAAAAATTTCGACATACTTGAGTGTTATCTTTCTTTTGTACTAAATTTATTTTATTAAAAAAGGGAGCACTGCATGCGTAAGGTTATGATATTATTGATGATTTTCTTACATTCAAATATTTTTGCTGCAATGGCACCTAATATTTTGGTCACTGAAAATCCCAAACCTGTAAATATTGCTTTTTTCATTGATGATGAAAATGAAAGATTTGGTGCAGGAAAATTCGTTGCTATAACCAAAGAGTTTGCACGTACGATTTCACAGAACGCCTCAACTGTCACTATCGTTTCAAATTATGTTTTAAAGAATATGATTCTGAGAAAATACACGAAAAATCCAGATAAGTTTCTTAATAGCCTCAGCTTAGACTTCAGTGATTGGGATATCTACCACATTGACAACACTCAATTTTTTGTTTTTGTCCCTCCCAACTATGACAACCCAATTTTAAATAAAACGCTATGGACTAAAATTGATCTTTCTTTGGGTAATGAATACAACGGAAACGGGGATGAAAACTTTCCAATAATACGTTGGGCAGATGGAATACCTATTGAAGTCAAAAGGTTATTATCCAATGAAAATATGATGTACATTACCTACGCCAATGATGCAAACAGTGCTCTAAAAAATTTAAAAGTCGAAGAAAAAACAGCGCATAAAAAATTTAATCTTACTCAGTTATCTTTAATTTTTAACCCAGTTGAAGATTATGAACAACTAAGCTCATCGCAGCCATGTAATGTATTTATGACGGGACATGGCGGTTATTCTCCAGAAGTAAAGCTATCGACAATAGCAATAACTAGTGAAAAGGCTTGGGTTGCAGGCATGTCTATAGATGATTTTGTTGATATACTTATTTTTTTCAATGATAAGCTTAACACAAAGTCGGTACGGCTTCTCTCCTGCTATTCGGGCGGAAGAATTTTAGATTTGATACGCATTAAAAACTTTGTGCCAATCAGAATAAAGTATCTTTTAATCGTTGATTCACTCACCGATGCGCCGTCATATGAATCTTTCCCACTCAAACCAACTACCAATATGGGCCTGGATCTCAAGGGATATTTTGATGCGTTAGATAATTTTCAAGAAAGCTCTGAATCATTTGAAGATGAAATCAAAACAATCAAATCTAAATCCACCGATCCCTCCGAAATTATACAGTCAAAAATTAAAAAATTAGAACAAAGCAGTGGTTTTAACGGGATTCTAAAAAAACTACTATTACCTCGTGCATGGTATTTTTCGCATGGTGCTTTTAACAATTTTCCTCAAATTTTGATTCCTGAGATAGGATGTTTTCAAACCTTTAATGTTGCCCCTTTTGTACAAAAAATAACCGATGCGACCATCATCAAGGCTTTAGCTCAGCCAGAATTTCTTAAGGAAGAGATTACAGAAATAGAGGACTCAAGGGAAGAGCCATCACAACTGAAGAAAGTAACAATAAAAACCGGTCTAAAAAAAATGTCCTTTGTCCAAGCCGAAACAATTGAAATCAATAAAAAATTGGCGCTGCTTGTATATTCAGAAATTGTTTCTGCAAATCTCAATATAATTCCCAATCCAGGATTACGCTCAGAAAATTTATATGTAAGTAACTCGACAAGGTGGCTTCTCAATCTGTATAAATATTTTCCATCAATTCCATGTACTGAAACTGTTTATGCTTCTAAACCAGCAAATAAAAATCTTCATCGCTATCCACAATTTGTTTCCATGCAGCGAGGCAACAGCCTTAACCTTTTTGCCAAAATAAATGTTCTCAACTCAGGTAAGCCAACCACTGAAACTGGAATCCTTAATTTTTTGCGTGATAGTTTCTTAATCTTACGGAATCGAAAATCTGAAAAGGTATTCTTCATCAAAGAGCTTGAGGGATACAATGATTTCTCTCAAATTTTGGATAGAAAAGATGAATTTAAAAAATTTTTGAGAAATAAAAAGCTTGAGAAAAGGCAAATAACATTGCAAAATGTTTTTATTAAAACTTCGAGAGATAATCTATCTACTGTAATAAGTATATCTTTTAATTTTGGTGGTAAGGATTGGAGTCTTGTCTATTCCACCAAGGACCTTAACCTTGAACAGGCAATTTTGCCTGTAGATAAATCTCAATCTCTTTGGCGCTTCAAAGAAGATAAATCTACTTATTGGCCCTTTAAGAAAGATCAATGTACCCACAAGCAAAATCTGGAATCATTAAATCTTACCTATTTTGCTAAATTAAGCTCGAATGAATATTACGCGCAGCTACCAATAATTAGAGACATTTTTCATTATTTGAGTACAAACGCAAAAATAAAAAATCCTTCAAATACTTTATCTTTTAGAGACTTTATTGCAGCTCTTGATCCTGCAATGGTTAAGGAAGCTATTAACCGAATCACTGATATTACAGCGAGCGAGTGGGCAAGTTTTGAACAACCCGAAAATCAATCGAATCTGCGCGAAAAACTGAGAGCTCAGACTCAATTGGAACTGGGGCTTGAACAACAATTTAGATTACAACTAAAGCTTAAACAACTTAAAACTTCGCTCAAGGCTCTAAAGCAAAAACTTTTAATATTGGGTTCAAAATTACAATTGCTAAAAAATCGTTTAATAGATGAGACCTAAGTGTCCAATAATTTTGATACCCTTTAACTTGTTGAATTGCCGCCTAACAATTGCATTGCCAGATATCCTCTAATCGTAGACTTTTAATATCTTCTAGCAGTCCAGCAAAGATACTCTCATCTAAAACATCCTCTGCATAATCATCATGCATAGTAATATCATCA
>CAYSDC010000059.1:3894-9574 GCA_964429765.1 uncultured Pseudomonadota bacterium
ATCCTGCTATTGGGATCATTACGAAAAGAAGCTTCGTATATATCATCTAATGTTACATCGGCCAAGAGTTCTTCCTTAGAATAGAATTTTACGTAACCATCCTGAGGTATATTATCATCACTCATTTGAAGTTCGTCAGTTGTTTCATCAGAATCTTCTAAGTACGATTCTTCTGCAGGCAAAGAATTGCCGAGTTGAAAACGATTTTCTTGGATTATCTCTATCCAGTATTTATACATAGAAGCGTTTATGTATGATTCTGACACCTGGGAAAAAAAGAGTTGAATATGCTCAGCACAAAGATCGCCTACCAGAGAATGATAACCCTTGGATATCTCTATCCAACACCCACAACTTTTTTCAGAACATAGGCTATCGTAGCCTTCACCATTCAGTACATAATTCCCTAGAAACGTCTTAATTTCACGATCAAATTTAGGAAAAACTGTGCATAGAAAATTCACTAGCATTTTTTTAATTTCTTGGCGTATGGACTCACCCTCATCACACCTTACTGCTTCATTCTTAGAATCATCCTCATTGCAGTCAGTTTTGTCAGCAATATTGTCACTTAAATCATCACCTGAATTTTGATCTGTATAAACTTCCTTGGCTATAGATTTACTGTCGTTTGTTGTATCATCAATATGATTGTTAAAATTAGCACCTAAACAATGATCGTTATATTTTTTCTTTTCAACACAATCCAGAACTGAGTCATCGGATGTGCTTTTTATTGAGCAAAAATCTTCTTCTGCATAGGCAGAAAAATTCACACTCAAAAGTATTACGATTAAGATTGAAATCATTTTTTTAAAAATCATAAATACCTTTTTTAAAGACAGCTTCTCAAATACTAACTAATAGTATTTAATAGTATCGCTTATAGGCTTAAAATCAAACAAAATCTCAGTTGCCGCCAGACTTATTCCTACCAGAATATATTTAGATATACATAATCAATTTAATCTAATGCTTGAAATAATAGCTACAGCCCGCACAGAATTAGCAGAACAGCGCTACGTACTACGCAGGGTGCTTTGATTTTTGGTTATAATTACAATGTATTTTCGACCATGTATGGCTAAAATGCACGGTTAGTAAGTCATCAGAACAGTTCTCCAACAATACCATGTATGCATTTAATAAATATCTTCTAAATCCAACCACTTTCATCTATTCAGTAATTTTGACAAAAACAATTTCCTACCTATAATCATGCAACTATTTTGCAAATAATGAATTCCAGTAATTATTGATAATAGCTGTTTTACTACATAACAATGAAGGACTTGAATCATATGGTTTACTCATTTACGAATAACAAAAAATCTTCCTACACTTTTTTAGGTATGCTTCTCCTCAGCGTATTTGCTTTTGAAGCTTCTTGCTACGGCGCTCGAAACAAACAAAGCTGCAAGAAAGAGACACGCCCTTCATTTCTTGCACGCATAAAAAATTCCGAGATGCAATGTTACAAGTGCAAGGAAACATCAGAAATGTTTAAGCTTTGGTGCTGTAAAAAAGCACTCTGTAAAAATTGTTCAAATACTCTTGTATTCAATTCCCTTACAGAAATTCTTAATGCCGAAGAAAATAGTGAACCAAAATTTGCGTGGTACACACCTTGCCCAGCTTTGTGCTCAAATTTTAATGCCTCAACTTGTTTGAATATCAATGACTTTCATAAACTTGTTGATAACGATAGTGAGCTAAAAGATTTGTATACAAGAGCTCACGAACTCTATCTACTAAAAAGTAGAGCACAAAATCAACTCAACTCTTGCGATCCAGCACCATGCAATGTGTGTAATAAAACATGTAGGCGTTACCAATTTCCAAACTGTGACCACAGTTTTTGCTTATCCCAATTCGAAAAAATCATGATTCAAGCTGTAAATGAAGAATCCTCTTTAGCTAAAATTTTAAACGAAAAAGCATTCAGCTTTGAAGACTTAGATGCACTGGACAGGATCTCCTGTTCCTATAATAATGATGCTCGTTATAACGTCACTTGTTCTGAAAAAGACTGCCGTGGGGGTCTTACTGATAAATTACAAGCCGAGTATCTCACATCGAAGAGCGAAGTTATTCTGGAAATGCAAAAAATGCTTATTACAATCATGCTATCTTTTTTCGAATCGCCATCAGATATTTTATTTAATTTATTTAAAGAAAAGATGAATCAAGATGCTCCTGAACAGAATATTTGTGAAACTGAATTTAACACAAATTTAATGAAGACAAGAGAAAAGCTTCAAAAGGATCTCAAATTACTCATCTATAAAATTTCTGTTGCGAGAATTTTCTCCTGTGAAAAATAAAAAAGACAATTAAAGCTTGTAAAAGTAGAGGAAGAGATGTTGTAAACAACATCTCTTCCTCTACTTCGGAGCTCTATAAACCTCATTCAAGGTATTCCCTGAATCAACACAAACAATAATTTTGCCTTGACCTCTTCAAATTAATCTCCACAAAAGAAATGATCACTTCGTTATGAATTTTGGTATAAGTTCTTAATCTAAAAAATACATTTTTTGCAGCATGATAGCTGCGCCAACCTCGCTGAACCTTCTATACAAAGAGATTGATTTCTTTTTTATCACCTTGGTAGTATCAATCAAAACTTACCCATGCGGCATGTCGTTAAACGTCATGCACAATACAAAGGTGTATTTATGGTTGCATACAAGAGCGTGATGATCATTATTTTTTTCTGTATGAGCTTTTTTATACAAACACAGTCCATGGCACCGGATCCTGATGCCGATGCATCTGCCACTCCAGACGCATCAGGAATGGCAGATATGGCTCCATCTCCAGATGTATCTGGCATGACAGCAGCAACTCCTACGCCAACTCCTGATGCATCAAATGTAACAGCCCCAACGCCTGATCAAACCCCTACACAACCAACAGGTCCAGAAATCAAACCTGAACAGATGACCGGACCCGACATCCTTGAGCTTTCTGAAGAAAAGCCTGGTGAACTACTGCCCAGCGGTAACGCACAAATCGGTTCGCTTGCAAATCAAGCAAAAAATATTACCGACCAAGTCAGTAAAACTATAGATCAAATGACTCAGCAACATACGCAGCTTCAAGAGCAGCTTGGACAGCTTGCGAGTGAACTTGATGCTTTTTATCAAAAATCAGGAGCTCAACGCGGAAAAATTGGTGAAATATTGGAAGGGATACAAGCTCCCCCTTTATAATTTTTATGAATCTTAGATTTGTAGGAGAAATATATGAATACGTTGCGTCCTATTTTTTTTATTTTTTTTGTCGCACTCCTCACCGCGCAAGCAAGTATCTCTTGCATGACTATGCCCGCTGCACCAAGCGTTCCTGGAGTTGTTCCAGCTCCAGCACCCGCTACTCAAGCTCCCGTGTATGCTGCTCCACAACCACAGCCAGCAGCAATATTCCCAAGGCAGCCCATACCAGCTCCAGGAGCTCAGCCAATGTTTGCCCAACAACCAATGGCTCAACCAACACCGCAACCGGTAAATCAATTTCCACAAGCAGCCTATGGACAAATTCCTGCAGCACCTCAATTTCCAATCACACAAACAATAGTAACGGCTCAATCTTACAAACAAGAGCTTGATAAAATTACTGCGGATATTGATTCAATCAATGCGCTCAAAAGTACATTAAAATCTCAGCTTGCTGATTTAGACACCAAGCTTGGACAAGCTCAAGAACAACTTGCAGCAACGAAAAAATTAAGCTTCGAACTTTTAAGTAAAGAAGATGAAGCAGAGGCGGGAAAAGTTCTTGAATCGATGAAGCAAACGTTAAATTCAATGCAACAAACCCAGAAAACCGTTGACACGACAACCATTCAAGAGTTCAACAATACCGTTGTCGCAATACGGAACTTAATGACATCGGTTCAGGCACAATTACAATCACTGGAAAGCAAAAGTGCTATGCTCAAAGCAACACCATCGGCACCAGCAAAGGTTGGCATCACTCAAACCCCTATTCCCCAACCGGCAAAAATTGCAGAATCTCCATCAATTGAAAAAACACTCATTCACAAGTTTTTCAATACAGTTGCCGACATTGTCACCGGTTCAATTACCATGATAAGTTCGCTTCTCTCCTCTATTAAAGAGATGATTATTCCGACTCAACCAACAATTACTGAGCTTGAAAAAATGCGCACACTCGAAGATGCAAAAAAAAAAATAGTTCCACCAACCCAAACGCCTATGCCAACCCCAATCCCACCAACACCACCACTATCAATGCCAACACCAATGCTCCCATCCCCTCAAGCACCGGTCGGTAGTCCTGCATTTGCCGATCAAGTTAAAGCAAATATTGCAGCAATTGATCTGGTTGTTAAAAAGCTTGATGATCAAAGAATTTCGGTTAAGCAGATGGTTAAAGATATTAAGAAACAAGCAAAAGGGTTGACACAACGTATTGATCAAAACCCTGACCTCAAGCAAGTAACTTCAGACAAACTTGCATTCAACGGAGGTCATACAGATGAATGGAAAAAAACAGCACAAAGTTGGTTTTCAAAATTTTTAAATGGACTAACAACAGTACATGAAACAGTCGCTACGGTGTACAACAAGCTTGTTGTTGCGGTAAAAAAAGCATGGCAGACATCAACTGAATCAGCCAAAAAAGATGTGCAAAAAACTCCAGTTTCTGGAACAACATCGAGTAAGTAAGGACAAAATAAATTATTTACACTACACTTACTGCATGATGCAACATCAGGATTTTATCAGCGGTACACCCTGGAGAAAGGATTATCATGAATGACATTATCTTTCGAGAATACGACATCAGAGGTGTCGTTGGTAAGGATCTATTGCTCGAACAAGCATATGATTTAGGTAAAGCAATCGTCACCTATTTTGCACAACAAAATCCACACGAAAAAACAATTGTTATTGGCCGTGATGGCAGAACACATTCTCAAGAGCTCACGCAATGCTTACAAAATGCAGCGCTTGATCTTGGATTTGATGTTATCGATGTAGGGCTTGTTCCAACTCCTGCACTCTACTTTGCGGTACATCACCTTAAACTTCCTTGCGCACTAGAAGTTACCGCTTCGCATAATCCCAAAGAATATAACGGCATTAAAATGTGGTATGTTTGGGGCGAAAAAATTCAGCAAATTAAAGCAATTTTCCAAAAAAAAGAATTTTTACCAAACGCTTCAAAGCGTGGTACTCAAACAAACTATGATATTTTATCGGTTTATCTGGAATACTTAAAAAATCAGTTTACGCATCTGCAGGGAATTTCGCTTAAAGTTGTCATCGACTGTGGCAATGGTCCTGCAGGGCTGATCTACCCTCGTCTGACTGAAATGATGGGATGGAAAGATGTTACCATTCTGTTTCCTGAAGTTGATGGAAACTTCCCCAATCATGAAGCGGACCCAACAGTTCCAGAAAATATGCAGGATGTTGCCCGTGAACTTGCTGCTGATGCAAATCGAGTTTTTGGTATTGGCCTTGATGGTGATTGTGACCGCATGAGCCCAATGACCAAACAGGGGCTCTTGATCCCCGGAGATAAACTATTAGCCCTTTTTGCTCAAACCATGCTGCTTGAACATCCAGGAGCAACCGTTATTTGCGACATTAAAAGCTCTTCGAGCCTTATGGAACTTTTGAATACATGGCATGCTCGCCCAGTACTC
>CAYSDC010000060.1:0-9486 GCA_964429765.1 uncultured Pseudomonadota bacterium
ATTGGCACCGCAAATACCGGTACGGGGAAAACTGCAGCTTTCTTAATTCCTCTGGTCAATAATCTTTTAACAAAGAAAACTAATCGAGTATTAATTATTACCCCTACACGAGAGTTGGCCGCTCAAATTCAAGCTGAGCTTGAGTTTTTTAAAGCCGGAACCGGTTTTTCGTCGGTACTATGCATTGGTGGATTAAGCATAAATCTTCAAATCAACGTTTTAAGAAGAGATCCTGAATTTGTCATAGGAACACCTGGTCGCTTAAAAGATTTAGAACAAAATAAATATTTAAATCTATCCAAATATAATTCTATTGTTATTGATGAAGTTGATACCATGCTTGATATGGGATTCATTAATGATATGAAATATATCATTTCAAGATTACCTGAAAATCGTCATTCATTATTCTTTTCAGCGACAATCTCACCAGAAATTAAAACTCTGATGAACCAGTTTTTACGCAACCCTGTTTCAATCAGTGTCAAAACAAGACAAACTGCTGAAAATGTAAATCAGGACGTTATCAAGGTTAATCCTCTAAATAAGATAGAGGTGTTGCACGACTTGCTTATTAAACCTGAATTTACCAAAGTAATCATTTTTGTCAGAACCAAGCGCTCAACTGATAAGCTGGCAAAAAACTTAAGGGATCGCGGATTTAAGATCGCCACAATGCATGGTGATAAGAGTCAAGCACAACGCAAAAAAGCGCTTGATATGTTTAAAGATAATCATATCAAAATTCTTCTAGCAACAGACGTTGTTGCTCGCGGAATAGATATTGATGATGTTTCTCATGTCATCAATTATGACCTACCTCAAACACACGAAGATTATATTCACAGAATTGGAAGAACTGGCCGAGCCAATAAAATTGGTCAAGCTCTCACTTTTATTGAATAAAAATTGAACAAAAGAGGCGGATATATTTTATCCGCCTCTTTTGTATCTTTGATCAGCAAATCAGCCGTAGCTTTCCTGAATTAATTTTTCTTTTCAAGTTCTGTTATCTTCTGTTCAAGCTGAGCAATTCGATCAATCAGTGCTACAGTTTGCACATTATGCTGTGCTTCCTGATCGCCCATACGTTGATTAATGTCTTCAATTTTTTTCACTTGTTTCTGAAGCTCATGCAAAAGCATAGGCGCAAGCGAACCATAACGTACAGTTAACGGCTGATTATCTCCTGAATAAACAACCAATTCTGGCGCAACTTTAGCAACTTCTTCTGCAATAAAGCCATACTGCATTTTTTTAGATTCATCACCTTTATAAATAAAGGTAACAGGACGAAGCTGCATAACTTTATTAGTTGCATCATCTATACTTCTAATGGTACTTTTATAGCGACCAGATGATGGCAAAAAGCCAAGAGTACCATCGCTATCGATGACACCTACAACAGCTCCAAAACCAAAACCAAGGCTTTTTATCTGAACCGACTCTTCAACCTTCAAATTTTTTTTCATCACTACATTTCGTTTGAAAAATTTTGGATTAATAAATTTTGACCTATCTCTGGGCGTGGCTATAACGCAACTCAAATGCACGATAGAACAAAGAACAAAAAAAATAATCTTCTTTTCCATTATTAACTCTCCTTAAAGTATTGGATGATTCCAGGCTTCTCAAGAAATCCAAATAAAATGCATATTTAATCATCTTGAATATGTTTACTACGCATTTTTTTGACCATACCATGGCGTGCTTTTGAATCTAAGCGAGCTTGCTTTGCCCTTTTAGAAACACGCGTTGCCATCCTTTTTTTAGGTACGACAAGCGCTTTTCTAATTTCTTCGGCCAATCGAATAAAAGCTGCTTGTTTATTTTGCTGTTGACTCCGTGATGCACTACTGTGAACAATAAAATCTCCATCACTTGTTAATTGTGACTGAAGTTTTTCAAGCACGCGCTCTTTTTGTTCATCGGTTAATGCACTGGTGTTTTTAACATTCCAACGTACGGTAATGCGCGAATCTGTTTTATTAACATGTTGACCTCCCGGACCACCAGCTCTACTTGTTGTTACTTCAAACTCGCGTCCAGGTATAACAATCCCATTCTTAATGGGCACATCATCGTTCATCAGGACCTTTTGATATTATTGTAAATATTACAACCACTTAAATGGGTTAATGACATTCCCAATGCCTTTACCTATTCCCTTGCTCACCCCTTCAGTAGCACCTTGTTTTATTCTTGAAACGGCATCTTCAATGACAAGATGATATAATACAAAAGCTCCATATCCAACGGCAATAAGTGTTCCAATAATAAGAAAGTATTTTAAAAACTTATTCATAATTTTACCTTTGGTAAAAAAATTGCAACTGACAGCCTTCAACTATGATATATACCATTATTCTTAAGATCTTTTCAATAAAGAGAAAGTTGAGCAGTTTATGCAAACGCTTGCTGCTCAATATTACATTTTTATAAATTGTTTCAGTAACCCTAAAAAAAATTTAACCATAGAAATGGATACCATGTTCAAAAGAGGCGATACGTTTCATATCGGTGAAGTTTGTGAAGAATCTGGCGTTTACCGTTTAAAAGATTGTACCTGCACATCAGAAGAGCAAAGAGAAATCCCTCTAGCAAAGGGTCATCGGTTTCCACCATGTCGCAATTGCAAGGGAGCTGTTACTTGGGAATTTGTAAGACGAGCGTAAAAAAATTTACACCCTTTTATATATGGCAATCTATTTCTCAATCTAAAAATGTTGTTAAATAGTATCCCCATTTTACGTTTTCTTATTTGATTTCAAAAAGATCAATCCTATAATATTTTAATTACGGCAGTCCTCAGTTCTAGCACGCTTAAATACTTTGAATAAAAAATTTGGCAGACTACTCCACTGCTTCGAGATACTGATCCAAGCTTGATTCAACAGCTGCATAGACAAGCGTATAAAAATCTTTGTTATCTCCGGTAAGAAACGATTTCTCAAGAGCATCAATATACTCTTTGCGCTTTTCATTAGAAATAATCACCAGCGGATATCCTGCTTGCACCAGTAAAAGGTTCAATAAAAGACGCGCTGTCCGTCCATTACCATCGACAAATGGATGAATAAAAACGAATTTAAGATGCGCATCTGCTGCAATTTTTGCAGGGTGATCATGCACATTATTCAGCCACAAAACAAATTCATCCATAAGTTCTGGAACTTTAAGATAGTTTGGGCGTGGCACTCGTGAACCCATAATGCGAACTGCAACCTTTCTTAAAAAGCCCGCATTATCATCATCAATTTTTTGCAACACTCTTTTATGAATTTCCAAGAGATCATCAAGCGTTACTTGTGCCTGATTTTTTTGAGCAAGCTGCATGATAAAGTCAATTGCGTTTGCATGATTAACGGCTTCAAGATGTTCTGCAATCGTCTTACCGCCAATTGTTATCCCTTTTTCAAGGACAAGCGCCGTTTCACTGTGAGTGAGAGTATTCCCCTCAATAGCGTTTGAGGTGTAGGTTAACTCTACTCGAAACCATTGATATAAATTTTTCACTAACTCGGGCGGCAAAGGCTGATATGTATCAAGTCTACGCTTTTTTTCTGTCAATCGTGCTAACATCTGTTCCATAATTTTTTATCCAGGTTATTTTTATGGGTAAATTAACGCAAAAATACCAAACATGCTTCCACGGTAATCAAGATAATGATAACTAACGTGAGCATCTCTTCATGAATGGTATCAAGCCGATCTTGATATACGGTGTACAAATCACGAATAATATCAAGCTTACGGTTCAGCGAGTCTCTCCAGCCCTTAAGCGAAAGCTTTTCTGTCAGCATAGAATAAAGCTTAGAATAATAAGCATCACCTGCAAGCTTGATACTATTTTCAAGCCGCTCGGTAATAACTGAAATATCAACGCGTAGCTTCGTCAAACGTAGAACCGGCAAATCGACATATCTATTCCAGAGCGGTAAATATGCTGAAAATGGAACTTTAAAGGCCTCTTGATGATAGAAAAAGTTAAGCTTATGATCGAGCAAGCGATCGAAATATTGCAACTCAAGCTTTTGGATATTGGCATACTCAAAAAATTCAAGCGGTTCAAAATATTCATCATCATAAATAAAAGAGCCCTCACTATCGATGATAATAAGGTCCTGACCGTAGTAGCCAATTGTTGAGTTTAAAATTTCATCTTTTTGGTAATCTGAAAGGTTATATATTTCCAGCTTAAGCAACGAAGCAATTTTTGATCCGTAACGTTCTTTAAATTCTTCTGGAGTCAACGTGTCCTTAATCGGATGCATTTGTACCGCAAAATATGAACTCTTCAAGTTATGGAAGCGTGGTTTTTTAATTGCAGGCAAAATCTTTTTAAAGATACCTTTTGCATCAATTTCACTTTTTTCGTCAAACGTTTTTTTAATATCGATCACATTAAGCTTTAAATCTTCAAAGGAATTTTCAAATGGAATGCGATAGCAAAACGAAAGCGCTCCAAAATGATGTATTTTACTTGAAATACAGCTTGCGTTGGGTACACCATAATCCTGCAACTCTTCACGTTGATCTTGAAGGCGAAATGAAAGCGGTAAATGATAATTTTTAAAATAAGAAGAAAGGGGAACAATGCATGGCTGCAGCAAACTTTTATGCTTGATAAGCTCTAAATCAACATCTTCACCAATATCAAAAATATAAAATAATAAAATATTACCCGTAAACATCTCTTTGTGCTGCTCATCCATCGGTTTCTCCTGATTCATGAAATACCATTTTTAATTCATTGAGTTGCGAAAATTTTTTCATCCCACCACGCTGGCGACTGTTCAAGAATCTGATCAATACTAAAAGCTCTACAACCTGCAGCCTCTCCTGCCTCCAAATCAATCTGCTTATCACCAAACATTAATGAATTCTGCAAATTAATGCCGTGCTCATGTGCAGCAGTTAATAACATCCCAGGACCCGGCTTACGGCAATTACACAAAGTACGTAATTCTGGAATCACCGAATCTGTTGGATGATGAGGACAGTAATAAAATTTTTTAATCTCAACATTTCGCTGCTGCAATTGATGATACAAAACAGCATGTGTTCGCTCAACAAATTGTGCTGAAAAGTACCCTCGGGCAATGCCCGATTGATTGGTTACAATAAACAATGTATACCCTTTTTCTTGACACACAGCTGCAAAATTAACAGCTTGCTCAATCAATTGTATTTGATCCAATGAACTGAGATAATGAACATTTTTAATAAGTGTCCCATCACGGTCAAAAAAAGCTGCCTTCATAGTTTCTTTACCAATTTTTGAAAATAAAATAATTGCGTCATGCAAACCAGTGTACCATAAAACAGAAATACTGTGATGATCAATAATACAGAGCAATGCCAAGGTTATGTATCGATATAAAAACAGAAAATCTAATAAGTTGTATAATTTCTATTTTTCCATAATAAATTCCTGCCAGAGTAATAATCATTCATCTGTACTTACGCTTCAAGAAAAAAAATTTTTACCATGCAAGGAGAAGAATGGATACTCATAAGCTTATAGTTGGAATTGTACTATTGGGGGCATCACTGGTGCTTGCAAACTTATTACTTGATGAATGCTCTCGCAAAGAAAAAATTGTTGCCGGTGCTTTAATCGGAGCAGCTAATGGCGCTTTTATTGGCAGTGCTGTTGCTGTACCTGGCGGTTCCATTGCTGGAGCAGCAGTTGGTGCCGCTATTGGCGGACTTGCTGGATCAGAATATGGTACTCGTAAGCACAAGCATGAGCAAGATAGAAAATAATTACACGTGGTAAAGAGGGGAGAACCTTATCTATCTAAAAAAATAAGGCTCTCCCTTTTGATTTTTTATCTTATTATACGCTCTTTTGCATTTCTATAATTCGCTCATACCCTTGTAAAAATTTCTTAGTCGCAACAATTGCTGGGAGTGATGATCCAACGTTTTCAATTAAAATTACCAGCGAAAGAGGCCTTCCGCCCTTATAGGAAAAAAAACTAATAAGCCACGCATGCTCAAGCTGTCGTGCAGAAGTTATTTCCTTCAACAATCCACACGTTTGCGCTGTTCCTGTTTTAACGTACGTATCAAAATTTTTGAGTGATCGCAATCTCCATCCAGTCCCTGAATTAACCGCTTCTTTCATCGATTCACGTAAAAAAGTACGTGTCGACTCTGCCAAACGCAACTTTTCACGCTCAATAGGTTCTGTTTCAAGAAGACGTGGTTTCACCAGATAACCGGTGCAAATAGAGTTGACCAACCGAGAAATCTGCAAAGGCGTTGCCAATAAATAACTTTGGCCAATGCTTGCAGAAAGTGTTTCACCTCGCCACCACGACTCCCCTTTATTTTCTTTTTTCCATGACGATGTTGGAACAAGTCCACGTTTTTCTGGAAGCAAGAAGTTCGTCTTTTGCCCAAGACCAAAACAAGCAGCATAGTCAGCAAGCTTGTCGATCTTTATTTTTTTTGCTATTTCAAAACATTGAATATTACACGACTTTGCAAATGCGTCTTTCATGCAAAGCTTTCCATGACCTGAGTGTCGAATGCAGTAATAATTTCTCCCACAAAAATTAACATATCCTTTGCAAACAACTTCTGAAGACTCTTGCATAAGGTCTTCTTCAAGCCCAGCAGCAAATGTTACTATTTTAAAGACAGAAGCCGGTGGATACTCAGCAGAACAAACTCGATTCAGCATAGGATTATTGGCAATCATCTCCTCCTTCCAACGCTGCTGCGTAATGGTACCTAAAAAGAAATTTGGATCAAATGAAGGAAATGAAGCCATCGCACGGATAGCTCCAGTCTCCGCGTCGCTTACAACGACACATCCCACTTGCCCAGGATCAAGAAGCGTTTCTGCAAGCTGCTGAATCTGAAAGTCAATCGTTAGCTGAATGTTGTCTCCAGCCTTGGCATGCTTAAATTCCTTGCACGAAAGCGACTTTCCACGAGAATTAGTAATCCTGGTTATGTGGCCGGACTCACCTTGAAGCTGATTTTCAAAAAGTAACTCCAGCCCAGATTTCCCACAATTTTCAATTCGATTCAAATAACCTAATACGTGACTGGCAAACGATTTAAAGGGGTATACCCGCTTGAACCTATTTTCAACAAAAATATTCGAAACATAGGGACATTGCTCACTCATCTGACAAAGCGCTTCAAATGATATATCTCGAGCAAGCAAAGTTCGACGCATATTCTGTTCTGCATAATGAACTGATTGAATTACCTCTGGTCGCAGAAGATCGCTACCGGCAATAAAGCCTACTTTGCGCAAAAGCTCATAATGATACGGCTGCAATAATGATGAACCCTTGCCTTGCCAATATAAATCGAAAACTGGCCGATTGGCCGCAAGCAAAACATTATTGCAATCTAAAAAATTGCCACGCAGTGGTGGAACAACTTCGGTTCGTAAAAAATTATGCTCGCCCATCCGGCGCAAAAAGGCACAACTTTCTATTTGCAAGTAAAAGAGTCTAAGAACAATAATAAAAACGCAAATGAGAAATCCATAGAAAATATGTTTCATTTTTTGGATGCGTCTATCACTTAATACAGATCGCCCTGACTTTAATGACAGCTCTTCCATAAACACTCTCTCCTCGTACAGGGAAATATTTTTTATCATCACGCATATAATCACTGATTTAATACTAAAAGCTACTATATCACCAATGTTGTAACTTTGCCTCACCTTAATCAATGTTTTCACATTGAAAATCTTTAAAGACATTTTAATCATATATAGAATTAGTGTATTCATGCAAACAATGACCATTTGCACTGCTTATTTTTTAGTGGTAGAGTAAAAATATGTACCTAAAAGAATATGTTTCTTATCTGGTACATTCTAGGATGAAATGTTTAACTATACCGTTTTTGGAGGTTCGTATGAAAAAGTTTATTATTGTTACGCTTATTGCAGGATTTTTGACTGCGCAGGCACCAGTGCAAGCACTTAAAATGCAAAATACTGAAGTTCTAGCTACAACAGCTGCAGCTACAGAAATTACTCAAGCGCACGGAGCTGATGCTCTTAAAAAATTTAAAGCTGTTTGTGCACAAACAAGCAAGCTACGCACAGCTGTTAAGTGGACACTCGTATGCGGCGGCGGAATTGCTGCAGTAACTGCAATGGCAATTTACTTAGGTTATACACCTGAATACCTCTTGTCACTTATTGATGCAGCTACAATGTTCGCTCATAGCGCTATTGATACTGGTACTGAATGTGTAATCCCATGCATAGATGGCTTTATCAATACTGGTAATCAGTGTGTTGAACAACTTACTACTGCAACAGCTACTCCAATAGTAACAATGGCTGCAGAATGCTCTACAGGATTCATTAACACTGGAAGCGAATGCGTAATCCCATGTGCGGGAGATTTTATTAATACAGGAAGCCAGTGCATAGTTGGAAACGCAGTTGCGGTAACAACACCTGCATGTGCAGCTGCAGAAACAATAGCCTCAGCAGTACAAGATACTCTATTGACACTTCCTGCAACTGGATCAGAAGTTGAAATTTTTAACTTCAATGATGTAACACAACAATCCTTCAACAATCTCACATCAAATGATAATCAGCTTGGAGAAGCTGTAACAGCCTTTACAGAAACCATTAAGAATATGTTTTCGTGGTTTTAATAAGAGAATGTTTTGATTCGCTTAATTAGAGCAATTTAGCTACTAAACTTACTAATAGCCGGTCTGATTGTTTTCAGACCGGCTATTTTTCTGCTTGTTAAAATGAGAAGAACCTAAGAGATTCTAACTTAAGTACCCTATCTATGTATAACATTCAAATATGTACTTCACAGGATAAAATATGCTTATTCTCCTTAAATGAATACCACTAACAGAATATCTTTGTAAAAAACAATTACCATCTAGTGATAATATTTTCCATGAGAATATATGCCATTTGTGATATATAAATATTAATGGTAGGGTAAAATATGTATCAAGAAGAACATTGCTTTTTCCTGATACATTCTTAAAAAGAAATGTTTAACTTTATCGTTTTTGGAGATTCGTATGAAAAAGTTTATTATTGTTACGCTTATTGCAGGATTTATGACTGCACAGACACCAGTGCAAGCACTTAATATTAAAGATATTGTAGCTGAAGCTCAAACAGCTGCAGCTACAGAAATTGCTCAAGCGCACGGAGCTGTTGCTCTTAAAAATTTAAAAGATGTTTGCGCACAAACAAGCAAGCTACGCACAGCTGCTAAAGTGATACTCGCATGCGGCGGAGTCGCTGCAGTAGCTGGACTAGCTACAGTAGCTATTAACGCAGGATACACACCTGAATACTTCTTATCTCTTGTGTATTCAACCCCAACTGCAATCTGCGATGAAGGCTATACACTGGTAAACGGTATATGCGAAAGAATAGCAGAATCTGTAACAGCTACGCCAACTGCAACCCAAAGCTTTACTGAAGCTATTAGCCAATCACTTGCCAGCGTAAGC
>CAYSDC010000061.1:0-5922 GCA_964429765.1 uncultured Pseudomonadota bacterium
AAAATGCCATTAAACGCCAAAGGTGATATGCCTGCATGTAAGTTTATGCTCAAAGCAAGCGCTGTAAGTATGATTGAGCTTAAAAATAGACGAACTTTATTCACGATAACCTCCTCGCAATTCATCGCATGTTGGATGTAGATGTAATTTTAATATTTTCAGTTTTAAGATTTGGACATTTTCCAGTAATGATTAATTCTGCTGAATCTGAGTTAGCAAGTTCAATTTCAGTGAGTTGTTCAAAATCGCCTGATAGTTCAAGCCGTTGTAGATTAGCAGCCCACTCAAGCTCAATAGTGCTCAAAACTGGGAAATTGTTGCCTGCAAGTTCTAGCTTGGTAATAGCTGAAGAGCTTAGAAGCACTTGTTTGAGACTATTAAAGCTTCCTGAAAGCTCAAGATCTTCTAAACTTTCAGTGTTTTTTAAATCTAATATTTCAAGCTTTGGATAGTTGCTTGCAAGTTTTAGTTGTGTGACTCCAGAAGAGTCTAAGTTGATCTTTTTAATGCTTGCAAATGAGCCTATAAGCACAAGTTTTTTTAGAGATTTAGTGTTGCCAAGATCAACTCTTTGAAGAGTGGGAAAATTATCGCCGCACATTTCTAGTTTTGTGATGGCTGAGCTTGAAAGATCTATTGTGTTCAGCTTTTTAAAAGAGCCGGATAATGTCATCGTTTCTAACTCATCAGTGTTATTTGCTTCAAGATTTTCTAGATTTGGACAGTTTTCACTAGAAATTTTGATTTTAGAAATAGATGAAAATTCAAAGCTTATTTTAGTCAGATTATTAAGAGGCCCCAATAACCTCAGGCTTTGTAAGCTTTCAGTGTTGCTCAGATCGAGTATTTCAAGGTTTGGAAAATTGTCCCCAGAAATAATTACTTTTTCTGCATCACAATCAGTAAAATCTATTTTTTTAACTGATGGATGATTTTGTGTTGTAACAAAGGTCTTTTCAGAACCTCCTTCTAAAAAAAGTATTGATGCACCGCAAAAATAGTTTAAGAGATCATCTACGTTGGTAAAAGCGTCGTTAAATTCCTTGTATTGAATAGCTTGTACTTCTTCTTGTAGAACCTTCGAAAGAACTTTACTTTCAGATTTTTGGATAAATTTTAACCATTTTTTTAACGTAGGTTGGATGTGATTCACCATCCTATAATTTTTCCATTCAAAATTTTGTAAGCAGTTTTGCAGGATGAGTGCAGCATGTTGAATTGGGACTTGTGATATTTTTACCAATGAATAAAGTTGCTTAAGAGCTTGAATGATATGGCTACTATTTCTCAAATCACGCTGAAATAGCTTGTATATTGGTTGAGTTATTGCGCATTGAGTCTTTGAATCAAGTAGGAAAAGCGATTCGCCAATAGTATTTTGTAATAATGGGACAAATCTTTCTTTGATAGCAAAGAGAGTATTTGGAGCTAGAGGATAATTAACGGGCTCAAGAATTTTGATAGAATCAAATTGTGCATGGCCTCCGCTGATTGTGATCGTGAATTTAAAATCTTGATCAACAACAATATTGATTGTGCCTCCACAATCATATTCAGAAATGTTTCTTGTTTGAAAGCAAGAAACATCAAAGATTTTGATAATTACGTTTTTTTGTGGATTAAAAAGGGCGTATATTTTTTGTAAAAAAGATATTGCCCATTTCGTTGTTTCGGCTATAAATTGGTTATATTCTTTAAAAATAGGTTCTGAATCGTTTTCAATATCAAAAGCTAAGGCAAGCGTTCTTATGAAGTTAATAATACCCCCTGAGAGTTCATTGTCATTAGATTCTTTATCATAAGACGATTTTTGATTGTAACGAATTGGACGTCCAAGATCGCCTGTGAGTTTGTTGCAAGCATCGCGTATTACTCGTGAGCCAGAATTTACTTGATCAGGAGTTTGAAGTTGAAAGAATTCTTCAAAATTTTTCAAAATAGGTGAATCTTTTAGATGATCTTTAAGCAAAGAGAGATCAAAAGACGATAGCTCTTTTGAATAAAACATGAGGGAACAAAAAAGTCGAAAGACTGTTTCCATGCAATCGGTAAACTCAAGTTTAACGTATTGTTTCTGAGCGCGATTATATCCTGATGCAAGGGCATAATCGATTGGGTGTGAGTTGGCTTCAAACGGAATAACCTGGTCTATTGTATTTCGATTTTGTAAGATCCATAGGTCATCAAGTGTTAATGTTGAAACATCTTTTTGATTACTTTTTTCAAAATCTGTTTTATCAAGTACGCGTTGTTCAACCATAAGATCTTTATCAACAATCGAATCATCTAAATGTGCAAGTAATGTAGGGATATCGTCTTTGCCAAATTTTAAACAGAAAAAGGCATTTAAAAGTTGCTCAGTAATATACTTTGGATAAAAATGATCAGATTGGTTATTGTATCTGTACCTTCGTTCCTCGTGCTCAATACTTTTGCAAAGTTCGCTGATAATTTGACGTCCCTGAACTTCGTTCAAGAATCCATTCTTTTGCGTATGAGTTTTTTCAAAGTTCAAAAAATACGTATAATTCTTTTGATCGTGAGCGCTTTTTGCGGCTTTTTTTAAACGATTCAAACATTCTAAGCCATTTTTCCCAAACTGAAAACCACCAAGAAGATCCTGCGCTGTAACCAGCTCAGAACTGTTATTTTTTCTATTGAAGGTAATCTTTTCAGCAATTTCTTTTCTTTGAGCTTCATAACTTAAAAACATTGCTCGAACGTGTGCACAAAAGTTAAGCAGCTGGGCAATATGTTCAACCACCAAATAGCGACCAATATTATTTTTGTGGCTTGTCATGACGGATAGAGTTCCAGCAGGTGAAGGGAAAAGTAAAAGAGCAAGTGCTGCAACAGGGTCATGAGCAGGTGCTTTGTCCTCAATCCACAACCTATTGCCATGTGCATCTTTTTTACCCGGGTTAACCATGCAAAAGCGAATATTGTTAACAAGTCCAGTTTGAAGTGCTGCACATCCAAGATTGGGTGCAAATTCAGGCTTTTTGAAACAATTGAAAATGCCATTAAACGCCAAAGGTGATATGCCTGCATGTAAGTTTATGCTCAAAGTAAGAGCTGTAAGTACGATTGAGCTTAAAAATATACGAACTTTATTCACGATAACCTCCCTGTATTTTACGGTGATGTAAATTTAATTTTAGTGTCCAGAACTCCTAGGTTTGGACAACTACCAGCAATTTTTAGCTCTGTAAGATTTGAGCAAGCTAAGTTTAACTTTTTTAGCATCTTAAAAATTCCTAAAAGTTTTGCAGACTTCAATTTATTGGTAAATTTTAAATTAAGTGCTTCAAGGTTTGGACATTGCGAGCTTTCAATTTCTAATAGCTCGATGTTGGAGTGGCTAAGATCTATCTTTTTTAAATTTTCAGCGATCCCTGAAATTTTTATACTCTTTAAATCTTTTGTTCTGGCTAAATCGATGATTTTAAGAAAAGGGTAATTACCCTCCACATTTAATTTAATTATTCCTGTTTGGGAAAGATTAAGTGTGGTTAGCTTATCAAGATTTCCCGAGAGTTGTACGGCTTCTAATTCTTTTGAAAGTGATAAGGTAATTGTATCCAAATGAGGGCAGTTTCCAGAAATTTCTAAGTCTGTAATTCCTGAGTTCATGAAATCAATTACCTCTAGTTCAGGATGGTTTTCCATGAGAGAAAAGGAAAAATAATCTTGCTTATGGCAGTACAGCTTTGATGCATTATGGAAAAAATTTAAAAGCTGATCAGCATTATCATTGAAATCGTCCTTGAATAAATCATACCTGACAGCTTTAGTCTCTTCTTGAATAATATTGATGAGCAACGCACTGCTGTGTTGCTGTACAAAATCTTTCCAATTTTTGATGGACGGTTGAATTTTCTGCATCATCGTAGTGTCTTGCCATAAAAACATTTGCAAGCAGTTTCTTAAAATAATTGCAGCACGGGTTAGTGAGATTTTATTTTCTTGTGTCATAACAAGAAGGCGATCTAGAATTTCGATAATGTGCATACTGTCGCCAGTACCATTTTGAAATAGGCCATAAAGTTGATACTGAGTTGCTTGCCGGGTTTGCTCATCAAGGAGGAAAAGAGATTGCAAAATGCTATTTTGAAATGCCGGCTTAAATTTTTCTACAACATTTTCTAAGCATTTAGGGCCCATCATTTGTTGTTCGGGTACAAGAATATCAATTAAATCAAATTGAGTATGATTACTTTCAATGCTCATAGTACATGTGAAATCGTTATTAACCTTAATTTTAATTATGCCCTGACAGTCATGTTCATAGTCTCCAAATGCTCGAAAGGTAACGACATTAGCTATATCGATATCGACTTGCTTGTGAGGGTCCAGCAGCTTGAACATCTTTTCTAAGCTAGCTTGAGCCCACTGAGTTATATCATCTGCAAATTGCTGATCATTTGTGTATATCGGTTCAGCGTCAAGTTCAAGGTTATACATAATGTTAAGCACGCGAATAATGTTAAAAATTCCGGAGTCAACTTCGGCATCATTGCGCGGAGCGCTTGTCTCCGATTGTCTACGATAGCGTATCCGATGGCCAAGGCCACCAACTACTTTACAAAAACTATCGCGAACTGCTTGTTCTCCTGAGTTAGCTTTATCCGGTGTTTGTATACGGTAAAAATCTTCTAAATTTTTCCAAAGAGGAGAATTTTCTAATTGTTTTTTTGCGTGTGTAAGATCAAAGGAGCCCCGATGCTTTGAGTAGAGTGTGAGGTTGCCTAAATGACGAATAAATGTTTCTGTACAATCAGGAAACTCTTCGCGAGTAAGTTGATCTGCTTGGCGATTGTATGCCAATGCAAGGCCATTATTCACTGGCTTCGAGCCACGAGCATAAGGGATTACCTGGTCAACTAAATTTCTATTATGTAAAACCCACAGATCATCAAGGGTTATATTGTCGATCTGTTTTTGATTTATTAATTCAATGTCGCTTGCATCAATCAAGCGCGCTTCAGGAAGCATTTCATGATCAACAATTGAATCATCTAAGTGTGCAAGCAAGGTAGGAATATCTTCGTGTCCAAATTTTAAACAGAAAAAAGCATTTAAAAGTTGTTCGGCTTGAAACTTGGGATAGAATTGTTGATTGACGCTGGTTCGCGTTTCTAATTCGATAACCTTACACAAAGCGACGAGTAATTCACGTCCTTGGTGTGTGTGCTTGAGCAATGAGCGTAGTATATTCATAGAAGCTGTGTTGAGGCTGTAGACTTCAGTTTCAAAAAACTTTGTAAAATAATTTTCGGTATGAGGTTTAAGGTTTTTGTTTGCTGCTGCAATTAAGCGTTCTATGCACTTATGAGCATTTTTGCCAAATCGATTTCCACCCATGTGTGGCACAGCAGCTCGAACCTGTGCACAAAAGTTAAGCAACTGAGCAACATGTTCAACGGTCAAATCACGACCAATATTTTGTGGATGACTGGTTACAGCGGTCAGGCTTCCAGCAGGAGAAGGGAAGAGTAAGATAGCAAGTGCTGCAACAGGGTCAGCTACAGGAGCTTTATCTTTAATCCAAAGTCTATTGCCGTCAGCATCTTTTTTGCCTGGGTTAACCATGCAAAAGCGAATATTATTAACAATCTCAGTTTGAAGTGCTGCGCATCCAAGGTTGGGCGCATACATTTCATACCCTGGCTTAAAGCATTTAAAAACACCATTAAACGCTAGAGGCGATATGCCTGCTTGTAGGCTTGCGCTTAAAGCAAGCGCTGTAAGTACGATTGAGCTTAAAAATAGACGGACTTTATTCACGATAACCCCCGGTTCAACATCAGCTATTAGCCTAGTAATTATATTCACAACAACTATTAAAATTTCATATAGTAATTAAATTCTATCATAAAATGAAAAATGAGCAAGAGCGGGGGGAAATACTAGGATTAAGGT
>CAYSDC010000061.1:5958-9315 GCA_964429765.1 uncultured Pseudomonadota bacterium
CCCCCCCCCCCCCCCCCCCCCCCCCCCCCCCCCCCCCCCGCCTCTGGGGGATAGGGATAATTTCGGTGAAAATTAATGTTTAGGTGCTAGTTTTGTTCTCAAAAAGCACTAATTTACTGCATTCATGGGTATCAAGGTCAGCAACCAAAATCCGGTGATTATTGGTATCAGCAAGATAAAGCTTGTTGCCAATTTTAACCATTCCATTCGGTTCATTGAGTTGAGTTTGGTCAAAACTCCCCAGGTTACTTCCTGCAGTTCCATTACCAATGAGTGTTGAGAGCTCTTGTGTGTTTGGATTGTACAGGCGGATTGAGTGGTTATAGGTGTCAGCGATATACACAGCATCTTTGTCAGCAGCAATCCCCTGTGGGTGTTGCAGTTGTGCATCTTCAGCTTTGCCACTGGTGAAGCCAAAGTTAAAAAGCCCTTTTCCAACAAGTGTCTTGAGGTCATGCCCTCTGAACATGCGCAGCGCACTTGATTCCGCATCAACGATATAAAGTGTATCTTCAACGGTAGCAAGTCCGCTTGGCTGTGCCATGGTTGCATAGGGATGTTGGCCATCTTTAATCCCTTCGCGGCCATTGCCCGTAAGGATGCGGAGCCTATTTTTACCCTGTTCATAAAGCCAAATTTGATGAGTTCCTGCTTGAGCAATAGCAATGATGGGTGCCACGGGAAAGAATGCAAGATCCCACGGAGATGCAAGAGCAACATCGCGAGGTGTATCTTTGGTTGTCACACTGTGAGTTCCACGTGTGCCTGTTCCCGCAAGACGAGTAACCGTATTCAGGTCGAAATCAACTTTTCTGAGCATATGATTTTTTGTATCAGCGACATACAGAACTCTGTTTTCTTGGTCCCATAAGAGCCCTTGTGGCCAGTTAAACTGAGCTGTTTGCAGGTTTCCATCTGCAAAACCCTGGATTCCAGAGCCAATCGTTTGAATAATTTTTCCATCCAATTGTGAGACTATAATGTTGTTGTTTCCACTATCACTTATAAAAAGAGCCGGGCTGCCCTTAAAATCATCAGCGTAAGCCAATTTACCAGGGAATGAGAGGAGGCTTTGTGTGGAATTTGAAGCTTCACTTTTAAGAGGCAGAGGAGTTGTCGTTGCTTGTGGAAAGCGAGCAAGGAGCTCATTAATATCCCGGGCAATCTCTTCTTGGTGCTTTTCGCCTTGGTATTCCTTATAGATATGTCCTCCAGGGTCGATAACCAGCAGTGTTGGCCATGAGTTCACACCAAAAGCTTTCCAGATAACAAAGTTTCTGTCATTAACAACAGGATGGATGATGTTATGTCGCTTGATGGCCTGCTTAATAGTTTGATCGACATGCTCGCTTAAAAACTTACCTGAGTGTACACCGATAACCGTTATCTTTTCTTTAAATTGATGTTCAAGTGCTGCAAGTTCGGGCATGACATGCATGCAGTTGATGCAACCTGCGGTCCAAAAGTCGACAATGAGGATTCTGTTATGTAAATCAGCTGCATGGAGTGGGCGCGATACATTGAACCACTCTTTTTCTTGAGTGAGCCATTCAAGTATTTTGGGTATGATTGGCTGCTTGGTGGATGGAGATTTAAAGAAAAAAAATCCTGTAGTAATGATAGCCAGAGTAATAATCCCTAATAATAAGAATCGCATAAGTCCGGTATCCATACCATGCTCCTTTTTTACAAATACAACGTGAATTGATAATTCAATGCGTTTTAATATCACGATTACATGAGATATATATCCCACATATTAGCCAATCTATTCTCATGCCAGAGCGCGAGCTTGTCAATGTACCGACATGAAAAAAGCCCCTCAAGAAAGAGGGGCTTTATAAATCTTTTCAAAAGCAGGTGCTTTAGATGTTCTCAATTCGAACAACCGTAATTGCTTGACGGTGTCCTCTTTTTACGCGGTATTTTTTACGGCGCTTAAATTTGAAAACGATAATTTTTGGTCCGCGCATTTGCTTAACAATATTCGCAGTAACTTTTGCACCTTCAATGAATGGCTTGCCAAAAGTATACGTGCTTTCAGCAGTCTTTGTGAAAAGAACTTGAGAAAAGGTGACAGCGTCTCCTGCCTCGCCAGCTAATTTTTCAATTGCAATAGTTTTGCCTGGGATAGCTTGGTATTGCTTACCACCAGTTTGAATAATCGCATATTTCTCAAAAACGACTTTTGATGTACGCTCCATAATTATTCGGCCTTTCAGATCCACAAAGTCAGAGGTTATAAAACGAGTCAGGGACTTTTTCATACAATTTTTCATATAATAGGTTTCATTCTACCAAAACTGGATTTTATGTCTAGCAAAAGGGCAAAAGCTTCCCAAGATTCCATTAAAAAGGGGCCCAATGAGGGCCCCCAGCGTGTGCAGTGTGTGTGTATTTATGCTGTAGCAGCTATAAGCCTGCTTACATAAGATTTGGTTTGGTTCCAAAAAGTTGAGGCAATTTCTTGGTATTTTGGCTTAAGTACTTTGATAACCACTTGGGCCAATTGCTCATAGCGGGTTGTCAATTTTTGATAAGCGTTACTTTTTGCAAAACGAATGAGGTTGTCTATCTCTGCATGCTCTAGGTGCTCAGCTGCAACTTCAAGAGCCACATTTTTGATGTCTTGAAATAATTCTTGATATGAATGTGATCCTGATTGCCCAGAAAGCGTTTCAGCATAGACTCCAACCGTAAGGACAACGCTTAATAATTTATGGAATTGCCCTTGGTAGTCATTGATAAAATTGTTGAGTTTTTGTATTTTTTGATTAACATCGGTAGCCGGTTTGGTAGTAGTTTTGACTGTTGGTGCACAGGATAGATCGAATGATTCAAACTGCTCATCCAGAAGTGTTCGCACGGGTTGGAGCGCAGGATCTTGCATTAATTTAATAATGGTTTGCTCATGCTTAGGGAGAATTTTTTCGATAAACTTAGCGATTAACGCATTGAGAATGATAGGGGACTTTCCCGCTATGAATTTACAACGATCAGCAAAAGAGCTCAATACAAGGTAATCCGCCCATCCGAATCCCGCTTCTTTAGCCACTTTAATGACTTCTCCTTGAAATCCTTCAAGTGCCTTTTCGTTGACAGGATTTTCTTTTTTAATCTGTCCAACAAGTGTCGTGATGCTCTCAAGTGTTGATTGGGGAGCTGCATTAACCACGCTGAATAATGTTCCTGCAAAGCTTAAAGCTAATGTAAGCTTTTTAAATGGTTTGTAATTCATATGATAAACTCCTACGACCATGATAACCTCCACAGTCATTCATGATTAGTTATAAATACTCTGCTCTTTGTGAACAGAGTTGACCCGAATTAAGATCCCACCCAGAAAAATTTAATATG
>CAYSDC010000062.1:0-5682 GCA_964429765.1 uncultured Pseudomonadota bacterium
TTCCACAAAAAAGAATAGGACTTTCAAAGAAGCCCTATGTTTATTGACTTTTCTGGTGGGCGAAACAGGATTCGAACCTGTGACCCCCTGCTTGTAAGGCAGGTGCTCTAACCAACTGAGCTATTCGCCCTTAATCAAGGGCGTTACCCTTTAACTTCAACAATATTAAAGTAAAAAAAATATGAAGTCAAAAGATTTTTACACCCTTTTTATTGAGTTGTTATCTTCTATTCAGTGTTATGCAGATTTTTCATTAAGGAATCTTGGTTTCCGTACGAAATAATAAAATCTGCTAAAGCTCGAATGCTGGCTCCTGTAGCGCCTTTCCCAAGGTAGTTAATTCCTGGAGCATCACTTGCGGTGCTTGCAATATCCAGATGTGCCCAGCGAGCTTTGTTTACAAAACTTTCAAGAAAGCATGCAGCAGTAATAGTTCCAGCACCGTAACTGCGGGCGCCGGTATTAGCAAGATCTGCAACGTCTGAATTATTAGCTAAAACAAAGTCATCATCAATTGGCAGAGGCCATAATTTATCCCCGGTCAATTTACCACTGGCAAGAAGCGCCGCTTTGAGATCTTCATCGCGCGTGACGAGCGCTATATGGAGGTGCCCAACAGCGTAAGCACAGGCTCCTGTAAGCGTTGCAATATCAATAATAATGTCTGGAGTGTAGAATTTATCAGCATAACACATCGCGTCTGCAAGAATGAGTCGTCCTTCAGCATCGGTGCTTTTAATTTCAATTGATTTGCCATTCATAGCAACAACAATATCATCTTGGCGTGATGCTCTACCGCTTGGCATATTTTCGACCAATGGTGTAATGCCAATGACGTTAACATTTGGCTTGAGCTGTGCAAAAAACTTCATAAGCATAATAACCGATGCAGCTCCGGCCATATCATATTTCATACCGTCCATGCTGGATGATGGTTTTAAGCTGATTCCACCGGTATCAAACGTAACACCTTTGCCACAGAGTGCGATAGTTGGTGCTGTACTGTCGGCTGCTTTGTATTCAAGGATAACAAATTTGCCTTCATGCTCAGAGCCCTTTGCAACAGATAAAAATGACCCCATGCCAAGTTCTTGTGCACGCTCATGTCCAAAAACCGTGCAAGAAAGATTTTTATACTCGGCAGCAACTTTTTGAGCTTCTTCGCTCAATGTGCCAGGATGAATAATGTTGCCTGGAAGATCGATCCAATGCCGTGCAGTGTTAATAGCGCTTCCAAGAGCTTTGCCATATTCGAGCGCTTGCGTGAATCCTGTAAAATCGGCATCAACGACGTCAAACAGCAATTGGCAATTCCAGTCGTCCTTTTTATTGCTTTTGAACTGGATGAATTCGTAATTAGCCATATAAGAGTTGATTACAAGCTGTTTTAAAAGTTCAAGGCTGCTTACTTTGAATGGCTCTGTTTCAGGCAAAGCAACGATTGCCGATTCAATCGATAGATGCTTCATGCGTTGTATTGCACTTGCCCATGCGCGACGTAAAATTTCTAAATTGCGATCCCAAGCTTGATCAAGTTTACCAAGGCCGACAAAAAAGAATTGGAGTAATTTACCATTTTTTTCAGCGGTTAAAACGTAGGTTTGACCTTTTTGACCATTGAACTTATGCCGTTTAAGAATCTGTTTGAGATGAGGATAAAATTCAGTTTCAATTTTTGAAAGGCTATCAAGATCAGATGCTGAGTCTAGATTTTCTTTCATAAGAAAAACATATGCTTCGACATTGTTTTCCCAGAATTTTTTGTCGGTTAGTTTTATTGAAAGCATCATTTTTCCTTTCTGTTAACTTCATGAGATCTCTTGTTTAAATAAGGTCTCATTTTCAGTTAGTTACTGTTATTTTTAAACTCAAGAAGACCTTTTTGGATCACTTCAAGACAAAGAAGGGCACACTTAAGCCTGTTTGGACCAAGTGGCATTCCAATAAGATTGGTGACCGTTTCTTTACCTTGCTCAAGAATTTCATCAACCGTTTTACCCTTACAGTGTTGTGTAAGCATAGAGGCTGCAGCTTGGCTAATAACGCATCCTTTACCTTGAAATCCAACCTCTGTGAGTATGTTGTTTTCAACAATTCCTTCAATATGCATTTTATCACCACACGAAGGATTAAATTCTCCTGATGCAAAATTTGCATTAATAATTTTTTTATTATTATGAGGATGACGGTAGTGATCCATCAATTCTTCTTGATATAAATCGTAGTCCATAGTCTTATTTCTTTAAAATTTTCATCGCATGAGGAAGATGGTTAATGAGTGCTTGAACTTCATCGGTAGTAGTATATGCAGCAAAGCTTGCTCGAACAAGTGCATCAACGTCAAGTAATCGGATTAATGGTTGTGCACAGTGATGTCCGGCCCGCAGTGCAATATTTTTACTTGCCAAATATGCTGCAATATCATGGCTGTGAATACCTTTTATGGTAAAGCAGACCAAGTGTCCCTCTTGCTTCATTCTTTGAATATTGCCATAGATTTTGACATCTTCTAGGGCTTGTAGTCCGTCAATCAATTGCGTTGATAATGCGCCATAGTGCGCAGCAAGTTCATTAAACATGATATTCTCTGAGATATAATCAATAGTTGCACCCAAGCCAATGACCGCTGCAATAGGAGGAGTTCCAGCTTCAAATTTTGCAGGGGCTTGTGCCCATGTTGCATGTTCCCACGCAACTTCATAGACCATTGATCCGCCAACTTGGTAAGGTTCAACTTCATCGTGAAGTTGTTGGTTGATGTACAGGACTCCAACCATAAAATCAGGGCGAAGCTTTTGAACGTCAACCGGTTTGTGGCCAACAACTTGTGCTGCATCAAGGAGCACTTTGGCGCCTACGTTATGTGCTTGAGAAATAATTTTTTCTAAGCTGCCTTCTGGCCATACGTTGCCTAGTACGTTTGAGCTGATTGTGACTGCAACAAGTTTTGTCCGGGAAGTGATTAATTCACCATCCGTTTCAAGAAGAAACGTTGATTGATTTAATGGAATAAATTTTAAAAGAGCACCGGTTTTTTGTGCAATGCGTTGCCAAGGGAGAAGGTTTGCATGATGTTCAACATGAGAGAGTAAAATTTCATCACCATGCTTAAGATGGCGTTCAGCCCATGCGCTAGCAATAAAGTTGATTCCCTCAGTTGTCCCTTTGGTAAAGATAACTTCACAGCTGTTTTGTGCGTTAATAAAACGCGAAACTTTTTCACGAACTTCTTCGTAAGCGGTTGTTGCTTGTTCACTCAATGAATAAAGTCCACGATGAATGTTTGCATTCTGTGATTGGTAATAGGTGGTAATGGCGTCAATCACCAGATTTGGTTTTTGCGCACTTGCAGCACTATCCAGAAAAATAAGTTCAGGATTGGTGTGCTGAGCAAAAATAGGGAAATCATTCCGTATTTTTTTTATATTCATAATTACCTATACCTTTGTGCAACAATATTTTAACGACATTACTTGAAATATTGTTTAAGTATAACAAAAAATGGTTTTTCTTTTAAGTGTACAAAAGTTAATTATTCTTTCAAGTTGAATAATTTAATTAAATTGAAAAAGTCTCATTTGCACTAATTATTCATCCTGGGTACAATGTCGGACGTTGAAGTTACGAGCGTTATTTTCCTTAAGAGGTCTTATGGTTCAGATTAAATTTATAGTGAAAACACTTTTCAGTGCTCTTTTTGCTATTGCTTGCCTCGATTCCTCTGCTTATTCTGAGCCCGTAGCTCCTGAACGAGTGGGTGAACAGACAAATCAACAGCAGCAATTCAACTATGTTTTTAATACTGAAATTGTTCATGGTAATAACCTTGGATTTGAACTGAGCCGATCGGTAGAGCTCTTTGCAAAGCGGTTTTATGGGCACCTTAATCAATCTTTATTCTTTGAACCCTCATTTATTGTTGATGCGAAGAAAACACGTGAATATCACCTCAGAAAGCAGTATCAGCCAGATCGGCAGGGTGTGCTTGTGCAAGCATATGCGCAAGATGGGCAGCCTGTGCATTGCACTTATTTTGATCGCAAGAGTGATAAACTTTTGATTGTTGGTGAAGGTTTTACTAATTCGCGAGAGGTAATGTCCCCTTTTATCGATATGTTTCCTGAGTATGATGTGGTGCTGTTTGATTTTCCAGGTCAAGGCCTAGAAGCAAATGCCTATGCACTTTCCTCGTTCTGTATTGGCGTTGATTCATCGCATACCCAATTTGGTGGGCACGAGGAAAAATATGTAAATGCCGTTATCGATCACTTTAAAAACAATAAAAGGTATATGCAGGTATATGGATTGGGTGTCTGCTATTCCGCATTTATTTTTTTAAAAGCGGCATCAATGCGACATGACCTTTTTGATAAGCTTATCTTAGATGGTTGCTGGGTTTCAGTCCCTCTTATCGTTGAAAAGCTCAATACAGATTTTAGATTAATTTATGATCCTCAGCGCGGTGGATGGAAGAATCATTGGTTTTGGGGCACTCAAATAGCACAAGACTGCTTGATGTGGTTTGCTAAAAAAATATTAGGATTGCCGGTCAACAATACCTCTTTGATCGAGCATTTGCCTGAAATACCAAATATACCACTCCTCTTTTTTCATGGTAAAGATGATCTCATGGTGCATCGTCACGAGTTTGACATGCTTTGGAAAGGGTTGTCACATGTTCATCATAAAACATCGATTATTACATCAAATCCACACGTTCGGAATCATTTAAAACAAAAAGAGCTTTATGCCTTGATAAGTGATCTATTTTTTAAAAGTGATCAACAACCGTTTATTGAATATCTTCAAGATGTTAAAAAAATTGCGCAGTTTTATAGTAGTCAAGTGTTGAACTTTGCCCCCTAATTCGGTAAAGTACGCCAGGGTGGAGCAAATCTGATGTATCAGAAAGGTGTTGAGTATGAGCTATACAATATACTCACGTACAAGGTTTCTTGCTATCGTAGGGATACTTTTTGGAGCAGTATCGTTGTCTGCAATGCAGGACAATTCAGCTGATAATTTATTGATGCAGCAGGAATCAAATGATAATTTTTTCACTTCTGCACAATTCATTGTTCAAAATTCTGAACAAATTGTGCATATTGTTCGATCTCTATGCAGTATTCCTTATATTCTGACGGTTGATAGCAATGATCCTCGAGTTCTTAAAAGTGCTGCAGTACTTGCATCATGCTCATCTAGTTTTAAATTAATTTATGAGCGATTCATTAGTCGCCCAGATTATAAATTAATGTACAATCTTTATCACGAGCCCAAACTGTTAGGGTACTTCTTGGCAACAGCGTATGATGTAATGCGTTTTATGGGAGCGACCGATTTAGCGTTAAAAAATGAGATTCAGCAGGGAAAATTGCGCAGTTTTAAAATTAACCAATCGATTCAGTTACTTATTGAAATCTGTTTGCGAGGATTAGTTTTTGCTTGCAATGATAAAGAAAAACTTGCGATATCTGCTGCAGAGTGTGCTGATTGGGTCGAAATTTGGCGCCTACTGAGTCGCTATAGCACTTACATGAATCTGTCAAAAGTAGAAGCGAATTTTAATGTGCAAATTAACAAAGAAGAAGATCTATCAGGCTGTCGAGTTCCCGATATTGAAGAGCCTTCTGCTTCAAATAATAATAATGAAAATGACGTTTCTATTGCTGCAGTAGTGGC
>CAYSDC010000062.1:5692-7530 GCA_964429765.1 uncultured Pseudomonadota bacterium
TACAAAACAATGAAATTGTCGTGACACAATAAGTTATACATAACAATATGAGCAACATGACAAAAATTCTTATTGCCAATCGATCAGAAGTTGCTCGTCGCATTCAAGCAACTTGCCATGCACGTGGTATTCAGACAATTGCCGTCTTTGATCATAACGATGCATCTTTGGCCTATGTTGCACATGCAACCTATGCATATTTGCTTTCAGGTTCAGGATTTTCAGCGTACCAAGCACAAGATGAATTGATAGCAATTGCACGTGATGCTGGTGCGGATGCGGTGCATCCAGGATATGGATTTTTGGCTGAAAATGCTCTCTTTGCTCAAAAGGTTATCGATGCTGGGATGACATGGATTGGGCCTACGCCAAAAGTTATTTCCTGTATGGGAGATAAGCATCAAGCTCGGCAACTTGCTCAAGATGCGGGAGTTCCGGTTGTTCCCGCTGTTCATATGAACAATGTGAATCCAGATGATTATGCCGATGCTCTTGCAGCTGCTCAACGCATTGGGTTCCCTGTTATTCTTAAAGATCCGCTTGGCGGTGGTGGCAAAGGAATGCGTCGCGTTGATTGCGCGCAAGACTTTGCAGCAAACTGGCAACGAGTTTGCTCTGAAGCGGGAAAGTTAACCGGTGGCCGACAGATTTTAGTTGAAAAATATCTTGTGCAAGCACGGCATATCGAAGTTCAGATTGCAGGGGATGGCCTTTCGTGGATTCATTTGTATGAGCGTGAATGTTCAATTCAACGCCGCCATCAAAAAATTGTAGAAGAGGCACCTTGTGCATTCGTTACTCAGTCGACGCTTGATACAATGTATGCGGTTGCATTGCAACTTGCACAAAAAGTTAATTACACAAGCATTGGAACGGTTGAATTTATCGTTACTCCTGATGAGCAATTTTATTTTCTTGAAATGAATACTCGTCTGCAGGTTGAGCATTCAATTACTGAATTGACCACAGGAGTTGACCTTGTTGGGTTACAGCTTGATATTGCTCAAACAGGGGCAATGCCACTTGCTCAAGCAGATGTTATTCGCAGAGGGCATGCGATTGAATGTCGTATCTATGCAGAAAATCCTGAGCTACACTTTATGCCGGCAACAGGAGCGTTGAGCAATGTTGCAATTCCAACACTTCCTTTTGGCCGTATTGATCATGATTTGTATACGGGGCTTGAGATCACTCCATTTTTTGACCCAATGATTGCAAAAATTTCAACCTATGGAGCAACGCGTCAACAGGCTGTTGAGTTTATGCGCCAAGCGCTGAGTGAATTTGTGCTTGATGGTGTCATAACTAACATACATTTTTTAAAAAATCTGTTGCTGCAAAAACTATTTTTAACAGGCAATTTTCACACACAACTTTTGGCAGATAAAGATGTAGTTGAGGCCTTAACCAATTATCGTGACAATGAGCAAGAGAAAATTCCTCTTGAACATGTAGCGCTCATAGCAGCAATGCTTGCTCAATTACAATCAAAACAAAACAGTGATCAGCTTCAGGTAGTTCAGCATATGCGACAGCATGATGGGTGGAAGGATCGGCAGTGGGAGTGATCAGAAATTTTTTATTAAATGGTAAGAACCTCGAAATTGAAACCCTTTCAATGCAATCCAGGTACGCATTCATCATCACGGATGGAAATGGTTCGAAATTTGAATATCACGTTTCTCAAATCGAGAATAAAAGCTCAGATGCAACGACCAGTTTGTTGATCAACAATCAAATGCACAGAGTTACACGTGCAGCTGACGGTCATATGTTTGTTCAGGGCAAAAAATATCAGATTCAAGAACAACAGCAAGTGATGGGAGTACAAAAAAACG
>CAYSDC010000062.1:7540-9086 GCA_964429765.1 uncultured Pseudomonadota bacterium
TGCGGGGCAGCCATTGGTTGTCATAGAATCGATGAAAATGGAAAACGAAATTTGTGCAAGTAGGGATGGCATCATTAAAACTCTTTTCATTGCTCTGGGGAATTTGGTACAACCAAATCAGCCATTAGTAGAGCTTGAAATGAAAGGAGGTCGAGATGCAGACCCAGAAAACACAGATGGCCAAGCGACAATTTAGAATTGGGGATTTGGCCAAAGAGCTTAAAGTCAAAAAGTTTGTTATCCGTTTTTGGGAAAAAGAATTTAATCTCAAATCGGGTCGTTCTCAAGGTGGGCAGCGTTTTTATACCAACGATGATCTCACCATATTCCTCACCATTAAAGATCTTTTGTATAATCAGGGCTTTACCATTGTTGGTGCTAAAAAGCAGCTTCCAGAAGTACTTGCAGGTGCAAAATTAGCGTCTGATGATTCGTTTCAAGGCCTTGATGAGCTTGATTTTTCTCTACAGGCGGCGCAGGTAGATGAAGATCAATGTTCAAGTCAGCTTGATGATGAGCACGATGATGAACTTGAAGATGAGTCTTTTGCATGTGCACAAAATCTTGCCCAAGTTGTTGATATTCAAACAGAGCAAGAAGTTATTTGTGTTGAACAGGTGTGCGAGCAACCTGAGTCACTCGCTTTGGACCATGTCCAGCCCGACCAAGAAGTTGCAGTTCAAACTGAATCGGAACAGCACATGAAACCGGAATCTACAGTGGAAGAAACAGCATCTGTGCAAGCTGAGCAGGAAGTTTGTTTTCCTACTCAAACATCGTTGTCAGAAGATTTATTTTATGATGGACTGGCGGCGCTTAAAGAGCAGCTCTTAAGGTTGTATGAATTGCTTGATTAAGCATGTATTATTTTAAAACTAACCTTTGTAACATTCAGGGCGTCTAAACTTTGAACCCCATACTTCATTGTACTGCCATATTCTCATTTTTTCTAAATCGAATGTGGCAAGAAAAATATCTTCTTCTTCGCCCGCAAGAGCCAATTGTTTGCCATCAATATCAAATGCGCAACTATGCCCATCATTTTTTGGTGTAGGGTAGTTTGTGAGTGCAACACCAACCATGTTTTCAAATGCACGAGCTCTGAACTGATCAATACGTACATCATCCAGGAGCGAATCGTAATTCATAAAGCATGCATTGGGCGTGAGAATAATCTCAGCTCCTTGGAGCATAAGCGTTCGTGCGCTTTCAGGAAATTCACGATCAAAGCAGATCATAGCTCCGATTTTTACCGTTTTATTATCATAATGTAACTCAGCTGTTTTAAAGGAGTTTCCAGCCTCGAGTCCTCGCTCAGAACTGTCTGGATCGAATGAGCATATGTGAACTTTTGCATAGTCGAAAAGGATCTCTCCTTGAGCATTGATGAGCGCAACATTATTGGTAGGTTTTGAAATCCCTTTTCCCAAAAATGTTATGGCGATTGCCATTTCAAGCTTTTGAGCTTGTGTGCAAAATGCTTTAATAAAATTATCGTCAAGCGAGATTGCATGTTCCATAAGCATGCGGTCAAAGTTGTATCCGA
>CAYSDC010000063.1:0-3385 GCA_964429765.1 uncultured Pseudomonadota bacterium
GGATAAAAGGAAACAATCTCCGATATTCATGAATCTGTTTTATGAAATCATCCAATTTTTATACAGAGCAATCCGTCCGTTTCTTGGCCCCTATTATGTCTGCATTTACCCTGTCACCTGCAGCGAATACGCTGCATCTGCATTTAAAACCAAATCATGGCCGCTAGCCTTCGTTCTTACCTCGCTACGCCTGCTCAGCTGCAATCCACTCATAGGCTTAATCAGAGCATGCTGGTGGAATCGCAAGCTGCGCAACAAGTAATTTCCAGCTCAAACTCATCTCATAATCACAATAATAGAGCTCTCATTAATCTCAAAAAACGTTATGAATGACCTATTCTTGATGATCAATATATGTTGATAACCCATACTCAATAATCAAACCGTAAAAAAATCTATGCTTTTTTTATTTTTTTATGTCAGAATATATTTTTTACATGGATAAATATCTGAATTTCATGATAACAATCCCAGACAAGAAGATGTACAAAAAAATTTACTTAAAGACCAACCGACCAACGACGAAAAGCTCTTGAGCAAGCATCGCACAATAAAAATGATGCAATGCTTGCTCAGCTTGTCGGCATTAAAAATATCTATTCGTTTGAATCTTCAAGTCGTCCTACACGAACTCGAGCCATGCCATCTACATTGATATATTGAGCAGCAGCTTTATTGACTTCATCAAGCGTTATTGTCTGAACTCGCTGGAGAACTTTATCGAAATAATCAAACCCTAAGTTAAGGGATTCTTGATAGATAAACGCTTTTGCAGTTCGCGTACAACTTGCAGTCCTATCGATGAGCTTTTTGAGCCAGTTTTGACGAGCTGCAACCAGCTCAGTTTCAGAAATTCCTTCTTTTTCCACCTGTGTAATTACTTCACAAATTTTTTCTTGAGCAAGTTTGAGTTGCTCAGCTTTAACTAGTGTTACTACATAATCGTAGCCTGGAAATTTTGAAGACCGTGCAGCAAATTTACCACGTGAAGAATAAAATAAACCTGTTTGCTCCCTGAGCTTATACATACGAGAACCAAATGACTTAAACAGTGCAGAGTTAATCATTTTTATTGGAATAAGTGCATCGTCATACAAGGTGATGAGAGAGGGCTTGCCCAACATAAGAGCAACTTGGTTGCGCAACATTGGAATGTCAATCTGCTCACCTGGAACAAAGTTTGCGGAAGGAAGTTTACTAGGAACATATGCCCCTCCTTCTTCCCATGAACTAAAAATGCGTCTCACTTCTTTTTCCATTTCATCGACGTCAAAATCTCCCACAATTGATACGATCATATATGTAGGGCAGATATATTTCTGATGTAACTTAATAAGGTCGGCGCGAGTAAGGTGTTCAATATCCTGAATTGCCTGATCAAAAGTCCAACTAAACGGAGTATCTTTATAGATCAAATTAAGAAGCTCTCGCTTAGCAACGGCACGTGAAACATCCTGAATATGGTAATAATGACTGCTCTTTCGAGCTTTAATACGATCAATACTTTCACGCGGAAGTATTGGCTGAATCATGATATGAGCAAGTCGCTCAAGCACATCAACAGCATCATGAGCAAGTGCCGTACAACAAGCACCTGAAGAATTAAATCTATATTTCACACCACGCTGCTCAAAGAAGTTAATCAGGTCTTTTTTAGATAAACCATCACTACCCTCCATAAGCATATTCATCATAACACCAAGAGCTCGACCTTCTCGTGCTCTTGCGAAATATTCAGCTTCTTTAAGTCGACAGCACATTGTCACAATGGGCCAATTTCTTTGAGATTTAAGTATAACTTTTAATCCATTTTCAAGCTCAAACATACGATCCGGCTTGGGAAATGTAAAATCGAGTGGCGTAGGATCTTCCATAGAGTCCGCAACGCGAGGTTTTTCAAGAGGAGTTGTTCTTTTATGCGCTTTCAAAATTTTACGTTCAACATTATCCCAATTGGCACGCGATGCCTCAATAAATTCACGTTTATTTTCTGGCACAGGAGCAATTTCTATTTGGTTCATGAGAAATGGATCAAGATAACGTTCTGCAAAATCTTGAAGCTGCTGAGAAGTAATTGCTTGATAGCGATTTTGTCGCTTAAAAATATCAAATTCATCACCAGTGCTAAAAAATGACTTCGTCCAACGATAGACAAAATCTTTATTGTTCGACATTTTACCCAAAAAGGATCGCATTTTCCCATTTGCCATGCGAATGATTTCTTGATCTGAAAATCCTGATTCAATAATTGAGTTCAACGTTTTTTGAATAATTGATCGACATTTTTCAGACTTTCCTAGTACTGGATCAACAAATATAAAAAATATACCACCATTCATTAATTTAAAATTTTTAGCACAGACTGATGTTGCTACTTTTTTTTCTTCAACTAACACTTGATATAATCTGCTACTTCTCCCGCTCCCTAATAAATATTCAAATGCCGATGACAATAACTCTCCATCATTCATAATTCCTGGAATTGCCCAATAAAACCCAAACCGTTCTTTCTTTACATCTTGAAAAATGCGTGTCACGTGTGTTACCAGCTCGGGCATTCCATTGGAAAATTCTTTAACAACAGAATCAGAAGAAATTGGAATCGATTCAAATTTTTCAGTTGCACATGACAGCGCTTCTTCAATATTGACATCACCGACAATAAAAAGTGTCGCGCGATCTGGACGATAATATTTTTTGTAAAAGGCTTCAACTTGCTGAGCTGTTATGGAAAGCAAATCTTCTTTATATCCAATTACAGGATCGTGGTATGGATGATTTGGAGGAAAGATGAGCTCAGATGCTTTTTGAGACATAAGCCGTGAATAATTATCCCGATGCATCCGCAATTCCTGAATAATTGTCTTTACTTCTGAAGCCAAATAATCGGGATGAAATCGAGCATATTGCATGCACTGAGCAAGTAAGTCGACAAATGGTTTCCAGTTGTTTTTATTCACTTCAAAATAATAACTTGTAGCATCTGGCCCAGTAAATGCATTGAATTTTGCACCATATTTTCGAGCAATAGCAGCAATATCGGTTTCAGAAAGCTTATCTGTTCCTTTAAAAATAAGGTGCTCAAGTAAATGTGCCAACCCTCGCTCACCTGATTCTTCAACGGCAGATCCAATATTATACGCTATTTGAACCAAGACTTTTGCCGACGATGGATTTTCAAAGGCTAATACTTTCATCCCATTTTTCAGCACCGCTTTTTTTATCTTATTCTCAGGAATAGCAATGGTAGTTGTTCCATAAGTACTCCCCATTTTTTTTAAACGATAACCAAAGTAACCAAATGCTCCAATGATTATTGCAATAACTACAAAAATTATAAAAAAACGAATAAATAATAAAATAATAATTTAAGTTGATCAAAAAA
>CAYSDC010000063.1:3395-5077 GCA_964429765.1 uncultured Pseudomonadota bacterium
CTCCTCTTCTACATAGAGTTTTGCTATGATCATGTGGGTTTTATATTTTTTAGTCTATGGACATATCATCAAAAGAACAAGAATATGAAGATCTTAATCGTGCGAGTATCTGCAATTGGAGATGTTATTCATACACTCCCTGCACTCTTCCTACTAAAAAAACAAATCCCTTCAGCTCAAATCAGTTGGATAGTTCAAAAAAAGGCTGCTGCATTGCTTTCACATCATCCAGCTCTTGACCGAGTATGGGTGCTCCCAGATAAATACCTTTATCCGGCTCAATGGAAAGCAACAGCCCACATTATGAGAGACGTTAAGGCAACAACGTGGGATGTCATCATAGACTTTCAGGGTATCTTAAAAACTTCATTACTTATTGCGCAACTCAAGGGGAAAAAATATGGATTTGGGAAAAAGCATGCACGTTCTTCTTGGACTCGATTTTTCACTCATCATCATATAGATCCTCAATACACCAATATTATTCAGAAAAACTTGTCGCTTGCAGCCGAAGTAGTACAGAATGTAACGCAAGAAGCAAGCTGCCCAGCTCTCCATACCTTGCGCAATGACTTTAATCTTTTCTTCTCAGAAGAAAGCAAACAGCAAGTCTTGAAATGGCTTTCTTTGCATAAAACTGAAAAAATCATTGCGCTCTGCCCCAATACAACATGGGCATCAAAACTTTGGCCAACATCTCGTTGGCAAGAACTATTAACATTGTTATGTAGCCATTTTAATAAACCGGGTGATCCGATCATTGCGCGATTGGGAACATCATTTACTGGTGAAGCGGCTGAAAAACTTCTTCCCTTTATTCAAGAACACAAGCTGCCAGTGGTCATTGTTCCTAAGATGGATTTGCTAACTACCGCTTGTCTATTCACTCATGCTGCTCTTGTTATTGCCCCAGACACAGGGCTCTTACACATTGCCGACTTCTTGGGTATTCCTTCGCTGGGAATCTTTGGCCCAACAAGCAAAAAACGTCATGGACCATTCTTAACTGAACAGAATGTAAAAAATTGTATCCAAGTTGAATGCCCGCATCATTATCAAAAAACTCATACTAAAAATGCAAATACTGTCGCTGAACAAGATTGTATGTATACACTAACATCAAAGGATGTTTTAAGCAGAGTTGTTCGAATTATCCAGGGAGTCTAATAATGAAAAAATATGAGCTGCTATGGAGTATTATCATACTTGCATGTAGTTTTGAAAGCGCTTTCTCTAAAGCTCTGCCACCAACAACATTGCCACTTAAAATGGAACTCTCAACGCTCACTATAGATAAAGCAGTTGCACTTGCCTATAAACATCGCCCTAATCTTGAAGGGCTGAGATTTGCAATACAAGCAAGCAAGTGGGAAGCTAAAGAAGTTTTGTCCGCATATTTACCTCATTTTTCGCTTTCTCATCAACTACAACAAGACAATGGTGATAAATCGCCACACTCTAATACTATTTTTGATGCTCGCCAATTAGTCTACAAGTTTGGTGGACCATTAGACCTTTATGCCGTTAGTCGCAAAAGGACTCAAGTAGTTGAATATATAAGCGATGGCGAAAAGCTCAAAGTTCGCCACGAAACTGAACTTGCATTTTTAGATTCATGGCTTTTGCAGCAACAACAAAAATTCATTCGAAGCTTGGGTTCTTCAACAAAAGAAATTTTTAAA
>CAYSDC010000063.1:5087-7017 GCA_964429765.1 uncultured Pseudomonadota bacterium
CAATCGGATCATACGATCATGACACCGTTATCGCTGAAAAAACACTCGAATTCTTAATGGGACAACGCATTCGTGTTGCGCTTAATCCTGAACGTTATGAATCAGATGTGCAAACGCCAGATCTTCCCGTAACGCTTTTATATTGGAATTCAGAAGCGCCTATAACCTGTCTACCAATTCAAACCTACTACCAATTGGCGCTCAACAATAGACCCGATCTTCAAGCAAATAAGAAAAAAATTGAAATAGAACATGGAAAAGCGGCCATTGCACGTAAATCAAATTTACCATTCATTGAAATTTTTGCTCGAGCAGGCCATAGTTATCAATCTATTGATACATCCATTGGTGATTTCAAAGTAATTCCAAGTGGATTTCATTCTGTTGGAGCGGTGCTGGGCTGGAATATCTTTGATGGTGGACTTGCACATTTTGCTTCAAGTAAATTTGAAGCTGCAAAAGTAAAAGCTATTCTTGATACAGAACAAACAAGACAGCAAATTCGTCTGGATATCGAACAAGCGTATTACACCTTTAATAAATTACTGATACAACTTCAAGCACGTGAAATCAGACTTACTCAAGCAAAGAATGACCTAGTACTTGCAGAGCAACAATTTGCGCTTGGTATCATTTCTAAGGTTGAGTTAAGCGCATCTCAAACTGTTTGGGAACAGGAGCATCTCAACTGGCTTGGACAAAAGATTGCAACCGCAAAAAGCCATTCTGATTTATTATTTGCTTGTGGTTATCCTGAACATATTGCATGAGCAATAGCACGACAATGACATATATCAGGCAATACCAAAGAGCTCTGAAAAAATATATCTTTGGCATACTCACCAAAATTTAAAGGTTAAATGAAACCGAATATCTAAATGAAACTTTATCTCGCCCCATCCTTCGGTATACTAATATCAAGTTAGTTTCATATTCTTTTAAAGGAGAGTTCATGGATATTCGTCACCATTTGTTTGTAGTTTTGAAGGAAAGCATCGTCTGCTTTGGTCTTGCACTGATACTGCCGTTATTTGTGTTTTATACAACAGGCATTTTTATCAAATCATTTCCAAATCCTCAAAGCTACTCCATTCCAAACTATAACCAACGCATTCAGCAGGCTGCCGATGACGAAGAAAAAAAGAATCTCTACACGCATCAAATGCAGCTACGCAACGCCTACGTCAAACATATTGAAGAGCACTCTCAAGCATTCTTTTTCTTTTCACTTTTCATGGGAATTTGCTTCATTATTGCAGGCCTTTTCATATCAAATATAGGCGTTAAATCGGGACTCATTCTTGGAGCTATTTTAACTATTTTTCAGGGATACTTTTTTTATTGGTTCTATCTTACCGAAACATTGCGCTTTTTATCGCTACTCATTGGCTTAATTATTCTTTTTGGAGTCGGACATTTAAAAGTTGCACATCAACCAGCAGAGCGTGAATAAAAAATTTTAGGGGAAGCATTGCTTCCCCTTTTTTGAATCTTGTTTCAACTTCGCCAAAATAACAATGCCTCTATAATTTGCATACTTGGATAACTCTCTCAAATCGATTTTGAAAGTATTGGGGCAGCATCTCAAAAACATTCTTCCAACCATGACCAAGAGCCACAGGAGTACCTTGTTCAAAATATTTTTCTAAATGCACAATTAATGCAATTTGCTCAAACGACAAATCTCGTGGATAGAGGTCAAAAATTCTCATCATTGCACATGATCCAAGCGCTTGAGAACTATGGTTTACTGCAATACGCCCATCGGTAAGCTGAGTAATATAAGAAACCCATCCATTCTTTACGGTGTAATGAGCAATGCACTTTCCAGAATGCGAGTCCCAAATTTTTATTCCATCACCAGCGCAAGAAGCAATGTTTCCATCGGCAAGAACTGTCATGTCCAGATCATAATTGTTGGAATGAGCCT
>CAYSDC010000063.1:7130-8508 GCA_964429765.1 uncultured Pseudomonadota bacterium
CATTCCAAATTCTTATTGTTGTATCTGCCGAACAAGAAGCAATATGGGAATCATCAAGTTTAATAACTTGTTGAATAAAGTCGGTGTGTCCTCTAAAAAGCGCTTGACACCGGTTATCACCCCAAACTTGTACGCTGTTATTGCTAAAAGCAAGCGCAACAGTATCATAATCAAGCTTAACAATACCACCCCACACACCAGACAGGTCGCTTATACTTGAAGGAACACAGGTATTCATACGCCAATCCCATACCTTTATAGTTTCATCATTAGAACAGGAAGCAATACGCTGCTCACTCAACCGAATAAGCCAGTCAACTTCACCTGTATGACCTTCAAGCGTAGCAACACACTCATGAGCTTCAAGGTCCCATATCTTTATGGTGTTGTCAGTCGAACATGAAGCAACATGTACAGAATCTAACTGAATAATGTCGTTTATGTAATTAGTATGCCCCATCAAACATTGCACAGGTTGACCTTCTTCCTCTATAAAATGGGGAAATGAACGATCACACTTTTCACTAATATGATATTTATAAAGCATGCATTCAGGAAAATAATGAGCCAATTTAAAATCCATGCCATATTCGCTATAAATTTTTCCAAAAGGCTTATACTTAAGTGGCTGAGTTATATCTACTGCGTTATAAATAATACTTTTTATTTGATCTACATTAGAATAGATACTAACAGGCAAAACTAATGCTACCAAAAATATAAATTGTATGAGTTTTCTTTTCATTAAAATTTCCTCGTTCTTTTTGTTATTAAAAAAGGGCAAATTTACTTGCCCTTTTAATAGTCTAGTATCTTTAAATTTCAAAACTTATATTTGTGGCAACGTAATGCCCACTTGCTTCATGTACTTGCCTTTACGATCAGCATAGGAAACATCGCATTGCTCATCTGCTTGGAAAAAGAGCACTTGAGCAATACCTTCGTTAGCATAAATTTTTGCTGGAAGCGGTGTTGTGTTTGATATCTCAATGGTTACGTACCCTTCCCACTCTGGTTCAAACGGGGTCACGTTAACGATAATTCCGCAACGTGCATAGGTTGATTTGCCCAAACAAATAGTCAAGACGTTGCGAGGAATTCTAAAATATTCAACACTGCGAGCAAGCGCAAATGAATTTGGCGGAACGATACAAACATCGCCATCTCGCTGAATAAATGCATCGTCAGTAAAGTTTTTAGGATCGACGATTGAATTATAAACATTGGTAAAAATTTTAAATTCGTTTGCAACGCGCAAATCATATCCATAGCTTGAAACACCATAGCTCACTACTTTTTGATCGGTAAGTTGTTTAACTTGACGATCAACAAACGGCTCAATCATTCCATGCTCAAGCGCCAGTCTTTTAATCCAGTT
>CAYSDC010000063.1:8518-8970 GCA_964429765.1 uncultured Pseudomonadota bacterium
AGAAAAATGAAAAATTAACATATTGACTTTGACCACTTGAATCAATACATTTCAGTCATGGCTAAAAAAAACATACTGAACTGAGTCACCGTAAACTGTAGACAAACGATACGTATTACTCGCAAGGAGATGCATGATCCCATTAATAAAAAAAATATGTATTTTTTCTGTGCTCATTATATTGATTACCGGTTGCCCAGCTCTTGCTAAGTACAACTTGATTCAACAATTTAGCATAAACGGAAATATTGTATCTGTAGAAGCTTCTCCAAATAATCAAACCCTTGCTGCCATTTTAAAAGAAAATAATAAGAAACGCCTTCTTATTTTTGAAAAACAGGGTAACTGGTATCCAGAAGAGCATGCGATTTCTTGTAAGTATAATCACTATAAATTTTCTTGTGATTGGCAGCACCTTGTTGTTTCAGCTGATGAAAATAATGTGATTTTAT
>CAYSDC010000064.1:0-8946 GCA_964429765.1 uncultured Pseudomonadota bacterium
TACTCGCCCACTCGACCCTCTCATCCCAAATAGACAACAACTCACAACGAACATGCTACAAGACTCCTTAAGCTTAAACATGCTTACACTCATTACACATCAGTTTGAAGCACTTCCTTATTTGAAAGAAGCATTTAAAACATTGCAAGGAGCATCCTATGGAGGATATCAACAGCTTTTCTCATTTTCCTCCAGTAATCTTCCATTTTGCTATGGAAATATAAACACACAGATTGATCCTTACATGAATAACCACGACCTAGTAAGCACAGCCGGTACAATCGCCTCACTGATTCACACGCTTACACACAATTGGAATCAAGATAATAAACACTATCTTGAAAAAATTATGTATCTTCAGATGCAAGATTTTGCACAAAAAACTGCTAACTCTTATCGAGACCAATCTTTAGCCCAACTGCAACTCTATGTTCCAAGCGGCATACATGGTACACCACTTCATCTTTTAGGAATACTCGCACGTAAGCAAGAATACTCACCTCAAGTTATAAACCTTATTAAAAATATTCTTACCCACGCACAAACACCTGAACAACTTGCACTCATCCTGATGACACTTATATCTCTTGAGAGTCCCCTTCTCTATGCCGTTTGCTCATCAGAAGGACTAACATCATTAACATCAATCATTCAGCACTACATTCAAAAAAAAGTTGACGCTCTCACGGTGAAAAAAATTTATTGTTCTCTTCATCTTATAAACTGCAATGACCTGTCTGCATTGCAGCAATTGAGCAATAATGAATTGCTCTGCACCAGCATTAAAACAATGCTGGAAAAGTCGATACAAGGGAATGATCGTACTATAGCAACACACTCAACACTCCCCAAAGAACTTTCTAACGCTCCAAACCCATCTTCCGAGCAATCATTTTTCCTCTCGCAGCTCTTCAAAACTCATTGTCAAAAAGCAAATTTTATAGCAGTCCTTGAACAAGAAAATCTAGACGCGATTATCGGATTAATAGAAACATTTCATCCTGGAAAATTAAATAAAATTGAACAATGCATTGCGGGAAGTGAGAAAAATCCGATTGAAGAAAGTATTCTTGAATGCCTACAAAACTCAACCGATGCAACGCGTGAATTCTATCAAAATAGCCCGATCTTTATTGATAAGCATGGAGCTCGCATGCTGGCAACAATTGATATGGAAATTAATCGCTTGCAAAAAACAAATACTCATCAATCACTCCAATTTACTATTCATGATCAAGCCGGCTTTCCAAGCCTTAAAACGCTACTCACTCACTTTGTTCTGCCTGATTTGAGTGATAAATCTTCTTCGAGCGGATCGGTTGGTGAAATGGGTAATGGCTCCTTTAAGATGTATCAAAAAGCTGAAGTCGTACAGGTTTTAACGCGCACAACTAGAAATCAAAACATCTGCTATCTTTTGACTATTGAACCTCAACGCTCTCCTCAGAGCGGTCTAGTGGAAGATCTTAAGCTTACATGCCGCAATGTTTCATCAATTACTCCAGACACCTTTCGAGGAACATCGATCACCATCACATTCCAAGAAGAGCCGCTGCAAGCAGGGCAAATAACAGCAGGACAAATAGCCAACTTTTTGCACAACTGCATAGGTAGTACCACCGCTCATCTTAATGAACAAACTCCATTCAATATTGTGCTTCATGAAAATAATAAGCCGCTTCAGCTCAATCAAGATTCATCAAAAAAATTGATCCACCAATGTGTTAACGACAAAAATGAAGTCATTATAAAAATTTTTAAACGCCCAAACGAAAACCTTCAAAGTTTTGTTTCAACTGCTGGAATCCCCTTTTGCCCTTTTGATGTTTTTGCCCGTGAAGAAAATCTGTTACCAGAAAATTTCATTCGCCAACTGGAAAAGGGATACATTATTGACTTTCAACTTGGAACATATAAACCGGTACAAAGTAGAACTAAAATCCAATCAATAATAAGTAAAAAAGAGCTCAGAACCATTTTTCTCGATCTCTTTTATATTCATGGTTTAAACCAAGCAATAGAAGAACTAGCACTCTTGCAACAAAATAAAATCTCATTTCAACAAAGTTGCTTGACCTCTCGATTCACTCACTTTGTAAGTCAATGCAACATATTTGAACTTATTCCAAGTCAACTTGATGAACGACAGTTTAACCAAGACATTCAAAACTATTTAGAATCTGGAATATGGCAAACGAATATTTTAGAAGCAAAATTCTTTGATTTTTACCATTTTCAAGCGGGAGCGCATAAAAGCTTCAACGGTTATTTGGATGAAATTAAAAAAATTATAGAGAAAAAAATCGTCGATTTTGATAAAAATATGATTACTCTTTTGAAGGAGTCAAACAAAGACCTACTCAATTCGATTACTTCCCCTGAAGATCAATCAAGAGTCAAAAATGAACTTGAAAACAACATCAAGAAAAATCTCGCTGCAAGAAAATTACACCATGATACAGAATGGTTTACGCTTCATAATATGGCTATCGAATTTTGGAAAATTGATACCATAAATAACCTAAATACCAAACAACATGACAACGCACGAAGAGGTCTTTTTGTTAATATCGTAATACCGTGGATTATGAACAAAATGGATCACACAATGTATCAATTTGACATTGAATTTTATGCAAAACATTATGTCAAAAAAATAATGCCTTGTTCAACAACTAAAACTCATTCAAAAAAGCAAATAACGTCAACGCAACCAACGCAAGCAGCAGCTTTAAATCACTTTTTTGAGCAAATACATACAAAATTCTGTCATGACTTTCTTGATTCAATAAATACTGTCACGATGGCCAAGCCTATTTCTTGCGCGATTGTAAAGAGCTTAAATCGTACTGTACTAGGACTGTTTACTAACAATGATAATAGGATAGAGCTTAACGCGCTTTATATCGATTTCTTAAGTATGATAAAGTTTATTCAATTTGTTGAAAACTTTGATCCTCGAGTGATGCCAATAACAGACATACAGCAAAATCAATTTTTTAATACTTTCTATTGGCCTTGCATTGGCAATATTCCTACGCTTATTCATGAGCTTGAACATGCACGCCGCGCATGCTATCTGGCACAATACCCAGGTTCAAGCGGCTGTGAGGACCATAACGATGGTTATGACGTCCAAAATAATTTTGTTAATTTTGATGCTTGTGCACATAGCTGGGCTGAAGAGGCATTCAAAAATGGTCTCTTATTAAAATTGATTACTAACATCCAAGAATTGATGAAAAACAATCCTATAATCGCTAACATAATTAATAACATCGCTTTAAACCCCGATTCGCAAGAAAACAGACAAATTCTGTACGATCTTGGAGGCAGTTTATATTGCATGCAGGCCCAAGTATCAAATATAACTCCACGCAGTGCTCCACGCACGAATTGCAATCAACCGCAGCAACTTGACCGAGAACTAGAAGATATATTTAAGATTTTTAGACTTCACAACGTTTCACAAAATTTTAATTTAAAGGAATTTTTAACAGTCCATGATATCAATGAACAGGATGAAGATAACTGCACAGTTCTACACTATGCCGTCAATAACAATGACTATCAACTTACTTATGATATTATCAAATCTGGAGCACATACGAACATCCAGAATAAAGATGGAGATACACCTCTTCATATAGCCTATAAAAAGCAAAAATACGATATACCCCACCATATTATTAAACTTTTACTCGAACATGGCGGGCGCTTAGATATACACAATAATGAAGGAGATACACCTCTTCACTGCGGTATAAAACAATTTGCTGAAATATCTTCAGAAGCCTTTCATGCATTACTAAGTCAAGGTGCTCTGAATATAACTAATTGCAAAACAGGCAAAACACTTCTCAACCAAGCTTTATCTCGACTTCTTGGTGATTTTCATCAATTTATCGAATCATTATTATCATGTGGAGCAGACGTTAAGCTTGCTGACATTGAAGGTAATTTGCCAATTCATTATGCAGCAGAATATAAGCCCAAAGAGATTATAGAAAAACTTTTAAGCAAAGCACCTGAAGTCAACAACGCCCAAAACACCAAAGGCCAAATACCTCTCTTCTTTGCTTTAAAATCTCAAGAACCGAGCATATACGAATTTCTTTTAAGTAAAGGAGCAAATGCAGATTTACAAGACTATGTCGGCAATAATCTCATGCACCAACTTCTTTTACTCAGTCCATTTCCAGCAGGCGCTTTCATAAAAAAAATTATTACTAAAATTGGAATAAAAAAAGCAAAAGAATTTCTTAATAAACCAAATATTCATGGTGAATTACCAATACACATGATACCTGCAAATATACCGAATACAACGCTTAAAATTCTGATTCCTAAAATTGAGACGCTTATTGTCCAAGATAAAGATGGCAATACACCGTTGCATAAAATTTTAAGTGCCATAAAAATAGCAGGCTCAAATGCTGATAAGATTACCATTCCGAAGAATATTGAATATCTCTTAAGCCTTAATGCAAAGAAAATGGATATTTCTATCTTCAATCTACGCAATGGCTATGGCCTCACTCCTTATCAATGCACACAAAATCCTGAGGTCAAGAAAATACTTCAAGCAAAACAACCAACAACTATACATCTGGACGGAGATATAACGAATACGCCGCTTCATTGGGCTGCTAAAAAAGGCTTTACGCAGCATGTTCAAAACCATCTTCAAAACGGCAATTATTCAATGGATAGTATTCATAATGGAATGACAGCGCTTCACGTTGCTTGTTACCACGGCCATTTAGAAACAGTAAAAGCACTTATTGAACTAGGAAGCAAACCTGATAAACGTGATCCATGGGGGCACACCGCTTTACATTGGGCTACAATAGGTGGGCATGCTCACATTATTAAATATTTAGCCACTCGTAATCCAGAATTATGTTATGCACAGGACAATTTTGGTAAAACAGCTCAAGATTTAGCACAAAGCCAAGAGCTCATCTCGTTGTTAGAAAAACACAAGCCACCAACTAATTTTTCTGATATAAGACATTTGATCTAAAATCAAGGAAAATAGTCTGGATCTTTAATAAATTTTGTGGTACAAATAGAGGCGTTGAAAATCAACACTCATGCGCCCGTAGCTCAACTGGATAGAGTACCGGACTTCGAATCCGTTGGTTGCAGGTTCGACTCCTGCCGGGCGCACCATCCTACGCCCTACGTGGCTTCGGATGGCAAGCCATCTTCTTTAAATGAATAATATCAGGTAAAGTTTCTTCATGTATTTTGTATACATCCTTAGATCAGTTAAGCATTCAGAAAAAATATACGTCGGTTATACCATTAATATTCTCGAGCGATTACAAATTCATAATGACGGCAAATCCCTTTACACAGCAAAATACAAGCCTTGGGAATTATCTTGGTATGCTTGCTTTTTTGATGAGTCAGATTTGAAACCAGATCAATTCTCACATTGAATCTTTTTCAAAAGAATCACGTGTATCTTGATTAATTTAAGCAATCTCAATAAATAGTCCCATTTGTAAAAATTAATTAAAATTGATAAACTAAGTAAAATTTATAATTCTAAACTTATGAAGGTTTATCATGAATAAAACAAGTATCTTTCTCGTCTTCTTATTATTGTTTGCTCAAGCAAACAGCCTTTTCGGAATGCTCGGCAAACGTCCTACTTTAGCCGGATCTAGTACAATCCCTGCAAAAAGGCCCGCAGTAGATGTTCCAAATATTTGCAAACTACGGCTCTGCGAGTTTGCTGGTGATGTTTTTTCAAGCACACCAGAATTTGCAAGCGGCTGGAGAATGAAAGACCACATATCCTCAAAAGTTTCATTTGAATCATTTACCACTTTAATACAAACATTTGTAAACCTCATGGCCACTCAAATGCTGAACGATGAAGCTTGGGCTCATAACACAATTCCAGCTCCTTCAAGTGAATATCATCAAAACTTTACTGAATATTTTAACCTTGATGCAAAAATTTACATGGACCAAGCTAATGGCAGAAGTGATATTAATCACTATCCATTTGTTCAAAAACACACAACGCTGAATGAAAATGCCAAATTTGCGTGCATAGGCGACCTGCATGGAAGCTTGCATTCTCTTTTGCGTATTCTTTTAAATCTCTATGGACGGGGCTATTTGAATAACGACCTAGAAATTGTAGATAATAACTTTTATCTTATTTTTACAGGAGATCTTATTGATCGAGGGCGACATGGAACGGAAGTTGTTTACCTTACACTTCTTTTGAAATGTCTAAATCCACATAATGTGTTTGTATTACGCGGTAATCACGAAAGTTCTCATGCTGCTTATCAATATGGTTTTTCTAATGAAATATACAGTAAATTTGACAATAAGCAGAGCGATACGTTGCTTAATCAACTTTGTGACCATGTTTTTAATTTATTTCCGTATGCACTTTTTCTTACGCCCAATGGCCAAGATTATATTCAATTTTGCCATGGTGGTATAGATCCAGGCTTCAGCCCAAAATCAGTCATAGGGCACCAGAAGCAATCCTGTTTCTACATGATTCCAACAACGCCTACAGGTCACTTACCTGGAGAACAGCATGATTGCCAAAATTATTCCGATGCAAAATGCACAAACTATGACGGCTTAAATTGGAGCGATTTCAGACAAGAAAGCCAAAATTCTGACCCAGAAAACGGGACCATTTATCAAAATATGCCTCGAGGATGTGTTGGCTATATTACTGATACAATTTATACATCTAAGCAATACTTAAGCAAAAATCCAGGCCTTCGTTTGATCATACGAGGACACCAAGATCGTAGTAAGTCTTTTAAAATGTTTTTTTCTCTTGGAAAAAAGTATGAAGACATATCAACGCCACAAGGCTATGAATATCGAACTGGCCCTTATCCATGGGAAATGGTCGCTTCAGATAATGACTATCAAAGAAAACAATTTAGCCCATGCAACTACTTTCCTGTCTTAACTTGTTCAACAGCAACTGAAGGACAAGGGGTAGAAAATGATGGATTTATTATTCTTTCAACCGGCAGAAAAGAATTTAACCAGTGGACCGTTGAAGTAGTGGAACATATTCTAAGAAGAGAACCATCTGCCAACGGCTGGATTTCTCACGCCGTAGTTTCACCTGAAGGTCTTAACGTAGACTTCTTTCCAGCTGGAGAGGGCCAAGCAGGTGGCCTTGATGTTGCCATTCCTACACAAGAAGTGCCTACTCCAGAAATAGAGGCAGGAATACCGGTCATAAGCCATTTAGCAATTCAAGAAGATCATTTTGTTCAATCCTATTTCGATGGCCAATCACCACGGTATCCGTGGGATATTCCACTCAAAGTTCTTAAAGCTAAAAACAGCTTTGATCATGATAGGGTAAGTTTTGATAGAAATCTTCCTACACTCATAGAAGCATTTAAAGCGCAGTCGAATATAATTTTTAGTCAAATTGCTGAACAATTAAAAGTAATTTTAGATGCAAAGTGGGAAGATGGTGCAAGCTGTTTATCAACTAGTAGCAAAAAGATCGATCAGATTGTAATTCTACAACTCACCAACAACTTAATGTTTCAACATTATTTTGAGCATTACTTAAGATACTTTTTATGCATGCTCGGCCTCATTGACCAAGAAACGAAAATTTATTCATTGATGAATGGTTACTCATGTGAGCAAACAGATAGTATATTGCTTCCAGAACATCAATATGAAGGATATGAACCTATTAGATTTTTTACTCGTGATACTATTAATGAAGTGATTGTTAATCCAGAAGATAAAGCTAAAATGAACCTGATTATAGGAGTGATTGATGGAAAATCGCACCTAGCGCTTCAACATTACCACAATCAAATGCCTAAGAATTGGTCAAAACTCACCTTCCCCCTCCCCTCTTAATCTATTGCTATAAAAAAAATCTAGGCTCAAGACAAGCTATATCTTGAGCCTAGATTCATAACCAAAAAAACTCTGTGCTTTAAAAAAAATTTCCTCTAGCTATACCGGCAGCAGACTCGCTCCCAAACTTGTATGGCATGAAAGCTACCCATCTCGTGAAGAAGCTCTAGCTATCGAACGCAAGATTAAAGGCTGGTCACGCTCCAAAAAGAAGCTCCTTATTGAAAATCGCTTCACCTTATCCCCTAAAAGCTGTTATCAGAAGACAGAGTGTGCCTATAGCTCAGGTGGATAGAGCGAGCGATTCCTAATCGCTAGGCCACAGGTTCGAGCCCTGTTAGGCACACCAAGAACATTGAAATATATGGACAGCTCACTCAGGTGGACCCTTCAACGCTCCGCGTTCAGGACTTCACAATTCCTAATCGCTAGGCCACAGGATTTATCCCGAGCCTGACGAGGGACGCCTGTCCGCCGTAACTTTAGTGAAGGCTGGAAGCCCTGTTAGACACACCATGATTGCACACCAATAAAAAACCGTTCAGCAAAGCCTCGACAAAAAATGGACCTACTCGCAATACCTTTTCCCCTTTACCCCCCAGGAACTTATGTCAAAATACGATAAACCAGAACAAAAAAAATCTTACAAAAAAACCGCAGATCAAACAAGAAAATATCCTGCACGTAAACCTACAGATTTGAAGCACGATACTGAAAAGCCATTCAGACCAAATCGTGGCGCTGACTCAAATGGTGCTCCTGAAAGACGTTGGAGCCAACGCCGTGATAACGATAAACCATTTGGCGACAGACCATTTAATTCTGACCGTTCATTTAACCGACCTGAGCGATCATCCGACAGACCGGCAAGAACATTTGGCAACGAAAGCAAACCCGCTTGGGCTAACCGTAACTCCGATTCAAGCAGCGCTCCTGAAAAACATTGGGGGCAACGTCGTGATAACGACAGACCATTTAACGACAGACCATCGAATTCTGAGCGTTCATTTAACCGACCTGAGCGATCATCCGACAGACCGGCAAGAACATTTGGCA
>CAYSDC010000065.1:0-702 GCA_964429765.1 uncultured Pseudomonadota bacterium
TTTATCGCTATTAATGGGGTCATTGTTATTGATAAAAATTTACCCAAAAAAATTATTAATCCTGCGGGAAAGGTTTGTGACTTAATTGTACACATGCCCCAAGGCACACAGCTTACGCTTGCCCGTAATGAGCTGCTCATAAAACCTGATGGTTCAAGCCTGGAAGAAGCATATTTGCAGAGTATTATCACCAATACTATTTTAGTGCTTGTTCAATCATATTACGGAGATCTCTGCCTCCTTGAAGCGCTCTATCAAGGAATTGACGTTTGGGAAACGCAATCTGCAGCCACACACCTTAAGGGAAGATTCACCAGTTTTCTTCAACATGAGCTCGATCGATTGTTACACGAAAGCAAAACATGTTTTGCGGTGCCACAATGCATAACACCACAATCTATAACCTCATTACTCCCAAAAAGCTCTGCCCGAACCATCGCTATCAACCCGATATTGGTGTATCACAATTACGAACCATTTGAAGAATTTTTAATTAAAAATTATGAACAGCAGCTCAACCAAGAACGTAAAACTCCTTATCATGAAATAAAAGAGACGGGGTTTTCTTGCGCACTCATTCAAGGCTTACATGTTTTTTTTGTACCCGATCGATTTTTAAAAGAGCCCAGCATGCTCGGCTTACGCAGCTGCCTATTTGTTCCTGAAAGTTTTATTGCACAAGCTGCTTCCCATACCGCTCTT
>CAYSDC010000065.1:712-5043 GCA_964429765.1 uncultured Pseudomonadota bacterium
CTGCGCTGCCAACACAAAAACTCCAATCAGTAACTCATCTAAAGACAAAACCCGCTGAAGCACATAAAGAATCATCTTCTTTTGATCCTCACTGGAAAAATGATAGCGTCGCTCTTGGTATAACCGAAGATGCACTTGAGTTGCACGGGTTACGCGATAATGCTTGGGTGAATACAATCACAAGACCAATCAGTCAGCTTGCTCCAACGCTTAAAGAGTGCTTACAAGAAAATATTCGCAGCTTTAATGTTTTTGAAATATTGTCTAAACAATCTGATAAACTGTGTGATGCAACAAAAGAAAAAATAGCATGCCTCAAACAGTCATATCTTGGTTGCTGTAACGCCTATTTTACTATCAATAACGGGGACATTCCTTTCATATACGGCGAACGCCTCATGATTTCAACAGTCCATAATGGAATTTTTACCGCCTGGGGAGCAGCAATGGTATGGCTGCTTGAAAAACTTGAGCAAGATAAAGAAGGAAAAAAAATAATCCCTAAATTGCTCCAATTTCAACGACTTGATTTTGCACGCAAAACAGATTTATTAATGCGGAACAAAAAACTTGCCGCCGGCAATTTATATGTCCCTGGCATGTGCTTGGGAACCCCAATTGCACTTCTTGCAGCAGTCGGAAAAGCTTACCGCTCATCCCCTATGATGATCAAACTCCTGGCAATAGTTATCGAATATAGCCGCTCACTTGAAGAGCTTGTTTTTATCGGCTTAGCACTTAAGACGATGCCTTACGATAAACTCAAACAACTGTGCTCTACTCGTGGGCTTATTGCTATGCACCAGGTAATCAAACACTATATTCAAGAAAAAATTGATCAAGAATTGCTTGAAAAATTTTATCACGCAACTTGGGAAATCAATTTTACACAAGCTCAAAGTATAGTTAAGACAACTCAAGAGCATCAGCCTTCTTGCCAAGCGCTCATAAAGCTTTTACAGTCACTGGTAAATCAACAAACAGAACTTCCTGAAATGACCTCATCGCTTCCTCCTACACTCAGTTCAATTCCTGAACTTACTACGCAAACAGACAAACCAATATTCCTATCACAATTAGTAGCTGCACATTGCCGTGACGCTGGACTTTTTGATGACTTGATTAATAATCGGCTCAACGAAATAAAAACTCGTGTTGGAGAGATAACAGGAACCCAGCTAGGAAAAATAAGCCAAAATATAGAAGCGGGCAGTGAAAAAGATCCGATTGAAGGGACACTCATTGAGTGCATCCAAAATTCAATTGACGCAACAAAGAGTCTTTACAAAACAACTCCATCATTATTTACTTCAAGTGCCTCACAAGCACGTCCTCATATTGACATCTCTCTGGGCTGGATGCGCAGCACATCACCACATGCATCATCGATTATACTAACGCTTCAAGATTATGCTGGATTCCCAAGTCTTAAAGAGCTGCTCACCGATTTTATACTCCCCGATTTGAGCAGTAAAACCTCTACTCAAGAATTTATTGGGCAAATGGGCAATGGATCATTTAAGTTGTATCAAGATGCACAAACGGTCCACATTCTGACACGAACAACAAAAGATCCGCAACGCTGTTTTCTCTTGACTATCAAGCCAGTACGAAATACATCTACAAGATTGGTTGAAGATTTACAGTTGAGTTGGCACGATGTTTCAAAACATATTGCTACATCTGCTCCTCAGTTTTTTGGAACATCAATTACTATTGCCTTTCAGGAGACTGAACATGAATACACCGAAATGACCCTTGCAAGTACACTCGATTTTTTACGCAATACTATTGGAAGTTGTAATGCGCAGCTTGATGAAACAAAACCATTTACTATCTCACTCAACGCAAAACAGCCGCTCAACCAGCCGGACAAGCTCAAACTTCTTTATGAACACAAAATTGATGGCAAAACAGTATGTAGACTTTTACAGCAACCGATAGCATCAAAACCAAGTTTTATTACAACAGCCGGAATCCCTTTTAGACAGCTCAATAGCACAATACAAGAACTCAACATCTTACCAAAACGTTTTTGCAAAGCGTTACAGCAGGGATACATAGTTGATCTTTCACCAGGCTTTTATCAACCTGTTCAAAGTCGAACTCATCTACAACTGAGCGAACACAATAAACAAGAACTCTGTCGAATACTCTTTGAGCTTTTCTTTATTAGCGGAGTACAAAAAGCTGTTGCTGAAATAAACAGTTCAGACCATTACTATAGTTTTCTATCATATAATTTCACCCACTTTTTGAGCACTAAAAGCATGCAGCAACTAAAACTTGATGCTCATGATAATAAGAATTTCCAAGAAGCATTCCAAGCGTTCATTACATCAGGCAGCTGGTCAAAATTTTTGTCAGAAGAATTTTTCTTTGATTTCTATAAACCACTCATGCTGAAAGGGCAAGAGCTTTCTAGCTTTTATGATATAATTAATCTGGCTTGTGAAAAAGCATCATTTGTTCACGATAATTTTCACGCTCAGCTTGGCGAATCGTATCTGAATGAATATGGAGAGGTATTGGCAGAACATATCGCATCAATAGATATCAACTCAGGGGCTGAAAAATCGCTTGAAGAGATAAAAAACGATTTTAATACCTATTTGAACTTGAATAAAAAACGGTTTTCAAACGGACTCCATGCCATTACAAAAAAAGTCATTATTCAGTGCTTTGAAACGATTGTATCCAAAAGTACAAATCACCAGAGCTCACTTACCAAAGAATTTATCGAAAAAATTGCGTTGGGCTGGGTTGGGAAAAAAATGAACAAAGTTAATTTTGAAATTGACCGGTACTATGCTATTAATCAAATGCTTAAAAACGAACTCTTTGCACCGCTTGTTGCAGCTGCTGAAAAAGAAAAATTGGCACAACAAGAAAAAGAGAAAATCAAACAAAAAAAATCAAAAACGCCACAAGTAATTATAAAAAAAGTTGATACACAAACAATTAAAACGGTCAACATTCCAGAAGCTCATCTGTATCTTTTAAAACAGGCTTGGACAATTTTTTGCCAAGAATACTTTATTGCATTAGGAAAGCCTCGACCAGAAATTTCCTGCTCAATATCATCACTCCTGTCATCTTCTACTACCGGTTGCTATCTTTATGACGACAAAGCAATTCTTCTCAATCACCAGTCATTAAATATTGATGAACAATTAAAGCTCATCGAAGCACTCATCTGTTATGACCCACAAAAAATGTCACTCACTCCAATTCTTGAATCATCAGCATTCAAATCACTCTATGCACCAACCATTGGTAAGGCTCCAACGCTCCTTCACGAACTAGAACATGCTCGGCGACATGAAAAACTTGATCATGCATCGACTCAAATTTCTGGATGCGGAGCACATACGCACAGCTATGATGCACAGGGGAATTTAGCTCATTTTGACGCCTGCGCCAACAGCTGGGGCGCATATGCAATTCAGCATGGATTACTTGAAGCTTGGGCTCTTAAATTAAAGGGGGCAATTGCTCGAAAACACGTCTAGATCGACGTTTCAATACATAAAAATAATATTTATGTTAATTCTTGACAATTAGAAACGATCCTCTATACTAAAGAAGTTACGTATATAGTAGTATTGTCATATATATTTCTGATGACTTTTACGTCTCATGAGGGATCACATTCATTGACCGGATGCCATTTAATAAATGTGATGATGAACAGTACTAACGAACATACAACGTTATGTATCCATCACAATTTATTAACTAAAGGGTTATTATGAATAAATGTACCTTCGAATCACTATTGTTATCACAAGAAACACTTCAAGCGCTCACATCTATGGGCTACACAGAACCGACTCCTATTCAAGCTGAAGCTATCCCTGTCATGCTTACCGGCGTTGACATGATTGGCCAAGCAAAAACAGGAACAGGTAAAACTGCAGCGTTTGCTCTCCCTATTATTGAAAAAATTAATTCTGCAGAACGTATTACTCAAGCATTAATCATGTGTCCAACACGTGAGCTTGCATTACAAGTATGTGATCAAATTCAAAAACTTGGTCAATTCAAACGATTGAATATTGTTGCTATTTATGGCGGCGATCCAATCGAACGACAAATGATGCAGCTTCGTAAAGGTGCTCATATTGTTGTTGGAACACCAGGTCGACTTCTTGATCATATCAACCGTGGTTCATTACATCTTGATAAAGTGAATACACTTGTACTTGATGAAGCTGATGAAATGCTTGATATGGGATTCCTTGAGGATATCGAATCGATCATCAGCGAAACACCTGAAACTCGCCAAACCGTTCTTTTCTCTGCAACAATGTCTTCAAAAATTAAGCAAC
>CAYSDC010000065.1:5108-7997 GCA_964429765.1 uncultured Pseudomonadota bacterium
TATCGATGCATTGCAAGCACGTGGTCATTTGGCCGATGGCTTGCATGGCGATATGAATCAAAGCAAACGTAATCGTGTTATGGAAAAATTCCGTAACAAACAGGTTAAAATACTTGTTGCAACCGACGTTGCTGCGCGCGGTATTGACGTATCAGATATTGATGTCGTTTTTAACTTTGATCTTCCAAATGATAAAGAATCTTATGTTCACCGTATTGGTCGAACCGGACGCGCTGGAAAATTGGGTAAAGCTATCAGCTTGGTCTCAGGACGCGATGTTTCATTGTTGAGATTTATTCAACGTTATACATCAGCACCTATTAAACAGCTTCCATTACCAACAGCTCAAGATATTGAAAAGGCACAAGCTCAAAGAATTTTCTCAAAAATTCAAGAAGTACGTACCAACAATAATCTTGATGTGTTGAAAAAAGTTGTACAGCAGCTTCATGAAGATCATCAAATTGAATACAACGAAATTGCAGCAGCTTTGTTGCACCTTCGCACCAAAAAGGTAAGCACCAGCGATATCAAGAGTGATACAAGCCGTAGCTCATCATCAGATTATTACGAGTCTGGCCGTGGAAGATCTTCAGGATCTTATTCCTCATCTTCATACGACCGCCGTCGCCCATCGTTCCGTCGGGACAATGCAAGCAGCAGCAGCAGCCGTTATAGAAACTAATAATTCTTTATTGAATTACTAAAAAAATTAAAGAGCCATCGGGAATATTTTCCGGTGGCTCTTTTTTTGGATGCCATAAAACAACAACAACGTAATAGGTTTAAACACCTGACAAAAAGCGATAATTTATACCCAAACAGAAAATATCTTGTAATTCAATATAAATTTGGTAACATTAAGATGTGTTATACGATTAGTTTGGCCCTTATGATAAGGAGTTTTTCATGAGCATGTTGTTTAATACAGCTCAATCACTATCTCCCGTCAACAGATCATTGTCTGCATCTATTCCTATGAGCATTTCAATGCTCAAGGCAACTCTTTCATCTATTTCTATCCATCACCATCCACATCATCCATCTCATTAAGTTTGCGGTTTTAATACTGCGGCTTATTTAACTTCGAACAGATGCAACTGCATATCAGTTTGTGCTGTTTATACGTTTATTTTTATTGAACATTTTTTTAAAACGAGACACACACTGTTTGTTTGTTTAAAACGCATTCAAATGATGTCATCCCCAACTCGATAGGGGATCCAGCAGAAATCCGTAATAGCATAAAGCTGGATACCGGATCATCCAGTCTTCGCATAAAGCTACGACGGACAAGCGTCCGGTATGACATCGAAGAACAAAGTTTATTTACAAAAAAGTGACCTATCAGTTTTGAAAGATGTCTCGTTTAACTACTTTTACTTTTTTAAATTATTAGGACTTACCATGAATTTATTTTTAAATAACACTATCGTTCGCACATTTTTTATTGCAGGAATTTTTACGCTTGCAGCTATCCTCTGTATCTCAATGTGTCGCGTAAAAAGAGCTGATGACACGCTTGTTGTCGGCATGATGAGCGGATGGCCACCATTTATGAGCATCAATAAGCAAGGCCAATTTGAAGGTTTTGATGTTGATGTTGCTCAAGCTGTGGCACAAAAGCTTGGTAAAAAGCTTGAAATAATCGATGCAGGATCGCTTGCACCGCTTTTTATCTCACTTGACCAAGGCAGAATTGATTTTATTCTCTCTGGGCTTGATATCACTGAAAAACGGCTGAGCCAAATGGCAATGGTGCAATATACAGGAGAGAAAGTCGATAGGCTTTCTCTCATTTTTTGGAAGCAAATTCCAGCCGGCGTCACTTCAATTGAAGATCTGCGCTCACTTGAAAATGCAACTGTTTGTTATGAACCTGGTTCTTCGATTGATGGGTACATTAAACAACTTGATTTTATCAATCAAAAGCCAATTGCTCAAAGAGTGGACATGGTTATGGACATTAAGTATGGAAAGTCCATTGCAGCTATGCTTGAACCCAAGGTAGCAGCACTTCTTGCACGTACAAATCCTGAAATTAAAATTATGCCTGTTCCTCTGCCAGCAGAATATCAACTGTACGGTATGGGCATCGCGATCAAGAAAGAAAATAACGATCTTACACAGCAGGTTGCAACTATTATTGCTCAACTTAAACAAGACGGCGTACTCAAGAATCTTGAGCAACGTTGGCAACTCGAGGAGTAAATGGTGAATACAACTCAATCACTCCTTATATCATTCGCTCCCCTGCTTATGCAGGGGCTGATGATGACGATTAAATTATGGTTAATAGCAAGCGTAGTGTCACTCATTTTAGGAACAATTTTGGGAATACTGCGTTGCCAAAAACTACGGATAGTTAGTGTTGCATCTATTCTTGATGTATGCACGTTTGTCTTGCGTGGCGTCCCGCTCTATGTGCAACTTTTAATTACCTATTTTGTTTTGCCAGACTTGCTGAGAATTAACCTTCCAATATTTTTTGCAGGCACACTCACGCTTGGATTGTGCTCAGCAGCATATGTAAGCCAAATGGTACGGAGTGGCATTAACGCCATTCCAGCAGGTCAATGGGAGGCCGCTTACGTACTGGGATACAGCACCACCCAAACAGTCCGCTGGATTATTATGCCTCAAGTGATGCGTGCCATTTTGCCAACATTGGTTGGAGAAGTTGATCAGCTTTTAAAAAGCACTTCAATTATCTCTTCAATTGGCTTACTAGAGCTCACGCGTGCAGGAATGAATATTGTTTCACGCGAAATGAATCCCCTTACAATCTATTTAACGATAGCTCTCCTGTATTTAATGCTTTCATCAGCACTCAACGCACTTGGAGCATTTCTTGAACGAAAAGGAACACAATGCTTGTAATTAATAAAT
>CAYSDC010000066.1:0-3237 GCA_964429765.1 uncultured Pseudomonadota bacterium
TAGTTTTATATCCAGTGACATTTTGATGAGACAGTGCGGCCAATGGACCGCGAGAAGCGCCAAGTACCGCTTCGATATAGTTTATAGCTTCAAGTGAGTTGGCTGCAACGCTTTGATATACAGCTATTTCAAGCATGCAGAGAGTTATAGCAATAACTTGAAATGATCGTAACATGTTCATAAAAGTGACCATTATTAAAAATTCTATTTTTAAATAATACTAATCAGGGCTCCGTTGAAGAATGTATCATGATTTTTTGTCATTAACAAATAGGGCTGGCTTGAGAGACTTTTGAAGGTTATTGGTTGTCTTATATGTTGCGTTTAAGAAATATTCTTATGCAAAAATCTTTGGCAAGAAAGGTGCAAGAGTACCTGGGACTTAAGAATGGTTGAGCAGAGGCAATTTTGGAGCAAAAAATGGGCAATAAGCTTTAAGAGTAATGATAAAAAGATACAATTTATTTTTTATGATTTAATTTTTTTAAGTAAGTTTCAGCAATTTTTAGATGATTTTTTAATGTTGAAGGATTCATTTTATTGAGCGTAGAAACAATAAAAGAAAGTCTCTGGTTTTTTTTAAAAAATGAAACATTTCCATGGACAAAATTCCAGAAAAGAGCATCCCAAATTGCACACCAACTGTCTTTTTTATAATCAGACATTGATAATATATATCGTGAACTCGAGCAATATGGTTTAGTTGTCATCAGGCCTCCATCAGCGTATTGACTCATGCCATAGACATTTGGAATCATTACCCAGTCGTATGAATCTATAAACATTTCCATGAACCAGAGGTATACGTCATTCGGGTGGATATGGGAAATGAGCATAAAGTTCCCCAAAACCATAAGGCGTTCAATATGATGAGCATAGGCAAATTTTAAAATATTGCCTATCGTCTTGTCTAAAGGTTCAATGGTTGTTGTTCCATCCCAAAATGCTTTGGATAAGTGCATGGTATGAGTGAAAAAATTTGTATTTTTTTGTTGGTTTCCATGAAGTTCATATATTCCTCTAACAAATTCTCTCCAACCTAAAATTTGACGAATAAAACCTTCTAATGAATTAATTTTAATTTTATTTTTTAACCCAAAAGCGATAGTAGTTTCAATAACTTGTTTAGGTGTTAGGAGTCCTGTATTCAAAAGGGGGGAAAGAATTGAGTGAAAGGTGAATGGGTTTTTAGAATCGATTGCATCTTGATAAGGCCCAAAAAAAATGAGTTTTTGTTCAAGAAAATTATTAAAAAAATCTTGAGCTTGTTGATGAGTGACTGGGTATATAAAGGTATCTGTGCTGCCTGGATTATTTGGAAAATTTTTTTCAATATAAGTTTTTGCTTCTGAGACAAAGCTTGAATTATTATTTTTAGGAATTTTAGGCACAACTACTGTTTTTGAGAGAGGTTCTCTATTTTCAGTATCAAAGCTCCATTTTCCTCCTATAGGCTTGCCATCGTGAATAAGAATTTTAAAAAATTTACGCATTTTTGTATAAAAAGAAGCCATGAGATAGTGTTTTTTTGTGCCGATCATTTTTGGTAAATCATCTGGTGTCAGTAAAAATAATGGAGAATGATAGAGTTCAAGTTTGAATCCATGAGCTTTTGAAGATTGTTTAATTTTTTTATCAAGTTCTTTCTCTATCACATCAATGTAGCAGAGGGTAGAGATATGATTTTTTTTGCAGAGTGAAAAAACTTTATCGAGGTTTTTTTTACAAGATTGGTAGTCAAAATAGACTACGTTAAAGTTCTTTTTTATTAAAAACTTTTCATAGGCTTTTAGGGTAGCTCTATGAATGATTAATTTTTGTTTATGAAATGAAAAGCGATCAAAAAAATATGGGTCTTCTATGAGTATAACAAGATGTTCAGGGCTAAGAGCTTCATGATTTTCAAAGCACTGATGCGGAAAGATAATAAGAGCTTTTTTTTCTATCATAATACACGATATACGAGTGATAATGCACCACAAAAGTTAAAATGTACTTCTAAGTATATGCATATGTTTTTACTTCATACTAGATTTTGTTTTTAGCTCTTGTTTTTATCCGTAAAAAAGCGACACTTGCTTTCCGTTACATGTTTTAATGAGGAATTTATGAGTGATTGTTTGAGAATAAAAATTATCGCCCTAGTAGGTCTTATTTGTATCATATCGCCTTTGCACGCGGAAGAAACATTTGAGGAAATAAAAAAGGAAGCCATCGAGATTGCTAAAGAAATAGTTGCAAATGATGCCCGTGTATGCAAAAAAAAACAATTAAAAAAATCGCTCATTACTTTTATTAAAGGGCTTTCGGATGATGTCGATAATACGCATTTTTTGACTGCAATTAAATGCTTTAAAAAAGACTCTCGTGCTTCCATCAAGTCTCTCACTGTTTTTTTAAATCATCTTATTTATAGAGTTAAAGTTGTTCATGCTCAGTGCTTTGTTAATTTAATGAAGGTACTACCTGAAGATTATTTTTCTCAGCATCGTTTTAATTGGTTGAGATTCAGCTTTAAAAGTGGAAAAATAGATTATTTTAAGCACTTGTTTGAGGGTTGTGATGGCACTTTTCCTCAGAAAAAATTAATGGACTTGTATTTGGAAAACTCATATAGGGGCTTGAGTCTTCCTGGGATCCAAGGGTTTGAGGAATGTCGCGAGCTTTTAAGACTACGATTGAATCTTAAAGGTGATTCTAGCCAGAGCGATGAAGAAGATTCGGAAAGTGATGCAGACAAGTTATTTATAGCTACTTCATCTTCTGACGAAGAGTTTAATGGTGAACAAAATCAAGGTGTGGATTGTCCAGATTACAGCGACGAAGAAGATTCAGAAAGTGATGCAGAAAAGTTGTTTATTGATGACTCTCCTTCATCCGATGATGATGCTTGATGAAAACTGCATTTTATTACGGCTTATAATATGCTGCCTTTGCTCAAAAACCTAATTTCGGCTAGAATAAACAAGGTTATTTAACTAATTTTCACCTATAAAAGATGATGGCAGACGATGGCAGTAAAAGCAAAAAATTATGACTCTGGGAACGAAATAGTTTACGGTGCTCATTCAATTATTGAATTGATTAAGGCAAAGAAACGAAAAATCGTTTCGATTTATACCACCAAGCCGGTGCCAAAGGCATGGGAGCGGATTGCCCGCCATTTGCCAAAATCAATAGGAAACGTTCAGTATGTTACGCGAGATATCCTTGAGCGCATGGCCGGTACACCTGATC
>CAYSDC010000066.1:3247-6944 GCA_964429765.1 uncultured Pseudomonadota bacterium
TGGGTGACCCCCTATAAATTCGTCTCAAAACCATTTGAACCAGAAAAAAAGCCATTTATTTTGGTTCTTGATTCAATTCAGGATGTTCGCAACGTAGGGGCAATTTTGCGTTCAGCCTATTGTACGGGCGTTGATGGTGTTGTGATGTGTAAATCTAAGTCTGCACCGATCAATGCTGCTGTAAGCAAAGCATCGGCTGGGCTTGTTGAGCATCTTGATATCTATCTGGTTCCATCACTCAAGTCAGCAGTAGTTGATCTTAAAAAGGCTGGATACAACTTTTACATGGCGGTTCTTGATGGGAAAAAGGCGACTGAAGTTGAGTTCAAAAAGCCATGTGCAATTGTAATCGGTAACGAAGCGACCGGCATTACCAAAGATGTTCAGGCGCTTGGACAAGCGGTTACACTTCCCCAACGAACACCCGATATTTCGTATAATGCATCGGTAGCATCAGGAATTTTATTGTTTCTTGCATCGACTCAAACAAAGACGCTGTAAACATTTAAAACTGCTTTTAAAAGGAGAGAGTGTGAGTTATAAGCATGTTTTTTTGTTGATGTTGGGTCTAGGATCTGGTTTTTTTCAAGCAAACAGCATGGGACAAGAAATTCCCAAAGACTGGGCTGTACAGGTTGTCCAGCATCTGAGTGTGCCTGCAGAATTACCAACCCAAGCTGCTGCAAAAATGTTTTTGCAAGGGTTCTTTCCAGAATTTAGTGAGAGTAAAGAATGCAAGGCGATGCTTGAGAGAATATACCAAAAGCCAGGCATAGATAATGGTGGTGTGGGTAACGCAGCAGCAACGGCTGCTATTACGTATGCAGAGAAAATAAGCCAACCGTTACTGGAAGGAGAAGAGTTTCCTGGCCAAAACTTGTATGAGATACTTGAGTCTTTTTTTGCTTGGCAACCAGGAAATCAAGAAATTACCCTTCCTGAAAAAGATACATTTTTAGAAAAATTACGTGTGGTGGAGGATCATTTTTGCCAGCGGTTTGGTCAGAGTCTTGAAGAGCATTTGTATGTTCAAGGTATGACTAAAACACGAGCTAAGATGCTTGTTGACGCTGCGATATTTATGCAAATGAGACAACTTGTCAGTGCAAATAAATCTATGGCAGCGGCGTATAAACTAATGAGATATCCTGAGCAAATAAAAGCATTCATCTTGGGTGAGGCTTAAGATTTGCGTATTATAACCTTAAAAAATCGATTTTTAGTCTTAGGAAAAAGGTCTTAAATGATATTTTAGGACCTTTTTTGTTTCTATAAAATGTTTTCAGAACCGTATTCTTTCACTTTTATTTAAAATCTATTTATTTTCGAATTGAAAATATTTTACAATTCTAACTAAGGAGGCTATTTCCTAGTTTTCCAGAGTTAGAAATATTTTTGGTAAGGTAATAACCGATTATGAGGGGGGATGTATGAAAAACTTTTGGAAGAACAAAAATCTAAGAAATATGATTTCACGTAAGTGCAGGTATTTGGTAGTACCATTATTGTTTGTTGTAAGTGTGGTGGTATTTGTGTCCTACTTTGCGGCAAGCTATGTGCAAGCTACAGAAAAAAGCACTAGTGAAATAAGTCAACAACGACTCAGCGCTCCTCGTGAAAGCTTAGTTGAGAAAATTAGAAAAGCTGATGGCGTTAGACAAATAAATGCGGATGATCTGAAAAATATGATGAGCGATGATAGTGATCTTGTCGTTATCAATGTTCTTAGCAAGGACTGGTATAATAAATCTCATATTGATGGATCAATAAATATACCGATTGCAAACAAAGATGAATTTAAGGCAAGGATTGTCAAAAAATACAGTAAAGATACTCCAATTGTTGTTTACTGTGCATCTAAGCTTTGTCCGTTAAGCAGAGAAGCTTATACGATACTTGTTCATGATCTTGGCTTTACCCAAGTGTGGGCTTATGAAGGTGGTATAAAAGACTGGGAAGAACATGGATTTGAAGTTGAGTCTAATGACTAAGGCTTAATTTTATTTTTAATTTCCCGTTTGAAACATTGAATAATATTGGCACAGATTTGCATAAATCTGTGCCTTTTTCCTATTTGTTTTTATGTTTGAAAGATAATATTTTGCTTTTTTGATCGTCGTTTTGCTATTACTCAATAAGAAGTTCAGTCTTTTTTAAGAGTGAGAAGCAAAAATGATGTCGGCAAAAAAGATGAAAAAAATTATACGACGGTCGCTCTTGCTTGCGGTTCTTTGTGCTCTGAGCATTCCCGTAATCATCAGGAGTGTTCAATCTATTGTATCTGTCTGGCACGATCGGGTTGAACCATTGCTCAAGCCTGAACAAGTGATTTGTCAGATCCATAATATTTATTCATCCGATCTTATTCATTCATTGCAAGATTCTGTACGTGAATACGCCGCAGATCGATTGATCGTTTATTTTAGGCCTGAAGAGTTGTACGCGAAACTTAAAAATCAGTTCAAATGCATTAGAGCAATTAATTATGAATTACTTGCACCTAAAACGATCAAAATTACCGTTCAGGGGGCAATCCCTCGGTATGTCGTCAATGACCATTTTGTAATTGGGAGTGGTCGCAATTTACTTTCAGCTTCAGATTTTCAAGATTTTAATCTTGCCCAACTTCCACATGTAACTGTTGCCAATTTATGGTGTAGTCAAAAGCTTGCACCGTCTGTCTATAATTTTATTCAAAAAGTGCCACATGATATGTGGAATAAATTTAAGATTTCTTTTAATAATCCAAGTTCGATAATTCTTATTCCTGAAAAAAGTGTCTGTCTTTGCAAAATAGTTGCAGATGTAGACTCATCTTTGGATGATAATAAGCTTGAAAAAATTAATGTTGCTTTTAATGATCTTATTAAAAAAGAGCTCATTACGCCGCGCTTGGTTGCAAGTAAGGAGTGCAATATTTTATTTGATATCAGGTTTGATAACAGAATTTATGTAAAATTTCTTAATAGGGCAAGACGGGGGGGGCGATTATGAGCAAGAAATTTTTTGGGCGGCATTTTACCGCAATTGATATTGGGACGACGAAAATTTGTGTGATTATTGCGGTGGTTAATACGCAAGGAAGTTTTGAGATTCTTGGTATTGGTCACCATCCATCATATGGGTTGAAAAAAGGTGTTGTTGTTCATATTGGAACAACGGTTGAATCGATCAAAACCGCTATCAAAGAAGCTGAAGCGATGGCCGGTATTCAAGTTGAATCAGCCTTTGTCGGCATCTCTGGTGGCCACATTCGTTCATTTAATTCAACGGGTGTTGTTGCGGTTAAAGGGCGCGATGTTTCGCAACAAGATGTGGATCGTGTTATTGAAGCTGCTAAAGCGATTCCCTTGCCCGCAGGACAGGAAATTTTACATGTTATTCCTCAGTATTTTCGTGTCGATGGTCAAGAATATGTTTTGGATTCGCTTGGCATGTACGGTGTAAGGCTTGAAGCACAAGTTCATATTGTAACTGGTGCAGTTGCATCAGCACAAAATATTATTAAAGCATGTGAACTTGCAGGTGTTGGTGTGCAAGATATTGTACTTGAACAACTTGCATCAGCTGATGCGGTACTTACCGATGCAGAACGCGAAATGGGCGTTGGAATTCTTGATATTGGTGGTGGGACTTCTGATTTTGCTATCTACAAAGATGGTCGCATTAGACATTCAAAGGTGATACCCGTTGCAGG
>CAYSDC010000066.1:7031-7919 GCA_964429765.1 uncultured Pseudomonadota bacterium
CCTTTACTAAAGCAGAAGAAATCAAGCGTTGTTACGGCACTGTTTTGCGTGATGGGATAGCCGAACAAATTGATGAGTATGCTGATGTGAATCTTGGCTATGAAGGCGGTGTGAAGACAGTCCAGTTGAGCATGCCTTCAGAAATTTTGCGTTTTCGAGCTGAAGAGCTTTTTGATCTTTTTCATGAAGAATTTATTGAATTTAGACTTAAACAATTTATGCCAGCAGGACTTGTGCTAACCGGAGGAGGTGCACTTTTATCCGGGATGAAGGAATTAGCATCTGACAATCTTGGAATGAGAGTTCGCATAGGAATGCCTGGAGGTTACACCGATGGGCCAATGCATTCAATTCCAGACATGCTTAAAAGTCCAGTGTATGCAACAGGATATGGCCTGCTTGTTTATGCAACAGGAATACGAGGAAACCAAAGTAAAGAGCAAACAAAGGATGCGGTTGTTAGTGTGCTTTTTAAACGAATGAAATCATGGATTTATGATTTTTTTTAAGGTACAGGACAGGGCCGCAAGAAAGGAGATTTCATGATTGATATTATGCTTGAAGAAGAGATGATAGAAGATGTTCTTGATTTGACAGAGAATACTAAAGAATTGAGTTTAGATGATATTCGGGTTCATATTGCCGAATCGGAGAAAGCATTTGCAAGGCAACCCAATGAAGCAAGAAGTGTCAGGTTTCAGACAAAGGAAGAAATAATAAAAAACTTAAAGAACAAACAAGGTGTTTCTGATAACTTTTTTGATAGTATTCTAAATCAGGTTAATGATTTAGAACAAATAAAAACAAATGAACTAATTAAGATTAAAAATGAATATTTTTCTTCAGAAGAAGCTAAACAAATACAGGAAGAAAAATCAGAGGAAATTG
>CAYSDC010000067.1:0-311 GCA_964429765.1 uncultured Pseudomonadota bacterium
ATTCCAATTGTTTGAGTGTTATAAAGACGACAAACGTTGGTACGGTCGCGATCACCCATTCACCAGCCCACACGATTGTTGGGAATGCGAAGATCTTGCACTGGTCAAAGCTCGAGCATACGATTTAGTATGCAATGGTGAAGAACTTGGAGGAGGTTCAATTCGTATTCACAATGCGGAAGTGCAACGTAAGATCTTCAACGTTCTTGGTTTATCTGAAGAGAAGATGCAAGAAGTTATGGGCTTTTTACTGGATGCTCAAAACTTTGGCTACCCTCCAGAAGGGGGCATTGCACTGGGCATTGACCGTC
>CAYSDC010000067.1:340-894 GCA_964429765.1 uncultured Pseudomonadota bacterium
ATCATGATTCTTGGTGGCACACAGTCGATTCGTGATGTTATTGCTTTTCCTAAAACGAGCAATGGCAGTTGCTTAATGATTAAGAGCCCATCAACGGTTGATGATACGCAACTTAAAAAATTGAATCTCAAAATTATCGAGTCAAAGTAACCGTTTTTTTAATATTGTTCTACGAGGCATCTATGAATATTCGCACAGCACGTTTAATGGCATTTTTTTCACTTTTTTTCATAACTGCACATTGCAACTATGATGACTTTACACGTGAGCATTTTGAAATTATATATCAAAGCGAGAATGCAAATTTTATTCGATCAGATGGCTTCAGCGGCACCCAAAGAATGGCCCTTTCTAGCCTTTATGATAACGGTAATCTTATTCGTATCATGCAGCGCTATCACGATCTCTCGGAAAAAGAAAATAATCGTGATCATAAAGCAAGAAAGATTCTTGATAACTTGCTTAAAGCTGGAAGTATTGATCTCAGTTATACCGCACTTAACGAATCAATCAAAAAGACATGTTCATATTACCTAGGAATTCTTCAAAATTGT
>CAYSDC010000067.1:904-7453 GCA_964429765.1 uncultured Pseudomonadota bacterium
GGAACGTCTTAGCGAAAAAAAGTTTGTAAATGGACTTTGCCATTCATTACTTGTTGATGAATTTGGCAATACAGGGCTTATGCTTGTCGCTCAGATAGGGAATAAAAAAGTATTTAAATACTTTTTACGAGCATACGTTAATCAAAATTGCCCCCTTGATGCAAAAAACTCAAACGGACAAACTATTTATGATCTCGTTGGACAGTCTGTCATCACTAAAATTCTAAACAATGAAAAAGATTGTCGCTTAATGTAAATTACAAGGTTCTCGATCTTGGTTAGGCGATTCCCAACGTTTCCAGACCATGGTTCTCACAACGAAATTTATTTGAAAAAATTTGACCTACAAATTATAGACAATTAAAAGCATAAACGAGAATGTTAAAATACCATGCTAAAAAAAATTTTATTGCTCTTTTTCATATCATTACATGCCACTTCTCTCATAGGAAATGATGTAATACAAAAATTTGCCCCAAGTAAATTGGAAATTTTGAGTAAAACAAGTGATCCTCTTTCATCTTGGCTTAAAATTTTTTCTCCCAAAGAAATAGAAATTTTGGAAAACCCGCATGTTAATGGAAACCTCATACGATTACTCAATCAATGCCTCTTTTTAAAGTTCACATCAAAAGAACTACGTGCAATTGCTTCAAAAATAGTGCATACAGTTAACGCAAAAGAAATAAGATCGATCCATAAAGTATTAAAGCGCTTTAAATTGATTAAAAAATATACAGAGGCCCTTCAACGCATTTCTTCCCAGGAACATCATGAGAAATCAACATACCTTACATCGATTAATAAATACCAAAAATATCTTCGTTCCCGGTCTACCATTCAAGAGATCAGTCATTCTCTTATAATTGATAAATCTAGTGGCAAAGTAGGCCTAATGTTTGCAATAGAAATACAGGATGATGATATATTTGATCTATTCCTAGATTGCTATCTCAGTCAAAATTGTCCAATCAATGCACGTGATTATGAGCATCAAACAATAATAAGTTATGCTCTTGAAAAAGGAACACTGCATATGGTGCAATGCCTCTATCAAAAAGCAGAAATTGAACTCGAAAATCTGGACAAATTGGGCTCAACAGACCTTATGATAGCAACAAAAAATCCTTCCACTCAGGTCTTCGACTTTGTCGTCAAAAGATACCTTGCGGACTGGAGAGATCTAACAGTAAAGCGCCATAGGGATGGTCAGAGTATCTTTGATCTTGTAGCTAACAATCCGTATTGCCTAGAAATAATAACGTCCGAATATCTTAGACAAAAATTGGATGCCTCGGATTAATTCTTACGCAGCAGGTGCAACAAGAATCGAATTTTCTTGCGCTCTGTTGCTTATCGTCTGCTCAACCAATGCCTTGAAAATATCAGTCGTTAATGTTAACGCTTTACTGCGATAGCAAACCGCACGAAGTTCATCAATCATAAAGGCAATATCGCGACCGGCAAAGCCGTTAATTTGCTTGGAGACTTGTTCAAGATAAAGATCGTTGACTTCTGGGGCAACGGTAAGAGCTGCCTCTATACGCTTACCATCACGCAGAATGGTACGTTTATCAGATACAATATATTTTTTAAGATAGTGCTTAAGCATACGCACTCGTTCCGGTTGCTCTGGGAGACGGATATATAATTGCTTATGCATGCGACTACGAAAAGCACTATCAAGCATTTCAAGATGATTTGTGGCGCCAATAATCATAAACTTTTCTGACAACTCTCCCGTTCTTGAAAGAAACGCGTTAAGAAGCTTAACCCAACGATCATCAGACTGACCACGTTGGCGAGCAAATGCATCAACTTCGTCGATAAAGAGCACAAGTCCACGTTGTGATTTTTCAGCCCAATCAAGCAAAATATGGAGCTGCTCAACATCTTTGCCCTGCGCAAACTGAGAAAAATCAGCGCCCGAAACGCAAGCAAAATCGGTATCAGATGTTCGAGCAATTGCCTTTGCAATCATCGTTTTTCCGGTACCTGGAGGGCCGTAGAGCAATAAATTCCTAAACGGTAGACCGCTGATGTAACTTGTTCGTACATCATCTGCAAGTTGCTTAATTTGCAGATCAAGTTCAACACTTAAGATAATTTCTTCAAGCGGTTGTAATTGATCTTGTACACCAAATAGCTTTTCATTAATGCTTTGTATCCAATAGCCCATAGCCGACTTGTGCGATGATTCTCGGACAAGCGTTGGCATGCCCATAAGCGATTGAATATGACGCGCGAGCAAACGCAAGCCATAATAACTGCCAACTATTCCACATGAAGTAGCGACCATAAAACCTCCAACACGAATAAGTGTTTCAGGTTCGGTCATTTTTTTGGATAAAAACTCAAGCCGCTGCAAAGCACCTTCATTTTCAATGGCTTTGTTGACGCCTGCAACAGCAATTTGCGTTTTACGCGTTGCTTCATCACGTCGAACATCAAGAAAAGTATTCCATCCAGCAAGCATCGCATTTTGCACCGTTGCAGCAGCATGCTCTCCAGCTTTTTCAGAATTTTCAAGGCAACGCTCAAGACGTGCAGCTTTTTGATCAAGTGCTTTAATATGCTGTTCATATTCAGCTTGCCCAATGTTATACGAATCTCTTTTTGCTCCAAGAGTAGCACGTTCTTGTGTTATGAGAGCAAGATCTTTTTCAATTTTTTCGCGCTTGCGTTGTGCTATTTCATTAATTACTTGAACTGAACCGGCAACCATTTTTGTTGCAGATTCCGGTGAAAATTGAACACCACCAATATTAAAGAGCATCGGTTGATCTGCAAGCGCACATGATGGGATAAGAGATGTCGCTATAAACGCGAGTGGTGTTAAAATCTTCATACTATCTCCAATGCATGACCGAGCCCAACGTCATCATTAACTGTTCTATAAAGGGCATAAGCACCTTTTCCAATTTTTATCCAAGCAGGAAGCGCTAAAGTACAATTTACTACCGTCTGCCATGTTCCATACCAAAAAATTTTAAGTGTCATCCACTCAATAAATGAAAGCGTATGTCCTTGCATGATATAACGCCTCAACATCTCTTTAATCTGCATGCGGCCTTGCTCAGTTATTGATTCATCAAGAAGTGATGCTTTATAGGTACTCAATAACGTGCGAAAAATATCGCTTGACTGCGTTGCCCACCTAATCCAACTTGTTAAAAATTTGGTTGTATACGTACGATTGATAAAAAGAAGCATATATGAAATTTGGGTACCAAGCGTTATGTACCAGGCATCGTTCCATTCCGGAAGCAAGCCCCACGCTTTAAATGCTATATTAATATTCGTCATGATACCACCACGCATAGGATACAGAGGCATAGAAAGAATTGGATGTCGCTCAACAAATGAAAAAAAACTTATTGGTTTATTATTTTTTGCTTCTGGCATTTTAAACAAAGCAGCTAAACTTGGCTCTTCAACAAGACATAATGACTTTTTGCTCCAAAGTATTGATTGCGAAACTACAACTGCCATCATAGCCATAAGATTTTTATCCAGCAAAGGCAAAGCTCTTTTAATAAAGCTCTTAGTCTCATGTGGACCAATTTCTTGTAACTTTTTACTCAACTGATCTGCTGCAACTTTACCCTCACCTACTAACTGTAGAATATTGAGATAGTCATCGCAACGCTGGGCTACATGATCAAACATAAGGTCAATCACATAAGAATGACACCACTTGTAGAGTAGCCATTCAATCATCCAGTCACCGGCAAGAAATCCACCCTTCATGAGGTCTTTTGCATACAACCCAAGTTCAATATTTGGAATAAATGGAAGACGTGCAAGAAGTTGTTCATTAAAATTTTCTTGCTGCATTCGCTTATAATGCTCTCTGTTTATAAGCAGATCGATATACTAATCAGAGCAATACTTGGCGAGCATGGCTGGTTGAAGAATCTGTTCAAGCTGTTTTTCATCGATAAAATGATCAAGAATTTCCGGTGCGGGCTGTTGAGCTTCAACAACCACACACCAGAGAATAAGAGTGATGCATATCGCTTGAAGCGATAAACACCCACTGCGTAATATTTTTCCCACGGTACCCCAACCCAATAATCAAATCTAGATCGCCATTTCGCCATGTTCATGCTAAGATGACCCACGGTTTCGAAATTGCAAGATTAATGGTACCACCATTCTCAATAATATCAACAAAAAGAATAGATTCTGCTGATTGCAAAAAGCCCCCGGCATGCCTCGTTTCTCTAAAAAAATGTATGATTGAAATAAATTATCAGTCGATTTAATTTTTTTTGTTCACGTGAATAAATCGTTCAGAAAAATACTTTGTTATAACAGGTCACAGAAAATCTTCTGCGACCTGTTTCATTCTTTACAGATGAAAAATTTGATCAATTTTTTGCTTAAGCTGATCACGCGTAAGAATACCCGCAAGACGAGTAATCTCTTTACCCTTACGCACCAATACGAACGTTGGTACACTTTTAATTTCAGTTCCTTGAAGTTTTTTTATAATCAAGTCGGTTTCTATATCAGTATTGGAAATACTCACTTTAATGAAGTTTACCTTACCATCATATCCCTTCATAAGATCTTCAAAGATAGGCATCATGCGCTTGCACGAATAACAAGCTGGGGAATAAAAATCAATAACCAATGGTAAAGGCGAATCAAGTACAAGCTTTTTAAAATCATCTTGTGTGTAAATTTCACGTGCAGCTCGATACTCATTTATGTCGGATTCATCACTAACAAGAGAATCTTGATATGAACCCAAATCGCTTCGAGTGTTATAGCCCCAATGCTTTTGATTGGAAAACGGCAGTCCGACATCTTCAAGAAAGCTTTTTGCTTGTAAAGCTGCAATGCAACCTTGTCCTGCGCAAGCTATTGCTGATGAAAACTTACTTGCACAAACTTCACCGGCAGCATACACACCCTCTTGTGATGTGGCCTGATTTATGCCAAGTTCAATCGTTCCGCGTTCATTAAGTTTTATTTGGTCTTTAAAAAGAGAAGTTTTTGGCCGAGAACCAATTGCTAAAAATATTCCATCAACATCAATAGTCGATTGCAAACCGGTTTTATTATTGCGCATAACCAACTGAGTTACTCCGTTGTCGTCTCCCTTAACTTCTTGCGCATCACTATTAAAAATAACCTTAACATTCGATCGTGCTAACAAACGGTCTAACTCTTGCGGGTCTCGAGCTATAAGGCGATCTTCTCGCGCAACAATCACAACCTCTCGAGCAATGCTTGCTAAATGTGTTGCTTCAAAAATAGCATGCTGCCCACTCCCAACAACTACCACTTTTTTATTTTTATACAATGGACCATCACACCAAACGCACGTACAAACCCCTTTACCAAAATATTCATTCTCGCCTGGAATATTCAGTAGATTTGGCTCAGAACCGGTAGCGATAATACAACTCAATGCAGTTCGTTCGACAATGGTTCCATCATCAAAACGCTGAGTTACAACTCGGTAAGGCCAGGATGAAAAGTCAACATTAATCACTTCTTCGTCAAGAATAGGAATTTTATTTGCTTCAACATGACTGCTGATTTCATCAATAATATCAGAACCTACAGCTCCTGGCTTACCTGGCCAATTTCTCACAGTCCTTGCTTTCATCAATGCACCTTCAGGTGCAGGGCCTTGAATAACCATGCATGAAACTCCGTTTTCTGTAAAACATGATGCAGCTGCAAGACCTGAAAGCCCTCCACCAAAAATTATTACCGATATTGGTTGAACATTACGATTCAAATTTGAAATATGTAACTTTTTATTCGCTCCTTCTTGTTCGCTTGCTTGCACACTGTATACAGCGCAACAAACAATAATACCGGCACGAATAAAATGATTAAAAATTTTGTTCATTACTACTCCTGATTATTATCTTGTCAGTAATACTCCATCAATCTCTTGCTTAAGCTGTTGTGCCGTGCACATGCCACTGATCCGTCCAACCTCTTTACCACCCTTTACAAATAAAAACGTCGGAACAGAACGAACCTCTTTACCGCGCAACATTTTTATAAGCGAATCGGCACTAGGAACACTTGTACTAACATTTATCTTAATAAAATTGACCTTATCTTTATAAAGCTTAGCAAGATCATCAAATATTGGCGCCATGCGCTTGCAAGGCATGCACCATGTGGCATAGAGGTCGATAACAGATGGAAGCTGCTCACGAGCAGTTAATTGAGTAAATTCACGTAAATCTTTTGGCTCATACACACCATAATGCTTATGCTCACTACTTTGCTCATCCTGTCGCATTACACGTTGAGAGGTAACGGTAGGCTCCTCTTTATGAAGACTTTCCTCTTGTACATTTTTCTCTTGAAACACCACCTCAAAGCCAACCTCTTCTAAAAACTTTTTTGCTTGCAAGGCGGCCATGCAGCCTTGGCCAGCAGAAGTAATAGCCTGAACAAAGAGAGGGTCACTCACATCACCTGCAGCAAAAACACCCGGTTTAGATGTTGCTTGATGCTCTTTTAATGCGATAAATCCACGCTGATCAAGTTCAAGTTGATGTGCAAAAACTG
>CAYSDC010000067.1:7534-7846 GCA_964429765.1 uncultured Pseudomonadota bacterium
AAGTTTTTGGCTGCGATCCAATGGCAAGAAAGAAGCCATCAACATCAAGCACTTTACGCTCATTCGTTTTGTTATTTTCGATAACCACTTGAGTTACTTTATCGCCATCACCCAAAATCTCTTTTGCTTGAGTGTTGAACAGGACTTTCACATTTTCTTTATGTAACGCCCGATCACGCGCCTTAATATCCTTAGTTCGGAAAAGATCCTTACGAATAAGCAGATGCACCTCTTTGGCAATATTTGCAAGATAGCCAGCTTCAACAATAGCAGCATCTCCACCGCCAACTACCACTACGGTTTTATCTTTAT
>CAYSDC010000068.1:0-285 GCA_964429765.1 uncultured Pseudomonadota bacterium
TTTTATCTCAAGTCGCTTTTTTTTCCAGCGCAAGATCTTCCAGAGTCAAAAAAAGAAAAAAATAATGCCCACTTAGGAGAAAATATACCTCAAGAACATTCTTCTAAGTGGGATGAACTTTATCAGATAGATCCCGAACGAGCATTAGCTATTCATCCCAACGATCTTTATCGAATTAATCGAGCTCTAACTATCTGGGAAACAACAGGCGTTAAACCCTCTTGCTACAAACCAATCTTTAATCCGGCAATAAGACCCCTCTTTATTTCGCTTGAACCATCAACC
>CAYSDC010000068.1:447-7817 GCA_964429765.1 uncultured Pseudomonadota bacterium
GACTCAAACAAATATTTTTCTTATAAAGTCATTTCACTTGCAGAGCAACCATCACATGCTGATATTGCCATGCTCAAAAAACTCTGGCATTCCTTTTCAGCGCATACTCCTGGCACAAAATGAGACATATTTCTATTGCACATAATTATTTAGCGAATAGATATTGGCAATGATCAATAGAAATATGATGTTAAAAAAAACATTATGCGTGAAATTATTCTGCCTTTAACGCAAGAATTTGTGTGCGCATGTAAAACAAAGGGGTCGACCTAAAAGCTTTTGCTTATTGAAAATTTGTTTGAGTTTTTATTTTGATCGATCTGATCAGCGTTTCGAGCAATATGGATCATTTTGACCTTCAGCGACCTTGGAAAAATAGATAATCTGGGGTAAACTTCAATCGTGTTAAGCAACCATAAAAAGAAGCTTCGAAAAGGAAGGGATTTTACATGATATATTTGTTTAGAAAAGAAATTCGAAAATGGTACCCAATTCTGTGGGTTGTTTTTGTCTCTCTTGCTGTAAGTGGTATTTACGGAGTTTTTTTTAGTAGTCCGGGAAGCGAAGTAGCTATCGGTAAAGTTAATGGCTCTAAGATTTTCTTTAGTCAATATCGAAGATCACTATCCGATGTTTATTCTCGTATTGAAAACGTTAAAAATTATGCCCGTCAATATGGAATATCAAGCGAGCTGTTTATTGCAGGCATGCTTGGTGGTCGTTCACCAGAACAACTTGCTCAAGAACAATGCGTTCATGATGCACTCATTGATCAAATAAAAATAAGCGTTTCACCTCAGCTTGATCAACTTTGGTTTAAAGATGAATTGGTCAAAATGTTTCCTCCTGGAGTCGTTAACGATCAAGGCGTTTTAAACATGGATGTTTACCAAGGTTATATCAAACGCCTTGGAATAACTCCCGCTCAATTTGAAGAAGAAAAAGAAGAGTCTCTCAAGCGCAATTTGATACTCAATTTTATTAAAACTTTTGACTATGTACCTGAGCATGAATTGCGTGCCGCTTTTGAAGAAAAAAACGGACAAAAAAGTTTTTCGATTTTAGTCTTTGATGCGAATGATTTTATTAAAAAAGCTCGCGCAAAATCTGCTGAACAAAAAGAGCTCGAACTTTTCTACCAACGCCACAAAGAATCATACCGAATTCCTGAACGCCGCAAAGTTCGTTATTGGACTGTTGATAGCAAGACTTATGACAGATCAAGTCAAATTGATGAAGAAACCATTCTACGTTTTTATGAACGTAATAAATCTGAAATGTTTCGTATCCCTCCAACCGTAACGGTTAAACGAATATTTTTAGAAGCAACTCAAGAAAATCGTACAAAAGTTTTTGATCAAGCCAAAGAGATTCTTGCTCAACTCAAAAAAACACCTGCCGATTTTGACGCCGTTCTAAAGAAACACAGTAATTTAAAAGGCAAAGCCGAACTCACTATTTCTGGACGTGGTGAACATGAATCAGATCTTGAACAAGCGGCCTTCCGATTAAAAACAGTCGGGGATCTTTCAGCTGTTGTTCGAACCTCTAAAGGTTATGTAATTCTTAAGCTCATTGATCGTATTCCTGCAGCAGAAAAACCTTTAGACGTTGTTAGAGATGAGATTGTCAAAACACTCAAAGCTCGTCGCTCATTAAGCAAGCTTAAAAGCGACCTAGAAATGCTTGTTCGAACAGCAAAAACTGATGAATCTGCTCTTGAAGATTTTGTGCGAACAAATCACCTTAAAGAAAAAGAAACTGACTGGCTTTCAGAACAAGATTCAAGTGAAAAAACAGTTGAAGCTGAACTGGCTAAGCGAATCCTTGGGAAGAACCGCACAACATATGGATTTATACCCCACGAAGAAAATTTTGTTCTCTTTCAGGTAACAGCCACTCAAGCCAGTGAAATTCCTTCATTTAATGATGTAAAAGATGAGGTTACCGGTGCCTTCTATAATGAACGAGGACAAGACCTCTTGAAAGCAGCTTTACGCGAGGCAAAAACAGCACTCTTGAACAAAACTGCAACTGCTCAAGAACTTGCAGATAGATTGGATGCTCAACTTGTTGAAACTGGCCTAGTTGGTTTAGGCAGCAATAAGGGTACCGATATAAGCAAGCTTAAGCATATTGCAGGTCTCAAACAGCGACTTTTTGTTCTCACCGCTCCAGCTCAGGTGCTTACCTATGTTCATAAAAATGAGCATTTAGTTGCTCAAGTTGATGAGGTAGTACCTTCTCAGGATGAATCATTTGAGCAAGGACGCGCAAAAATTATTAAAAAAGAGAAAATGAAAGACTCAGCGCATATATCAAATGCGTTTATTGCATCTTTGTATAGAAATGCTAAAATAGAGTTTGACGAGCAACTTCTTGGAATTAACAGATATAAAGCGAAAGATGTTTAATGGTAAAAACTACTGATAAAAATCTTGATAAAATACCAACACCGATCAAGCTGGAACTGAACGATCAGAAGCCACTTGTTTCGGGGGCATCCGTGCTTAGACCGTCGCTTGAAAAGCTCAAAGTTCTTGAAGTTGCTTTTGCTCAAATTGATAAACAATTTGGTAAAGGCGCTGTGATGCTCTTAGGGCAAAAAGGTAGCGCACCAATTGAAACAATTTCAAGTGGTTCTGTGCAAATCGATTATGCACTTGGAATTGGTGGATTTCCGCGAGGTCGTGTCGTTGAAATTTATGGACCTGAAGCTTCTGGGAAAACAACATTGACGCTTCATGTTATTGCTGAAGCCCAGAAAGCTGGTGGAATTTGTGCTTTTATTGATGCTGAACATGCACTTGATCCTGTTTATGCAAAAAAAATTGGCATCAATACAGATGACTTAATTATCTCTCAACCGGATAACGGCGAGCAAGCACTTGATATTGCTGAGATGCTCATTCGCTCCGGAGCAGTTGATGTGATTGTTATTGACTCTGTTGCTGCACTTGTTCCAAAGACCGAACTTGATGGTGACATGGGCGATGTTCATGTTGGACTTCAAGCTCGATTAATGTCGCAAGCATTGAGAAAATTAACACCGATTGTTCATAAGTCGAATGTTACGATGATTTTTATTAATCAGATTCGTGACAAAATAAACTCTATGGCTTTTGGTGATAAAGAGACAACGTCGGGCGGAAAAGCGCTTAAGTTTTATGCGTCGGTTCGCTTGGATATTCGACGTATTGCAACGTTGAAAAAAAATGATAAACCATTTGGCAACCGCGTTTTAATTAAGGTTGTTAAAAATAAACTTGCACCACCATTTAAACGTGTCGAAGTTGATTTAGTTTATGGTGAGGGAATTAGCCGAAGTCTTGATCTGCTTGATGCGGCTCTTGGACTTGGCGTTATTCAGCAAGCTGGGGCCTGGTTTAACTTTGGTGAAGATAAACTTGGTCAAGGACGAGAAAATACAGTTGCTTGCTTAAAAGAAGACGCGGCGTTATTCGATAAAATTAGAGTGTTAGTTCGTGAAAAACAAAGCCAGCTTCTAGGAGATTAGGATAGAAGTGATACCAAAATCTGCTCATAAAGATAAAAATAATCGTGATACAGCAAATTCAAAATACCCGGTCAATGAGCTTATTAAAGCAGACAAGATTATGGTTATTGATGCTGCAGGTGAAAATTTAGGCGTCCTTTCAAAGGGACAAGCGTTGATTCGCGCTCAGGAAGCTGGGCAGGATCTTGTACAAGTTGGTGAAAAAGATTCCGTTGTTGTTGCTAAAATTATGGACTTCGGTAAGTTCCTATATGAACGCAAAAAACAAGTAGGCGAATCAAAAAAACACCAAAAAATAATTCAGATCAAAGAGATGAAACTCAGACCAAATATTGGTGATCAGGATTATAATACAAAGCTTAATCAAGCCGCACAATTTTTCATTGATGGAAAAAAAGTAAAGTTTACACTCCAATTCAAAGGCCGAGAAATCACGATGATGGACGACCTTGGGGTGAGACTTTTTGAACGTATTAGTCGTGATCTAACAGAACGAAATGTTGGAGCGCTTGTAGAAGAAAAAGACAGTAGATCTGGGGCCTTTTGGTCAAAAATCTATTATGTTCGTCAGTAATTTTCTTCTTTAATTAATTTAAGGGTTATTATTATGCCAAAAATGAAAACACACTCAGCCTCAAAGAAAAGATTCTCAAAAACAAGTACAGGCAAAATTAAGCGTGCGCGAGCATTTCGACGTCACCATTCTTGGGCTAAAAGCGCCAATAAGGTTCGTGATCTGCGTCAAGGAACATTTATTCATGAATCGCACATGAAAAATTTTGCTATTTTGATGCCATATTAATTGTTTAGATTTTAGTTATCGAAGGTAAAAACCATGTCAAGAGTCAAGGGTGGTCCGGCCGCCAAAGCACGCCATAGAAAAGTTTTAAAACAAGCTAAAGGTTTTTGGGGACAACGTAAGAACGTCTTCAAACGCGCAAAAGAAACATTGATGCGTGCATTACGCTATGCGTATATTGGGCGCAAACATTGTAAAAGAGATTTCCGCTCTTTGTTTATCAGCCGAATTGGCGCTGCTTGCAAGATGCAAGGAACTTCTTACAGTTCATTTATGCATCAATTAAAAACTGCTCAAGTAGACTTGAACAGAAAGATGCTCAGCCAACTTGCTATTTTTGAGCCAGAAGCATTTACAAGCCTTGTAAACCTGACAAAAAAATAAAAGTATTGCTATCCTTTTACACAGATCGATATTATAAAACCACGTGTATGGTACATAATATTGTTTCTTGTGAGAAAAAGGGATGAAAATGGAGTGCTTGGAAGAGCTCGAACGTAAAGTTCTCCATGTCCTTGATAGGAATAGAGAACTTTACACACAAATAGAAACGCTAAAAAAAGAAATTTCTCTTTTAAAAGACCAAAATCGCCAATTTGAAGCGTCTTTAATGAAAGAGTCAACGTTGAGTCAATCGCTCGAAACAGAGAAGTCTGTAATTAAGGAAACGATTGAGGCCTTGCTTGAAAGTATTAATTCATTAGAGAAAGCTCATTGAGAGTGATGAGATATGCAAAAGAGTTTAAAAATATCAATTATGGGCAAGCAATACTGCATTGCGACTGACCAGGACGATAATGATGATATCATACAAGCTGCACAGCTTGTAGATCAGCTTATGAATAATAAGACCGCTCAATCAAACTTGAACGAAGAAAAAGTTGCTGTTGTCGTAGCCTTACAGCTTGCTGTTGATCTACAAAAAAAAATACGCCTCTTAGAATCTTGGCAACAAAAGGCAGTTGGTTTAAGTAGTTTACTCAGCGATGAGCTTGAACCCTTATGACCCTGTACTTTATTTCTTGTGTGGTTTTGTAATGCTAGGATGATATTATTAATTCATTGTTCTGAGTAAGGCGTTTCTAAAAACCTTGTTCTATTAAAAGGTTGCGCCAGCTCTTTCATGTTACCTGTTCCCTTTCATCACACAAATGTGTGTAAAACTTAATTTGCGTCTACGTATACAGCGTGGACCTTTATTTATTTGAAGAAAGTGAAAACGTATGATTGGATTCATTGAATGTACATACGTGGGAATAGGGGCTTTTGCTGGAAGCTTTTTAATTCTTTCGTATGTTTTTTTACAAAAACGTCAACTCTTGCAAACCAAATTAGCTGCTCAAGATCTTCTGAGACGAGCAGAAGAAGAAATCGATCGAAAGCGCCGCGACGCTCAGGTTGATTTAAAAAATGAGCTTTATAAAAAAAGAAGCGAAGCTGACCTTGAAGTTAAAAAAGGGCGCGTTGAGCTTCAACAACTGCAGTCAAAATTTCAGAAAAAAGAAGATGCTTTGGAACATCGTGAATCGATGTTGGATGATCTTCGTAAAGAGTTGCAACAAAAAGAACGTGATGCCTCCCGAAGAATTGATCAAGTTGCAGCAGATGAAGCAAAGATTAAACGTCTGTATACCGATTTGGTGGCTAAGCTTGAGCGCATAAGCGGCATGAAGCAAGAAGATGCAAAGCGTGTTCTTTTTGAATCTCTTGAAAAAGAGGTAAAACTCGCTAACCAGAAATGGGTTGCTAAAGTTGAAGAAGAGACTCGTGAAACAGCTAAAGAAAAGTCCGTTTCTATTCTTGCTTCGAGTATGCAACGTTATTTGTCCGAGCAAGTAACATTGCATTCATCAAGCGTTATTACGCTCCCTAACGAAGAAATGAAGGGGCGAATTATTGGTAAAGAAGGGCGAAATATTAAAGCCCTTGAGATGGCAACTGGCATGGAGTTTGTTATCGGCGATACACCTGAAATTATTACTATTTCGGGGTTCAACCCAATCAGGCGCGAAATTGCAAAGCGATCTTTAAATAAACTCATTCAGGACGGTCGAATCAATCCAACACGCATTGAAGAAACAGTCTTGAAAGTTGAATCTGAACTTGAAGCAAGCATCGAAGAGATTGGCCAACAAACTGTACTTGAATTTGGATTTCGAGGAGTTCATCCTGAAATTATAAAGCTTATGGGTAAGCTTTACTTTAGAACAAGCTATACACAAAACAACTTAGTACACAGTAAAGAAGTGGCCTATTTTTCTCGTATGATTGCATCTGAACTTGGATTAAATCCAGAAATTGCAGCACGAGGCGGATTGTTTCATGATATTGGTAAGGCTGTTTCAGCAGAAGTTGAAGGGCCTCATGCAATTATTGGAGGCAACTTAGCCAAAGAATATGGTGAAGAGCCTTTTGTTGTTAATGCTATTGCATGTCATCACGAAGAAGTACCTCCAATTTCTGTATATGGATTTATTGTCCACATAGCAGACGCTATTTCCGCATCTCGCCCTGGAGCTCGAAAAGAGACACTTTCAACCTACATCAAGCGTCTAGAACAGCTTGAAGATATTTCAAATGGTTTTGAAGGCGTTAAAAAGGCTTATGCTTTGCAGGCTGGACGAGAGATTCGTGTTATAGTTGATGAAGATCGTTTGGATGATGAAAAAGCGGCACAATTGGCACGTGAACTTGCAAAACGTATTGAAGAAGAAATGGCATTCCCTGGAGAAATTAAGGTTAATGTCATCAGAGAAAAACGATTTATTCAAGCAGCACGATAAAATTTTTAGATGAAATGGAAATTGAAATGGCAGATACGTTGCGGTTTATGTTTATTGGCGATGTCGTTGGACAGCCGGGCATGAATGTTTTTCAAAAGCTTATCCCACAATTAAAAGAAAAAAATCGCGTTGATGCCGTCATTGTTAATGGCGAAAATGCGGGGAAAGATGGCAAAGGCCTTTCAGCAAAAAATGTTGATTTTTTTAAGCTTCATGGAGCATCTGTTGTTACAACTGGCAACCATGTTTGGGATAATAAAGAGCTTTACAC
>CAYSDC010000069.1:0-1381 GCA_964429765.1 uncultured Pseudomonadota bacterium
TACGATAGTCCAATTTTTCCATTCGTGCATTAATCGCCATACCTACCCCAACGGACAAACCCTGTCCCAGCGAACCTGTCGCAGCTTCATTATACGCAAAACGCGCTGTTGGATGTCCTTCTAGGGGAGAGTCAAACGTACGCAATTCCAAAAGCTCTTGATCGCTTATAACACCAAGTTGTTTGTATGCTGCATAGACAACGGGAATTGCATGCCCTTTTGAGAGAATGAATCGGTCATTATTTCGATTTTTTGGATTCTTAATATCATAACGTAAGATGTGAAAAAAAATTGTAGCAATCATATCGGCAATAGATAAGCATGACGTTGGATACGTAATTGCAGTGCAACATGCGCTAAAAAATCACGAATTTCATTTGGTAAAGATGCCACAAGTATTCCTTATAATTTTCTGAATAATTTCTATAGCCCTTGGGTCTGCACATACGCAAACGCAAGCTGGCTCCATGTTTCCATATTTTCTACAAATCCAGCACATTCTTCTAAAGATACCAATGAGCCTTCTTTTAATTCTGAACGTATGGCAATATTGGGTGAATCCCCTTTGAGCAAAAATACAAATCCCACATGTACTTGCCCAACAGCATTACTGTCATCATTAATGAGGCCAAGAGGCTGAATTGATAATGAACCATCATACTCAATTTCTTCTTGAAATTCACGTACAGCCCAATCAAAAATTGTTTTGCCAGCAATATCGCTTTCGCGAACATGACCACCAATCCCAAGGGTATACTTATTTTTAAGTCGCTGTTCACCAGCAGTTCCCGCTCTTTGCATAAGAAAAAGCTTTTTGTCATACGTAAAAACAAGATAGGGAATAATTTGTTTATATGATGGATTTTGCTCCATTTCTGAGCGAGGCAAAAATTGCTTATGTTCCTGAACAACATCCTGATACGCACCAAAATCATTGCATGCAAAAAATCCGTTAAACGGTTCATCTAAAAAAAAATTTTTTCGAGGGACAACTAAAATATTTTCATCTATTCGTCGCTCGTTTGACGTAACACTTGTTTGGGTCATGAAGATTCCTTACAAAAAAAGATACACAGCACCTCATTATCGAAGTAACCCTGCCGGCGCAGGGTTACTAAGGTACCTAAAACTGAGCAAGATGCAATACGCATTTACCCTGCATATTCCTTAAGAAGTTTTGCCAGTTACTTTTTTGAGCAAACTCAGTTTGCTTATACGAACTATGCACAACTCCCTTTGCAGGGTAATAAATTGAAACACCGCAAGCTCGGGCTCGCAATAATCCATTGGCACTTCCAATGATAAGTTTATCAATTTGAGCAATTCCAGAAAGTAATGCGCTACGCAACCGCTTTTCATCCAACTCAAACGCCAGATCAGT
>CAYSDC010000069.1:1391-2518 GCA_964429765.1 uncultured Pseudomonadota bacterium
CGCTTTATTGACCGATTATAAACTATACGCCTTCTAGAAACAGGATCTTTTTCTCGACTCTTATCACCAAGTTGCTTGAGTAATTCATGAAAAAAGGTTGCTAAATCAATATATTCTTTTACATCCATCTCAAGCACACGAGCCCTTGCTTTACGCACAGCGCTTTTTATCCCTTGAGGATCAATCTTTTTACTTTCATTCAACATTATTACAATCTGATTTAATGCCGAATCAAGAGCTGCAGCATGACTCAAATCAAATGCCGACATGGTAAAATCAGGAATATCGCCGCGTTTACGATAGTAACGGCCATATCCGGTGACAATAACCTTTGCAAGCTGAGCAGGAGTCATCGTCGGCATCGTTGTTAAAGCATTAAACATACTGGTATATTCCCAACCTTGACCCGGTTCAACTTCTTGGGATGCCACAAAATAATCAACATAGTTTCTTATTTCATAACAAATTTCAAACATAGCCATTAAGCAAGCATCCATACCTAAAAGATCAAGGTTGCGTCCAATAATTCCCTTAATATCACGCAAAGCGTTGGATAAATCATTATTGGTTAGACAAGTCCCTTGAGAATCGTCATACATGATACCACGAACAGCTTTTACTTCTGGCGTAGATAGACGATCACGCGATGTTCCAACTAATTGAAGCCAGCTTGAGTAGTTTTGTCGTTTCTGACGATCGCCAGGACTATAATCTTCTACACCACTTCCGTGATTCCATAAAATAAGTCCATAGTATAACGCTGGATACTTATTAACGACCCATTGCATACTATCAACCAGCTCTTGTCCTGGGTGATAACCCATTTCTGAGGAGAGCGATTCGTCTTCAATTTTCCCACCAGGAGTAATACGAAATCGCCATGTTTTATTATCATTTGGACGGTCCCACTGAACTAATGCATGAACTTGATCTGTTGCACGCACTCCCTTCTGCATAGCATTTACATTGTAGTAAGCAAAAGGATCTAAGTTGTTATCACCCTGAATATAGGTGAGTACCGACCATTGAGCGACTCCACGAAACAGATTTTTGGTATTGAGTGCATTACACTGCGAAAAAATAATCATTACAATAAAAATACTGTTCCGCATTCCTGAGTAAAAATT
>CAYSDC010000069.1:2628-5144 GCA_964429765.1 uncultured Pseudomonadota bacterium
GCTTGTTGAAATTCGGAAGAAACAGGCTTGCTTGATGGACGATTATTTTGTAAAAACTTTGCCGATTTTGGAGCTGTACGCTGTAACTGATTAAGAAGTGCTGTAAAAAATGAATGCATATCAATGTATTCTGGGGAATACATTTCAATTGAGGCCTTGCGTGCTTTTTTCAAGATAGCCAACATCGTGTCAGAATCATAGTTCATGCAGGCTATAATACCTTCGGCAATATTATCAACACATGATTTAAGATCATCAATTGTGCTCATTTTAACTGCAGATAATGTAAAGTCTTTTGCATCTGGATGGTTTTTATAAAACTCTTTATATGCCTGAACAATAGATGATGCAAGACCAAGCGATCCTAAACTTGGTTTTGCGCTAAGCGCCGCCAAAAACGATCTATAATTCCACCCTTCTCCAGGCTCTGTTTGCTGCGAACCAACAAAGACATCTGCAAATTGACGAATTTGATAGCAGACTTCAACCATTGCCATTAAACATGCATCCATCCCAATGATATCAATTTTCTTGCCAAGCATTGTTGCAATAGCATTCATTGCAGTGTAAAGGCCCTGATTGGTTAAACAGGTATTCTGAGAATCATCATACAAAATTACACGTTGACCATCAGATATTTCAATCATTGTTTTGTGAGGAAGACCTGGAAGTTACATCCATGAATGAATATGCTTTTGAAGTAAAACACTCAACCGAGAACGACAATAATCTTCAATTCCTGAACCATGATTCCATAAAATGAGTCCATAATGGCTTGCTGGATAGCTATTAACAGCCCATTGCATTGAATCGACTATTTCTTGCGATGGATTAACTCCCATTTCGCTACTCAGAGAAGCGTCTTCAATCTTTCCTCCTCGCACAATCCGATAACGCCATGATCTATTATTACCAGGCTGGTCCCATTGAACTAACATATTAACATTTGTGTCATCGAGCATACCTTGCTGCATAGCATTTATATTGTAACTTGCAAAATCGGCCAAGCTATTATCTGCCTGTATATAGGCAAGCAAAGTCCATGCTTTTGGAGCAGCCTTATTGATTTGATTGTCCTGCTGAACTTCAACTTCTTTTGCTTGAATACAAAATAAGAAGCTGCACGCAAGTAAACTGCATGCAGCTGTAATGAATCGCTTTTTATTATCGCCAAATATCTTCGCCATAACGTTCCCCTTCCTAGAGAATTGAAAAAACCACTATTCAACTCTTTACAGGGTATGGAATGAAGTTACGCAAAGGCAATAATTTTTCTAACCTTTATCACTGATAAATAATTTCTTTCAAAAAGTTAAACCACAATGAATCTTTTGCGAATTCGGTATGTTGATACGATCCATCAATATGATTCATTGGAAAATAAATTGAAAGCCCCTTTGCTCGTGTCAGATACGTTCCTGACGCATTTGCAATAATGCTTTGCTCAATGCTGCTTACCGCTGTATTTACAGCATTTTTCAGCTGCGTTACCGCATAATTTGATGAAAATTTCTTATTAAAAAATTGCTCTACACTCTTATTTAACTCGATGAAAAATGAATGTAAATCTATATAACTTGTCGCACTGAATTGCAAACAATTACGACGTGCTCGCTTAATAACATCAACAAGTGAATCTTTATCTAAACGCTGACAAACACCCAAATGCTGAATCACACTATCAAGGTTTGTCTTGAGCTTATCAACATAAGATAAGTCAATAGCCGACTGCGTATAAAATTGGATCTTATCTTTATAAAGCGATTGATAACTTGTTACAACAGATTGTGCCGCTTGAGCTGGTGAAACTCTCCCCGCCGCAAATGATTGGAGAAATGTTAAATAGTTCCAACCATAGGCTAATTCAACCTCTTGTGACGCAACCATATAATCGACATAATTACGAGCCTGATAAACAACTTCAAGCATTGCCATAAGGCAAGCATCCATTCCTAAAATATTAATCTTCTGGTTATTAAGAACCGATGTTTTAATCTCTGATAAAGCACTAGTCAACACTTGATTATTCATATAGGTTTTGCTTTGTTCATTAAAAAGAATACCTCTATGAAGCTGCGCAAAGGTTGTCGTTTCATGCTCATCAAGACGAGAAGGATCAACAAGAATCTCTTCTGAAGGATCATCACATGTTATTCCATTGATACAAATTTTTGGATTGTCCTTAAGTATGCTTGGATCGATAGCAAACTTATTTGTTGTAGACCAAGGTTTTTGATTCCCCCATAACGGATCGACAATTCCAATTCCATGATTCCATAGAATTAAAAAGTACTTTTCCGCGGGATATTTAGTGGCGGCCCAGCGCATTGAATCAACTAAATCATGCGCTTTATTACCATCGGTATTCATGGGCAAACAAACATCCAATATGAGTTTTCCTTTTTCAACCTTATAACGCCAAACGCCCTGCTGATCAGGTTGATACCATTGAACTAAAATATTAAGATTTGTTCCAGAACCGATAACAGCCATATCGTTGAAATTTTTATAAGCAA
>CAYSDC010000069.1:5154-7805 GCA_964429765.1 uncultured Pseudomonadota bacterium
ACTTAATAATGCGCGGAAATTTTTAGAAAATTTTTTCATTTTTATCTTGTTTTCCGCCCGGAAACTCCCAATATAATCGAATACTCATTTTTTCTGATCTTTGTGTAAGCAAAATAAGCCCATCTTTTTCGATAATAGAGCAAGTTACTTAAATTATTTTTTGCTTGAGCATAAACCAAAATAGTCCACTCAGCCTTTGCTCGCAACGGATCTGTTTTTGCACTCAACTGATGAGCACTGAATAAAAAAGAAACGATCAAAAAAAGACGCACTTTTCCAAAAATAGTCTTCCAGTATTTTTGTGATGAATACAACTTCATAATCTCCCCCTGAAGCAATATATTGCTTACTGAAAATATACATAGAGGCTTCTCACGAAGCTCCTCCCCTAAGAAATGTGTTCTCCACATCCTACCTCGATGCTACAAAATGGAATGCTCGCAAGTCAATAATTTATTAATTGTAAATTATTATAAAGGCTGAATGGAATAATAGTAAAATCAAAAAAATGTAGTAAAATTACTCTTAAAAGCAATTGCTAGCAGTAAACTTTTTGTTGCATGCAGCTAAAAACAATAAGGAACGCTCTTATGAGTTATGAATTTAAAGCGATAGAAGCAAAGTGGCGTGAAGCCTGGAGAAAAAATCCATACTTTAAAACGCAAAATAATCGATCTGGAAAAAAGTATTATTGCCTAGATATGTTCCCTTATCCTTCAGGATCAGGCTTGCACGTAGGGCACTGGAAAGGCTACGTACTTTCTGATGTATACGCACGCATTAAGTTACTTCAAGGACACAATGTGCTGCACCCAATGGGTTGGGATGCATTTGGTTTACCTGCAGAAAATGATGCAATTAAAAAAGGTATTCAGCCAAAAATAGGCACCGCAAAAAACATCGCTGTCTTCAAAGAACAACTTGCACAAATTGGGGCTATTTATGATTGGGACAAGGAGCTTGATACCACCGATCCAAAGTACTACAAATGGACGCAGTGGATTTTCTTGCAAATGTTCAAGGCTGGGCTTGCTTATGAAGAAGAAACACCTATCAACTGGTGCCCATCATGCCTAACCGGTCTTGCAAACGAAGAAGTCGTTAATGGCGGTTGTGAACGTTGCGGAACACAGGTACTCCCCAAAAAAGTTCGTCAATGGATTTTGCGTATCACCAACTATGCTGAAAAACTTCTTGAAGGACTTGATCGCTTAGAATGGCCAGAAAAAGTTAAACTCATGCAGCGCAATTGGATTGGCAAAAGCGAAGGCTTGATGTTTACTGCTCCGGTTAAAGATACCAACCTAACACTACAAACGTTTTCAGCTCACTTTGAAAGTTTTGCTGCTGATACATTTGTTGTTATTGCACCTGATCATTCATTCTTACAAGAACTCCTTGAAGGCGTGCCAAATAAAGCAGAAATTCTTGCGTTTTGCGAAAACTTAATTCACAAACGAGCGGAACATGGCAAAGAAGAAATAGAGCCCGAAGGAATTTTTACCGGTCGATATATTGTTGATCCAATCGGCAATGGAGATCTTCCTATTTGGGTTGCTAGCTTTGCAATTAAAGATTACGGAACCGGTATTGTAAAATGTTCAGCACACGATGAGCGCGACTTTGCATTTGCAAAAAAATACGGCATCCCGCTCAAAGCGGTTCTTACTCCGCCAAATGATCCAGAACGTACACGACGAGTACTGGCATTTGAGGAATGTTATACCGATATGAAAGAGGGAATTTTGCATGAGCCAGCAGCATTCGCGGGCAAACGAGCAGGTGATTGTCGACAAGAAATTATCGACTATTGCGTCGCACAAAAATATGCTGTTCCAAAAGTTTCATACAAATTACGCGATTGGGTTTTCTCACGTCAACGCTACTGGGGTGAACCAATTCCACTGGTACACTGTGCCGCCTGCGGTGTAGTCCCTGTACCAGAAGATCAACTACCTATACAACTCCCCGAAGTTGAACACTACCAACCAACGGGCACCGGCGAGTCACCACTGGCTGGAATCCATGAATGGGTAAACACAACATGTCCTTCATGCAATGGTCCTGCCAAACGTGAAACGAACACCATGCCTCAGTGGGCCGGTTCATGCTGGTATTTCCTGCGCTACCCAAATCCAAATCTAGAAGACAACATTTTTGACGATCAAGATATGAAATATTGGCTACCCGTTGACTTGTACGTTGGTGGTATTGAACATGCTATCTTGCATCTTTTGTATGCACGATTTTATATCAAAGTGCTCTACGACCTTGGGCATCTCCCTTTTGATGAGCCGTTCAAGCAACTGTTCAATCAAGGAATGGTCTGCAAAAAGTCTGAAACTACCGGACGTGTTGAAAAAATGTCCAAGTCCAAAGGTAATGTTGTTAACCCTAATGAGATTGTCGAAGAGCTCGGTTCTGACACCTTGCGCATGTACATGCTTTTTATGGGACCACCTGAACTTGATACCGAATGGCAAACAGAATCGATTCGTGGTGTGCGCAGTTTCTTGAATAGATTGTGGACTTTTTTGACAACATCAACACACATACTCGCTGCTGGTAAAGAAGTTGATGATGCATCATTACGTCGATTTCATCAATTCTTAAAAAAGAAGCAAAATAAACTTAAGAGAATTTATTTGACT
>CAYSDC010000070.1:0-7656 GCA_964429765.1 uncultured Pseudomonadota bacterium
GTTCAACTAAGGAGCTGATACGCATGAATTCATGCGCAAGCGGATACATTTTTGAGAGTGTTTTTTCTGCTATAATTTGGATTGGTGTATTGTTATTTGAAAGTTCATAAAGTTCATCAATTTTTTCAAAAATCATCTGCTGAATATTTTTCAAACATGCATACGCTATGTCTTGATTACTTTCTTTGATTGTTTGAATAAGCTCTTCTAGATTTTCAGCAGAAGTATGGGATGCTTCTTGCTTATTAAAAGGACCATGTATTTTTTGTACAGTCATAAGACTTGGAATAGGGTGGCTACAATACCCTTCGATAATAAGTTTGTTTTTTTTGAGTGTTTCGATTGTTTTGTTATTTAATAATGAGTTGCAAGAACTATTAATGATGAGCCCTTGCTGTAGATCAAAAAAGAGCTTTATGACTGGTTGTTCAAGAAGTTTTTTGAGTGGACTAATGTTTGGTGTAGTTAAAATAGTAATACCAGCGCCAGAGAGCGTTGCACCTGCGTGTGATAAAAGCTCTGCGTTACCTTGCACGATAGCGACCACTGCATTTTCATATTTTTTATCGTGCAAAAAGAGATCAAGCGCATCATTTAGTGTTGTTGCTGCGATAATCTGATGTGAATTGTTAATACAACGCACAACGCCATCAACGTAATTCACTTTTGAGCAAGAAATAATAGTTGAAGGGTTGCATTGTTCAAGTACGTGAGATGAAAAGTAGGTGGGTGTAATACTTTGATGACTTCGTCGCTTGCACGGCCGAGCTTGAACAAGGTACATTGTTTTTTTCTCTTGATTAATAACAAACTCAACATCCATTGGCTTTTGATAATAATTTTGAATTTCTTTCAGAACAACCGCCAAAGATTCAAGTGTGTCATCATTCAACACACTTTGTTTTTGAGCATAAGGCGCATTTTGTGTTTGATGAAGTGCATCAGTGCCTGGAGCAAGCCTGTGCTTTTTCTTCATGATAATTCGATTAATTTCATTGGTTGAACAGTTTAAATAGTAGGTGTCACAAGGTAACACATTGTCGACAACTGCTTTTCCGTGGCCATAGAGCGCTTGAACCATGGCTATGTTTGGAGTATCACCTAGGCTTTCTTGTGTATAGGCAACACCTGAAACAACGGAGTTGCCATTAATTTCACCAACCACTTCTTGAATGAGTATCGATAACAGAGGACATTGTAATAGCTGATCATCATGCTCTTTATTACGTTGCTCAAATGATTTTGCTCCAAAATACGATTGTAATACTGAGCCAATAGCCAAGAGAATATCTTTGATGTTAGGTTGAACAACTTCTTTAGTATCATTACCTCCAGCATTCATAACTGTATCAGTATCTTCTGGCCCTGAGCTGCGAGCCGTGACTAATCCATAATGTGAAGCGATTGTAAATATTAAATTTTTTACTTCACCATTAAGAAAATCTAAGTCAGTGAGGTTGTTTGATTGAGCAAGTTTTTCAAAAATATCATAAATATTTTTTCCAAGGGCTTGAGCGTCTTGTAAGAAAGTATCAAAACTATTCGATTTTCTGTAATGCTGAGCAATATTTTCCCAGAGCTCCTGAAGGTTAAAATTTTGAGTACCCAAGAAAGCCTTAATTGCTCGGTCTGAGATACCGACAAAAGATGGGACTTGAACTGCAAAATCATGAGGGAGATTTATTTTTTTTACCAGAGCGTCAAGTATTCCAAGGTTTTCGGTTTTAGAACCAAATTCATCAGCCGGATAATGTGCATTTTTTTGTTTTTTAGCCGACCCCTGAGAAATATTTTCTTCGTTTGGTTTTCGTTTCATCGCTTTGAGTGAAACGGTTGGACTGAGCAGCTGAATAAAAGTAATGATAGTAACTAAGAATCTTATATTTAAAAATTTCATCATAACCTCATTTAATTGAAATACTCAAGGATAGTGTCTATATTAATAATTTATCATTGAAATTAAATATTGCAAGTGGGCTCATTTCTATTACAAATGATATTTTCAGAAAAAGTGTCCTTTTGAGCATCAAAAGTGCGAAGAGCTGGTAAAAACGCAAAAATGTGCTAGTCTTTTGAGCAGTTCGTACCCAGCACATCAAGCGATTTGTGTTTTGGGCAATTTCACAGGAATCTTCTCAAGGAGCCTGTATGCAGGCCTTAATTGAAACAATCAACAGTGTTAGACAAGAATTTTATAAAAAACTTGCTCAAGTAGCTGATTTAAAGGCGCTTGAGGAGGTAAGAGTTCAGTTTTTAGGGAAAAAAGGGCCTATTGCGGAGCTTTTGGGGGAATTGAAAAATTTATCAACCGATCAAAAAAAAGAGGTCGGTCCAGCTTTAAATCAGTTGCGGCAAGATGCTGAGCAACAGATTCAAGCCCGTAAAGAGGAGCTCATCCTACATGCGGCTCAAGCTGCTGATTTTAAAAAAGAGCATTTTGATGTGACTGCTCATAAAACAGGGCTTTTAGCAGGGCATCTCCATCCATTTACCCCTTTCATTGAAGAAATTGAAAATATATTTCTTTCAATGGGATACCAGGTTCTTGATGGCCCGGAGCTTGAGACCGATTTTTATAACTTTACAGCGCTCAATATTCCGCAAGACCATCCCGCCCGTGATATGTACGATACCTTTTGGACAGATTTACCAGGTCATTTGTTGCGTACACATACCTCCAATGTGCAGGTACGAGCAATGCAAAATAAAGAGCTTCCACTGGCTGCGATTGTGCCAGGAAGAACGTATCGCCACGAAGCGGTTGATGCTTCACATGACTTTATGTTTATGCAGTGTGAAGGATTTTATGTTGATAAAAATGTTAATCTTTCGCATTTATTTGCAACAGCTCAAGCATTTTTAAAAGCACTTTTCAAAAAAGATGAACTTGATATTCGCATTCGACCAGGATTTTTTCCGTTTGTTGAACCTGGTATTGAAATTGATATGCGATGTGTTTTTTGTACATCAGGTTGCTCTGTATGCAAGCGATCAACCTGGATTGAAGTATTCCCATGCGGCATGATTCATCCCAATGTTTTAAGAGCTGGTGGTATTGATCCACATGAATACTCCGGATTTGCTTTTGGGTTTGGACTGACACGGCTTGCCATGCTTTCGTATGGAATTGATGACATCCGTCATGTGTATGGAGGGAAGCTGAAATTTCTTGAGCAGTTTTAAAAAAAGAAGATTGGATAGGGAGATCTGGTAATGATTACAAAGGCAATAATTCCAGCAGGAGGTCTTGGCACGCGATTTTTGCCAGCAACAAAAACAACGCCAAAAGAGATGCTGCCGCTTCTTGATAAGCCTGCGATTCAGTATATCGTTGAAGAAGGCATCAAGTCCGGAATCAAGCATTTTATCGTAGTAACCGGTAAAAATAAAAGTGGTATTGAAGACCATTTTGATTCAGCGCCTGATCTTGAGCTTCACTTGAGAGCAAAACACAAAGAAGAGCTTCTTGAAGGCATTACAAAAATTATTAATGCAGCTGACTTTACGTACGTTCGTCAGCGAGAACCACTTGGTCTTGGTCATGCGGTGTGGACTGCTCGGCATTTGGTAGGCAAAGAGCCGGTAGCAGTTTTTCTACCAGATGACATCATCAACAATAACATTGCTTGTATGGGGCAACTTATTCAAGTATCGCTGCAAGAAAAATGTAATGTTGTTGCGGTGCAAGAAGTCCCAATGGAGCAGGTTTCAAATTATGGTGTTATAGCGGTTAGGCGTCAGTTTTCACCAAATCTTTTCCAAGTTAAAGAGCTTGTGGAAAAGCCTTCAATTGCCGATGCACCATCAAACCTTGCTATTGTTGGCCGCTATGTTCTTTCACCCTCAATATTTCCTATTCTTGAAGAGCAGCGACTGGGTATTGGCGGAGAGATTCAACTGACCGATGCAATTCAAACCCTGCTGCTTTCTGGTGAAAAAGTATTTGCCTATAAAATTCAAGGCACACGTTATGATATTGGAACGCCTATGGGCTTGCTTAAGGCGAATATCGAATTAGCATTGAGGCATCCAAAGTATGGTCAAGAAATACTCGATTATTTAAAGACCGTTGATCGAGAATTTGTGATGATGCAAGGACAAGCTGACCAATTGAGTAAAGGGCGTAGTAGCGTTCTATAAGATAAGAGCAAATCTATAATCAATTAAAAAGAGCCACATGTACATGTGGCTCTTTTTTTTAAATCAAAATTAAAATAGCAGAATTAGAACTTTTTGATACCGCGTTGTTTCCAGTATTCAGTGACAAGTTCTGTTGATCCACTAATCGCAATCAGGCCATCTCGTTCATCAACAACAGTCTTTGCTTGTTCAAATGCATCAGCAAATGATTGGCATGCTTTTGCTTTGACGTTGAGTTCTTTTGCCATGAGAGCAAGATCTTGAACATCATGTGATGCAATATCTTTATCCGGAAGAGGAACAAAGAAGATATGTCCGCTTACTTTTTTCAATAAATAGCGAATTAACTTGATAGCTTCAAGTGCATTTGTTGTTTTGCTCAATCCAATAACCATGGCTAAGCCTTTGAGTGGTTTTTGGTAGTGAAGCAAGCGAATGCCCAAGAACAGATTGGTAAATGCATCAAGGTTATTTGCATTATCAAGCAAAATTGATGGTTTCTCTTTATCAAGATTTTCAAAACGACCTTTTAGAAGATCAAACTGTTCATTCCAAAAGCTTTTAAGTGTTTTGATTGGATTCAATTCAGCATGACGCTTTGCTTCCAATGTTGGACGGCCGCGTTGACCTTTTTGAGTTGCTAATAAATTGCCGCGTAAGAAAGGAGAGAATTTTCCTTTAATATCTTCAACATAAATTTGTGCAATGCGTTCACCAAGTGAAGCAATTCTTCCATAGAGTTGTTCGTAAATGTAAGGAAGTGACGCAAGTTTTCTGATAGGCATAGCCCATTTTACGGTGCGGTCTTCGCACCATGTTTTCATTTTTTGAAGTCTAAGCTTGCTTTGTTCTGCTGAAATAAACCATGTTCCAGGTTTGCAAATTTCAAGCATTTCAAATGAAACTTTATCAAGGTCTTCGCCAAGCAAGCCCTTAGAATCTTCAGCAATACGAGTTATTGCAGCAATTTTTGGATTGAAGATTGTAGTAGCGTCATATTTTCCACCATAACAAACTTCTAGAAGTGCTACAGTGACATTTTCTGCGACGAAATGACGTAATGCTGAAATGAGCATGATTTCAAAAGCCGTTGCTTTGATATTGTTCATATCTGCAACATTAATTACTTCATTAACAATATCGGCAAATGATTTGTTGGAAACTTGTTGGAAGTCAACGATCAAGCGTTCGTTGTAGGTAAGGAGATGGCTTGAAAAAACAGCACCAACCTTGAAACCTTCTTCTTTAAGTAACTTTGCAGCAAAATGAATGGTTGAACTTTTACCATTTGTTCCACCAACTAGAATGACGTCAATTTTTGACGTAATGTTATCAAAACACTTATCAAGCTCTTTCATCCGTACAAGCGCTTGTTCACTGTACTCAGATGGTTTAAGCGAAGAAAGGTGATCAACAACTTCATTATAGTTTCTTATTTTGCCTATGCTGATTTCACTTTTTTTCCGAGATTGTTCAATACCAGTAATCATTGCCTTGACCCTTCTATATAGCTTTAATTGCAATTTTTTTATTACATTTCTTACAGTGTAAGAAAATTACCTCATTACCGATCTCTTTTTATTACCCTTTCATCATTCTTTTTAGTTAAGAATATACGTGATGATTTGTTGCAATCCACACTCATTTTTTCTATGCAGATAGTCTTTAGAATTTTTAGATGTTTTGGGCGTATGTTGAATTTGCAATTTAATTGTGGATTATTTGAGAATACGTGATTATAAGCAGATTGTCAAACACGTATTAATTATTCAGCTTGTACTTGGTTGAGTGAAAAAAAATATAACGAAAATTATTTCTATTTCTTTTCAAAAGATTGACTTAGAGGACATTCCTGGTGAAGTGCAGTATGCGATAAATATGCAGTATGAAAAAAATAACAACAGAGTATTAAGCGCGTTTTTTGCAATATGTTCATATACTGAAAAAATAGTATATTTATATTTAATAAAAATTTTATGGCTGAATCATTCTAGCCTGTTTTTATTGACGTATTGTTATTATTTTAGCTAGTAGAGCTGCAGAGCTATTGACATGTGTCATTGTTTGGAGGAAACTCGAGCCTTCATGTGGAAAATTTCTTTTCTGGAAAACGTGATGATAAAATCGATAGAATTTTTGATAAATTGTAGTGCACATGACACAAGAGAGAAAGAGTTTTATGGAAACTAGAATTGACCAAATTCAGGCGGCAATATCACAAGCATGGATGTTGATACAGCAAGCACAAAAAATTACGTTACTTACTCACCGCAAACCGGATGCTGATGGAATATCCGCTTGCGCTGCTCTTTCATCTGTATTAGAAAAAATGGGTAAGCAGATTGAGGCTATCTATCTTGATACGCCAGAGTTTCCACTTAAGCGATCTCCTTCTAATATTTTAATTGGGCATCACAAGCAAGTTCCTGACTTGCTTATAGCGTGTGATACTGCTAATTATGATAGGCTTTATTATCCCGATGTATTTCGAATAATTCCTTTAATCAACATTGATCATCATGTGAGCAATCGGTTACAAGGTATTTGCAATATTGTCGATACAACGGTTTCAAGCACCTGTGAGCTCTTGTACGATCTTCTATGCATTTGGGATAAAGCAGTCATTGATGCTCATGTCGCTGAATGCTTGATGATCGGCATATTATATGACAGTCAGGTATTTCACACACAAGCAACAACTTCAAAAACATTGCGTGTTGCAGGCGAGCTTATTGACCATGGTGCAAATCTGTTTGAACTTAAGACAGAATTGCTTTCGAACAAGAGCCCAGAGGTTATTACCTTATGGGGTGAGATTTTATTGCGTGTACAGATTTCACCAAGCGGAAAAGCTGCTTGGGTTGGCATTACACAAGAAGATCTTACAACCCATCATGTAACGCTTACATCGCTGATAGGATTTAGTAATTTTTTATGGGAAATTAGTGGCGTTGATATTACGCTCGTTTTCTATGAAATGGAATCTGGAGAAACCAAAGTTTCTTTGCGTTCTAAGGAAAGCGATGTAAATCAGATAGCATCTCGCTTTGGCGGGGGTGGGCATAAAAATGCTTCAGGAATTTTGAGTAAGCGACCAATGAATGAGCTTATGAAAGATGTTACTAAAAATTTGTAAATGGCATATAACAAGCATGCAGACATTGATCTGCATGCTTGTGCATTAATATGCTAGTCACATTCTTTTTGTGATAGATAACTCTGTTCATCAAGAGCAGCCATGCATCCCATGCCAGCCGATGTGATCGCCTGTCGGTATAAAAAGTCAGCAACATCGCCTGCTGCAAAAATACCTTCTTTGCTTGTTTGTGTATGTCCCTTGAGGACTAAGTACCCATATTGATCAACTTCAAGCTGGTCTTTAAAGAGTTGAGTGTTTGGATTAAACCCGATAGCAACAAAAAGACCATCAGCTTTGATAGTAGTTTGTGATTTGTCTTTTTGATTTTCAACAACAATTTCGGTCGTTTTGTCAAGTATTGCGGCTGGCTGTATTAA
>CAYSDC010000071.1:0-7648 GCA_964429765.1 uncultured Pseudomonadota bacterium
ACCGTCTGATGAAAAACATATTGAATTAACATAATCTCTATGCCCACCAACTTCTGCATTAAGCTTTTGAACACACGCCCATGTACTATCTCTTCCTAAATGCCAAATTTTAACAGTACTATCAGCGGACCCCGTTGCAAGCGCTTGACCATCTGGTGAAAAACATACTGAATTAACACAATCTCTATGCCCGTCAACTTCCGCATCAAGAGTCTGAACACAAACCCATTTACTATTCATCAATTGCCAAATTTTAACAGTTTTGTCATATGATCCCGTTGCAAGTATCTTGCCATTAGGTGAAAAGCATACCGAAGAAACAAAACGAGTATGATCATAACTAAGCGTTTGGTATAAGCGCATGGCATTCACCGCATGCAAGGCTAAAAGTACTGTTCCCACAACAAAAAATATCATTTTCAATTTCATTACAATCTCCCAACCTCCATAAAATTTGTAAGACAAAAATAGCAGAACTCTCAAAAAGTTCTTTTTTGAGAGTTCTATTATCAGATCAACCCTAACTATACTTTGCAAATAAGAGCGTTTTTATTTTTTGAATCATGCTGACAAGTTACTGTATTGACAAATCAGCATTGTTGCCATGTATCTTGCACAAAATACAGAACCAATCATCGTACCCAAAGGCAAAAATTGGCTCTATTTTATAATAATAAGCCTAATAAAAACAGCGTTTTTTATTTATCAGCAATATTGGATCTGTTATGACAAAATAATCGAAGGATATGAATTGCAACAACTACTACATTTCCTACTACAAGCGATGTACAAGCGGTCATGAATATCCCACACTGTTGAATGATAAAACCGGAAAATAAAAATGAAATAATAGATGCGATGATAACCGGAATAGCAAATGCCATTTGAGCTTTTACCAAATCAAAATGATACGCACCTGCGCTGGCAGAAGACAAAACCATAATGTCAGCAATAGGAGAAAGATGGTTTCCTGCGACAGCGCCAGAAACAATAGCGGCTACTAATGGAAAAAGAACCAAAGCTTGGTCGGGCGTAAGCATGCCAAAACCAGAATAAAATGATGTCAACATAGGCACAGCAATAGGAATAAGGAGCCCAATGGTACCCCATGCAGAACCCATAGTTGCAGAAATAAGTGTTGCAAGCATAAAAAACATGGCGGGGAATACTGCAATATTCATATGGTCAATAAGTACTGAAGCGAGATATTTTCCCGTTTGAAGATCATTTTTCAAAAGAGCGCTCAAGGTCCAAATAAGAACTAAAACCATAATCGATGGAAGCATCAGCATGGCACCTTCGTAAACAAGCGAGGGCAGGCTTGAAATCGCAAGCTTTTTGCGAATGAAGAAATAAATGAGCGCAACAAATAAAGAGCAACAACTTCCAATAAACAAAGCAATTGGAATGCGACCAAAGCCAAGTACAATTATGCCCACAAACACCGCGACAAAAAGTGTTGCGAGTGGTAGTAAAAAGTCCCATACTGTACTTGTTGCGATCTGCTCTTTGTCAGCAACTTTTATAGAGCCTGCCACAGGAATTTTACCACCAAAAAGATTTCCCGTTCTCTGAGCTTCTTGCTCATGTTGTGCAACAACACCATAAGGAATTTTTGTTTTTACTGCCAGCCAGATAGAGGTGAGCATGAGATAGGCATACGCAAGAAAAGCAATTGAAACTAAATAAACGCAAAATGGATCTGCTAGAAACAATGTCCCTTCGTGAGCAACTGTTGAAATGCCTGATTGACGTAACTGCATCACAATATCGGCCGACCAACTTGAAATGGGAGATAAAACCGCCAGTGGCGCTGCGATAGCATTGATCAAAAGTGCTAGCTTCACACGAGGAACTTTGAATTGATCGGTGATTGGTTGCATCACCGAACCAACGGTTAAGCTACCAAAATAATCGTCCACAAAAAAGAGATGTGACATAATCACTGTTGCTATTTCAGCATTTTTTGCGCTATGAAGCTTACTAACGATAAACCGTCCATAAGCAAATGCTCCACCGGTGCGATTAATTAAAACGATAATGATGCCAAGAACAATCAAAAATAAGCAAATAAATAAATACCAGGCGGACCAAAAGCTACTCCATGAAATGAGATAGCCGAGTTCTGTTGCATTCCAAATTCTGGAGCAAACCGTAGTTAACGCAGACTTTAATTGAAAGTCATGCAAAATAAGCGCGGCACTGATAATGCTTACGCTCAAAGAAAAAACAATGCGTCGTGTTAAGATTGCCAAAAAAACTACCAATACAGGGGGGATAAGGACAAGCCAGCTGGTCTGCATAAGAACCTTTCAACATTGCTTTATTTTTTATAGTAAATATCCAAACAGTTTATCGTAAGAGCACATTTTATAGCAAACTATTCCATAGCAAGCGCTTATTATGCACACTTTTTACATACAAAGTTATTTCTTTTTTTATCTTTTTAGAGTAACGGTGGCAGCAATGAAGCAGATTATTCTTCTCATTACTCTTTTTTCAAATGGCCTGTGCGCATCATCATTTGACCAAAGCGCAACAATTCTTGCTCCTCTTGGACAGGTAGAAGAGTCTATAAAAAAGGTTTTTATCCAGGCCAATGTTAATGACGGCCAAGAGCGATTAAATCGATTTAAAAAGCATATTGAAGTTCTTAAGACTGATGCTGATTGCAAACCACTTATGGATCAACTGAAAAAAAGCGGTTTTAACCAACTATTTCCGGGCAGCCCAAAAGATTTTTTAATCCTCAACATTTTGGGGCTCAAACCAACAACACTTGATATGCAAGATGTCCAGGCGAAAAACCTTATCACACAACTCATTAATACAAAGAAAATTACCAATATTTTATATCAAGATAATAAAATTATAGCTCAACCAACAATTCCTTTTAAGGTTGTTTTTGAAAGTTATAAAAATAGCTCGGGAAATTGGAAAACACCCTTTTGTAAGGGAACCGATCCTGCATCTGGGTTATTTGAAACATTTAAAAATGTTGATACACCTCAAGAGCTTTTTGATGATCTAAAAGGTTTTGGCGACTTCCCTTCATCAACGGATATTGATTCTGAAAGTGGAGCAGCTCTTTTTCTTGGCCTCCAACCTATTGTTACTGGAATTTCTTTACAAAACGACCAAGTTCAAGAATTTTTAAAATTTCTTCATATTCTTCTTGGTGTAGTATCGCTTGAAAAACTATCTGATAATAAAAAAAACAGGCTAACGAAAGTGCTCTGGGATCAAGAGAAGATACGGTCTTTAAATATCTGGGGCGGCCCTCCTCGGCAATTCTTCACAGAAAAATCGATTGACCAGTTGGGTATAGTCACACCGCAAGCACATGCTCACTATAGCAATGAGCGAGATATCAGAGGCTCATTGCTTCCAGTACTTACTTTTTGCAACAACTTAGAAAATTATCGTTTTTTGCTTTACACGGGATTCAAAGCTTATAATGATCACTCACATTACATTCAGCTGATTAATCTTTTTATGGAATACTTCTTTAGAAAAGCCTTTGATGATGAAACGTATTTGCAGCTTTTATTTCAACGAATTTTTGACATAGTTTTTGAACTGGGAACCTTGTTAAAAACAGATTATGTAAAAGGTCAAGCTGGAACCCAAGCATGGGGAGTATGGGATGAATTTTACCAAGATATCACCGGTCCAACTAAAGAACATCTAAGCCCAGAAAAAGAACAATCACCACCACCGTTACTGGCAACTTTTAAAAAATTTTTAGATAGAATTTTTGGAGCTGCTCACTGGACATGGGATGATGGGCTTGAAAATTTTGTTATAGAAGAATCAAAACAAGATGCAGCGCTCAAACATTTTTTAATAACCGTTGACACAACGCTCGAAAAGAATCCATTAGAAACAAAACTTGTCGAATTAAAAAATCATTTGGGGGCACTTCAAGATAAACTGGGTGTTCTTAAAAAAGAGCTACACGCATTACAAAAAAAAATTAAAAAAAGTTAATGCCCAAAACATGTATAAAACACTTATACATAATTACTTTTTTGAGATACGATGAGCGTAATTTAAAACGTACTTAAAGTTCATATAAACTAGGATGCTTTGTGCAGCCATTAAACACTATTTTGCATACGCTTATTACTCCTGAACACCAATGGAAGCTCACGCTTTTTAAACATTGGAATGAAATTATTGGCGACATGCACGATAAAGTTATCATTCAAGAAATCAAAGATTCTGTTCTCTTCCTTGCAGTTTCTCATCCCGCATGGGCACATGAACTCTTTCTGCTCACTCCATTGCTTAAGCAAAAAATAAACTCGTATCTAGTAAAAGATCAAATAAAAACGATACGCTTACATGTGAAAACATTTCAGTCAGCAGGCACGCAACGCAAAAAAACATGGAATCTCGGGCAAGCATCATATGTCAACATACCTCCATCACTCCAAGAGGAAGCCCACGTAAGCCGTGTTGCCAACCATGAATTGCGTGATGCACTTTTGGGTTTTTTACTGCGATGCAAGCGCCAGAAAAAGGAGTCGTGATGATTACGAGTAATCGAAGTATTTTTGTCTGTATGCTCTTAAGCTCTGTTTTTCAAGGACACATGTGGGCAAAAGCTGAAAAACATCACAAAAAAATAATTGCCCCTGAAGATAAACATACAAATAATTTAGAACACGAACATGACGTTTCATTTACCGAAGTTGATGACCACAGTGACCACCAGAAAAACCATCAGCGTCTTTATTTTTTGTACCTCAAAGCGAGCTACCTTCACACCCGTGGGCGAATTCAAGAAGCGGTCAATGCTTTTCAGTCTCTTTTAGAACATAATCCGCCATCATACGTTTATGATGGTTATTTAGCGCTTCTCTTTGATATTGGTCAATTTCAAAAAATTGTTGATCTGGTTGAAAAGCAAGAAAAGCTTTTTAAACGAGTCTTAAAAGGCAGCCTTGACCTTCAGCTAATTGTTGCACAATCGTATATTCATCTTAATCAAGATGCCAAAGCTGCTACAATTCTTGTAAAACTTGCAAAAGATCATCCTGAAAATGCTCAGATCGCCTATTATGCTGCAATCGCGTTGCTCAAAAGTGGACAGCTCATCCAAGCTCATCAATTTATTGATGGATGTTTAAATAATGCCGACCTTCAGTCGAAGCATTTTTTATTTTATTTTCTTAAATCAAAAATTTGCATGAGTCAGAATAATATGCCTCAAGCACTCGCTTACATAGAACAAAGCCTTGAGAAGTTTCCTAAGTTTGATCGAGGCTGGCTTCTTTTGGGCATGCTGAAGGAACAACAAGGAAAAATTACTGAAGCAATTAAAGGATATAAAAATTTCCTCGACCTTGTCGGACGAGATATGATGGTAGAAAAGCAACTTATCCAACTGCTTTTTTCTCAAAAACGCTTCTCTGAAGCTGCTAGCTATCTTGAAAAGATTAAAAGTGAAACACCCGAATATTTCTTTGATCTCGCACTCATTCAACACAAGGGAGGTGACTGCTCTGCAGCCCTTGCTAACGTAAATCAAGCTCTCAAATGCAAGCCAGACTTTCAACAAGCTCGTTTATTAAAAATTGATATTCTCATGAGTGAAAAGAAGTTTGATAAAATCTTAAAATCTATGCGTGCATGGATTGAACGCAACCCTCTTGATGAAGTTGCTCTCCACACACTCCTGATCTTACGCAAAGGACCGCTTGGCACGCAAAAAATAATTGCACTCCTTGAAGAGCTCATCAAAGATAAAAAGCACTCGTCAATGGTAATTATTGCGCTTGCAGATTTGTATACCGAAATAGAGAACTATCCTCGTGCTTTATACTGCTATGAACAGTTGCTCACTATGACTAATAATGAACAGATGAAGGCGGGCATTTTATATCAACTGGGCTACCTGTATCACTGCTCAGGGCAAGCTGATAAGGCTGAAAACTCACTCAAACAATCAATTCAACGTGATGCAACAAATTCTTCGGCCTACAATTTACTTGCCTACCATTATGTAACAGCTGAAAAAAATCTCCCTCAAGCGCTTGAATTAATAGATAAAGCATTACTTCAGAATCCACAGTCATCATATTACTTGGATACTAAAGGCTGTATTTTACTTAAGCTTGGAAGAAAACAAGAGGCTCTTACAATTTTACAACAAGCCAGTACGCAAGACCCTCGTGATGCAACAATTCAAAAGCATCTTGCAACGGCCCAAAGCGAATATAAAAATTAATTATGTTGAAACAAAAAAGACTTTTCCTTGTTGCAGCTGGTTCTGGTGGACATATATTGCCTGCGCTTGTTCTTGGCAAACAATGGCAAGATAGCAATCCAGATGGAGAAATTCTATTTTTTTCAAGCACACGCACGCTTGATCAAAAGATCGTTTCGCAAACATCTATTGCGCAGCAATCAATTTTTTTTTCACTCAGTACCTTCAGCACACGCACGTGGTGGAAAATTCCGATAGTGCTTGCGCAGCTGCTTTATATTTTTAGTAGTAGTTTTTGGCACTCACTCCGCTTACGTCCTGAAAAAATTATTTGTACGGGCGGGCTTATAGGATTACCGGTTTGCTTAGCTGGTCGATTGGCCGGCATTCCCGTTGAAATTTATGAGCTCAATGCGGTTCCGGGTAAAGCGGTTAAAGCACTTATCCCGTTTGCACAAACTATTTTTACCCCATTTGCTCAAACCGCTGAGCATTACCAATTGCTGGGAAAAAGCTTTGCTCACAAATGTAAACTGGCACCCTACCCACTTCGTTTTAGCAAGCAAGCCCACAATCTTGAACCTCAAAAAGTTATTGCTCAGCTCAATACTCAGACAGGCAAGAAAGATTTTTCTGTACATAAAAAGACAATTTTGATTGTTGGAGGTTCGCAAGGTTCAGCATTTCTCAACCGCTGCATACAAGAGCTTGTTGCAAAAAATTCTTTTCCTAAGGAACAGATACAAATTGTTCACCAAGCCGGAGCTGGCAACCTAGCACAGTATCGTGCATGGTATCAAGAACAGAAAATATGCGCGCATGTTTTTGATTTTGATCCGCAGATTGAGCGATACTACCAAATTTCAGATTTGATTATCTGCAGAGCCGGGGCTGGAACACTTTTTGAAATTGCCCATTTTGGCAAGCAGAGCATTATAATCCCATTGATTGCTGCAACAACAGCGCATCAAAAAGATAATGCGCTTGCTGTTGCTATGCAATATCCAAATCTTTTTACAGCGCTTGATCAACAGGAACTTGAGATTGATTTGGCAACGCTTGAACAGGCTGTTCTGGCTCGCTTAAATATTCACTAGCAATATCCTGTCTGGATTTCTCGAAATCTTGTGCATATTGCTTGCGCATTTTGCATGATGGATGATCACCTGCCTCATTTTCAAGGACGGCATCATAAGCATTCATACGGGCATTGTAATGGCCACTCAGTATTACCGATAAAAGCCATGCACATTTTGGAGAATCTTGAGAAAGTTCATTTAACTTGCCTTGAACATACGCATACGATTCTTCAAAGCTTTTTTTATTGGTAAGAACTTTATCTTCAAGTTTTTCAATCATAGAAATAAATGATTCTGTATCGGCAAGCGTCGTAAGCGCTATCATGTCAGCCTCTTTTTCAATAGCCCTGCTGCG
>CAYSDC010000072.1:0-3623 GCA_964429765.1 uncultured Pseudomonadota bacterium
AATAGCGCTTGCTAGAAGAGCAAAGCCGAAAAAAATCCAAAACATATAACTCCAATAGTAAACAAAAGATATTTAATCAGAGTCAAATCTATCTGGACCCACTCAGACGTGCTGAGTTTAAACCAAAAAATAAGAATTTTGCACAAAAATATATGTGAAAATAAGTCTTTCTGGGTCCATAGGATGAGTGCCTAGAAATAATTTATAATATTATTATGAATATTGAAAAACTCGTTGAGCTTCTTGTTTAAATATATCCCCATTGATATCAACCAAACGGCTCATTCGTGTATTGAGATAACGAATCCAAGCCCAGTAAAATGTTTCACTGATAAATTCCATAATAAAGTCTTCATTAATGATAGTAGTTAAAACTTTTGCAACAGCTGTCCCAGCACCTAAGCCGCCCATAGTATCAACTGTAAAACCTGTGAGAGAAATAATGAATTCTTTAGTGAGCATGCTCAGAATACCGCTGCTTGCAGAAAGAATAGTGACGATAAAGCAGGTGACTGTTTTCATTCCCCATGGAAGCTGAGAAATTGGGTCTATAAAAATTTCATCGAGATGTTCTAAGATTGTGTTGAAGGGATACGTTGTTTTTCTGAGAATACGCATGAATTTATTACTCATAGGATCTTCTTCTAGATCAGCAAATGTTGCGTAATAATTACGATCTCTATTTACAGGTCCTAAGCCGTTTTCAAGCGTTAGCTTTATAGTATCAAGGCGACCTTCTATTTGTTTTATGTTGCAAATAAAAATTGCTCGATTGTAGATTGCTCCGCCAGGGATAAGAGGTGCTAGCGGAAAGGGTCTAAGTTCTCTTCCAATAGCCTCAATAGGCTTAAGCAAGGGAGAAGCTTTTTTTTCAAGCTTTTTAACTATGTTTTCAAGGGGCCGAAGAAAAGAATCAATATGTTTTGAGAGTGCTAAACCTATATCTTGATACTTATATAAATCAAGATTTTGGCCCAAGATTCCTTTGGCTTTTTCAAAATCGTCTCTTGATTTGATCATTTTTATTTCTTCTTCTGTGATGTATCGACCTTGAGTAAGAAGGTGAAATGCTTTGAAATAAGCAAATGATTCTCGTTGATATCGATCAATGGTAACTCCAATGACAAAATTTGAAAGAAAATCGGTTGAAGGAATAAGGGGAATGGGTTTAACAATTGATTGAATAGGTCTCATGATAATATTGGAAACTTTTGCAAGGTCGCTGAGTTGAGCGGTCAAAATTTTTATAACCTTTGATGCAAAATGGCTTAGTTCTTGTTTTGGCATTTTGCTTAAGATGAAAGTAAGCAATTCTTTGGGATCTATTGGAGATTCAAATTTTTTAATTAATTCTAATTCTTCCTGTGACGGGTTAAAAATAGAGGAAGAAATAGAGGTGCCAGATGTATAAATTCGTAAGACAGAACCGTCTTGAAGGAGGCCAGAAATAGCATTTTCTGACCGATACCATATAATATTGTCTGTGCAAATATTTTGAGGACATTGATTTTGTTCTGCAAAAAGTGCTGTGCTCGATATTGCTGTAAGAATGGCAATCACGAAAAATACTATTCTTTGCAGATTTTGCATAGCGTTATCCTTTTATTTGATCAAACAATCTAAGCACTTATTAATGAATATAAAAGAAATTGTTTTCAAAACCAATTATCTGTAAAATTAGCTTGCTCAAAGTAACAAATAGGTACCTCTGACTATGAATACGCTTTTCGATTTAGATATTGCTCAAGAAAATCAACAGCTGCAGGAGCAGTTACAATTGACTTACATACAAGATGGGCTATCCGATAAGGCGATTAGCCTTTTTCGCCAAATTATTTATCACTACTATCATGCACGGGGGCGGTCATTTTCATGGAGAGATGAAATATCACCTTACCGCGTTGTTGTTTCAGAAATTATGTTACAGCAAACACAGACCGATCGTGTTTCAAAAAAATTTGATATATTTGTTGAACAGCTTCCAAATTTTCAAGCACTTGCACAGGCCTCATTTGAAGATGTTTTGCGTTTGTGGAAGGGGCTTGGCTATAATCGTCGAGCATTAGCATTGCAAAAAATTGCACAAAAAATTATTACCGAGCATGATGGTAATTTGCCTCGTTCGGTTGAAGTTTTATCTACCTTTCCTGCCATTGGCAAAGCAACAGCAAGCTCTATTCTTGCATTTTCTTACAATCAGCCGACGGTCTTTATTGAAACAAATATTCGAACTATTTTTATCTATTTTTTCTTTAAGCATGCACGTGAAGTTCATGATAAACAGATTATGCCTTTAATTGAAGCTACACTTGATAGGCAAGCGCCACGATCCTGGTATTATGCGTTGATGGATTATGGAGTAATGCTGAAAAAAAATGTTGGAAACCTTAATCAGTTTAGCAAACATTATACGAAGCAGTCGACATTTCAGGGTTCAGATCGTCAAATCCGAGGAATGATTTTACAATTGTTATTAGATATACCAGAAATGAAGATCGATGATGTGCTTATGCACTTTGCAGCTCTTGGTAAGGAAGAGCTGCGTGTTAAGAAAATATTGAATGATCTTGATAAAGAGAGTCTTATTCGTTTAGTTGATCAGAAAGTATTATTTGGTCATCACCAGGGTTAATTAAGTAGCTTTATTTCGCTTTCTATGCTCTTTTTCTGCTGTGTCGAATAAACGGATGGAAACAAAAAGAATTACGCATGAGAGCAAGAAATTCCATGAAATCCGCTCACTTAAAAATAACCAGCCATAAAATCCACCAAACACTGGAATTGAAAATGTGGTGAGCGATAAGAATGTTTCCGAATATTTATTAAGTAGACGAGCATATAAATTGTTGCAAATCATATACTCGATAATGATGGTGCTTGCAAGAAGGATGAAGAATGGATAAAAATCATGGATAACAAACGGGCCTTCGAGTGATGGAGCAACAAAAAGTGCCAACGTTCCCCCGAATAACATTGAGTAAGCATTGACGGTAAATGTCGAGTAATGCTCTTCATGAACAAGTTTGCGGATAATAAACCAGCCATAGCTATAGGCTGCAGCGGAAATAATTACTGCAATTTCAGGAAATGAAATAAAAAACATGCCATTAAAAAGTTCTTCTTGAGGCGTGCTTGTAATTAAAATAGGTATAAGTCCTATAAATCCAAGAGCAAGGCCTATCCATTTTCGCAATGACATTTTCTCTGAAAAAAAGAGATACGCTATTAAGTATGACGTGAATGGTCCAAAATTGTAGAGTAAGCAGACTTTTGATGATGGCATGTAATTCATGCCCCAAAACTGAAGAACATAGCTCAGAAAAATAGTAAAGAAGCTTACTTGAAAGAAAAGTCCAAAGTCTTTTCTTCGAATAATAAGTTTGTGAGGGGCGGTTATAAGTTGATAGGAAAGTAAGATGAAACCTCCTATAACCATACTCATACCGACAAAGAAAATTGGCGTTGTGTAGTTAAGAGCAACTTTCCCGAGCGTAAATGCACTTGCCAATAAGGCGTTTAAAATAATAATCGGCAGCATGAATTATCGCTTATCTCCTTGTAATATATCTCATATTTTTGCGAGATAATGGTTATACACTTTTTCCTGCCTTTTTTCTACACTA
>CAYSDC010000072.1:3633-3979 GCA_964429765.1 uncultured Pseudomonadota bacterium
ATGATTACCCATCAACAAAGAGGGTTGAGTATTTTTTTCGGTAATGCTCTTAATTGCACAGTTTCTCCTAAAGATACCCAATTTGGATTTTTTTGCCAGCATCTTTGTAAGCAATTTGCGGTACGAAGTCTTGTCGTACTTTCGCAGGTTCATGGAGTTGTTGGAAAATTTGTGCGTGAAATTAATGATGAAATTGACCTTTTTAAGCATGAAGGTGATTATTTAGCAACCAATCTGCGTGATATTGCTTTGGGCATTTTGACCGCCGATTGTTTGCCGATTGTGCTCTATGATCCTATTAATCGTGCCGTCGCAGGTGTGCATGCAGGTTGGAAAGGCTCTGTTG
>CAYSDC010000072.1:4090-4773 GCA_964429765.1 uncultured Pseudomonadota bacterium
CGAGCAATATTCAAGTATTTTTTGGCCCAGCAGCCAAAGTGTGTTGTTATGAAGTGCAACAAGATTTTTGTGACTTGGTAAAAGATAATGCGCTTGCTTGTGCCGCGCTTATTAAACGGGATGGAAAGACTTACTTTGATAAAGCATTGTTTAACAAGAGCTTGCTTGTTTCATTGGGTGTTAACCCTGAAAATATCAACGAGCAGTACAATCAGTGCACTATGTGTGTCGATGGGTTTCATTCACATCGCCGTTTGGGCACGTTGTCTGGCCGCCAATTAACTTGTGTTTGGTTGCGAGATTTTGATTTATTGTGAGTTTAACATTTACTTCGCGGTGGGATTGGATGCAAATTTTTTGTAGATTTGTTCATCGAGTTCTATTTTATCAGTACTTACGATAAAAATAGAACTCGGTAGGTGAAAATGTCGTTTTAGATAGTCTCTTCAAAAATTGATTTGCCTAAAACCCTTGGAGCAAGATTGTTCCCATAAATAGGAAATCTATTGCATAGACTGATAACTTCTGTTTTAAGCTTTGCCAAAAACTGTTGGTCATCATGCCGTTTAATTGCTTCATCAATCCAGTGTACCAGCTGAATAACTTCAAGCTGTGTAAAGCCGCGCGTGGTAACTGCAGGGGTTCCAATGCGAATTCCGCTCGTAATCAATGGGCTTTCAGGG
>CAYSDC010000072.1:4794-7369 GCA_964429765.1 uncultured Pseudomonadota bacterium
CGTGATATTGCATAAGCCAAGCGTTTCTTCTACCAATTTTCCGGTAATTTTAGTTGTGTTTGAAATCGCACTTTTCCTGAGATCAATCAGGAAGAGGTGTGTGTCTGTTCCGCCTGAAATAACGTGATAACCGAGCTCTAGGAAAGTTTTTGCCATAGCTTGAGCATTTGTGATTACCTGTTCTTGATATATTTTAAATGAAGGTTCAAGCGCCTGAGCAAATGCTATCGCTTTAGCTGCGATGACGTGCAACAAGGGGCCGCCCTGGCTGCCAGGGATAATTGTTTTATCGATGCTCGCACCAAATGGTTGTTTGCTCATAATCATGCCGCCTCGCGGGCCGCGGAGGGTTTTGTGCGTGGTACTGCTTACAATATCAGCATAAGGTACAGGGCTTGGGATAATGCCAGTCGCTACAAGTCCTGCGATATGGGCCATATCAACAAAGAAAAGCATTGTATGATTTTTGGCTATTTGCGCAAGTCGAGCATAGTCGATTAATCGAGAGTAGGCGCTTGCGCCAGCCACAAGCATTTTAGGCTTGTGCTGCAGAGCCAACTGTTCGATTTGATCGTAATCAAGAAGACCAGTTTCAGGGTTAATGCCATAGTGTACAACGTTATAAAGCTTACCTGAAAAATTCATCTTATGTCCGTGGGTCAAGTGTCCACCGGCATCAAGGCTCATGGCAAGGATAGTGTCCCCAAGCTGTATTTGACTGAAGTAGACCGCTAGATTGGCCGAAGAGCCAGAATGAGGCTGGACATTGGCATGGTCGGCTTTAAACAGTTTTTGAGCAAGCTGAATTGCTTCATTTTCAATCTGGTCAACAATTTCGCATCCGCCGTAATACCGTCTTCCAGGATAACCTTCAGCGTATTTATTGGTTAAAACCGAGCCGGTTGCAGCAAGCACATCTGGATGAGCATAGTTTTCAGATGCAATCAAGTTAACTGATTGCTCTTGGCGCTGCTCTTCTTGTTTGATGAGCTTGAAAATCGTGTTTTCCATTGATTCTCCTCAGTTTTAACGCATTTATATATTGACTAATAGTGATTATTTTTTATATACTTTTAATTAGGTACAGGCGAAGCGTACCATTTTTATCTGGATTATTGAACGATGGGGGGATTGACCATGAAAAAGATTATTCTAGGAAGTTTAGTTGCTGTTACCATTTTGTTGCCACTCCAAGGACGTGGTGGTGATGCGGTAGCAGGCGCACTTGGTGGCCTTGCCATTGGTACAATGATTGGTCAGGCAACAGCCGATTCATCAGGCCGTCGCGCAACAAGAGCCGAAGATGAAGTTCGTCGAGTAGAAGATCGTCAAGAGATGCGTCGAGAACAAGATAAAGAGCGTATTGCTCGTCTTGAACGAGAGCTTGAGCATAGCAAGATGAAAACAAAGGTTAAGAAAGTGAAGCAGCAAGGAACCGATCCAATGATAATCTTTCTGATTGCTCTTATTTGTGTGCTTATGGCAGCAGTTGCCATGTTAGGGTTTGCAGTTCTTCGTCGCCGACCATAAAAGATAGAATTTTTAGGAGGAAAAATAATGAAAAAATTAATAGTACTCGTGACATTTATTTCAGTATCGCTTGCTGTTGGATATCGTATGCATGCGGGTGGTGGTGACTCGTTTGCAGGCGGTATGGCAGGTGGTATGTTTGGTGGATTATTAGGTGGAACTATCGCTTCAAATGCTAATCGTGGCAGTGTGGATGATGGCGGATCTCGCAGAGCGATTAATAAAATTTATGATGAAATTGATAGATTGCGTAATGCGGTAAGAAAAGATCTTGAAGGGTTGAACAATAAGCTTGATAAGAAGAAAAGAAAGAGAGAAAATAAAGCTAAAAAAGCGCAAGCTGTTAACGACTAATTTTGCTTTTAATTCAGAAATATCCAAAGACGCTGGTTAACAAACCGGCGTCGTTTTTTGTTTTGGCAGATGATTTTGTTACATGTGATATGCTATCTTTTGAGAAAACTATTTTTTAAAACAGAATCAAAGGAGCTTCTTATGCATCGACCATCTCTACGATTTATGCTGATACTTGCAGCACTGCACTGCATACCAGGGTGTTTGTCATCTGAAAAAAGCGGTTCAGTATTGCACATAAAAAATATTAGTTTTGAGGTAGAACCTGTTCCTGTTATTGTTCTTGGTGGTGGTATTGCAGGCCTAACAGCGGCGTTATACATCGCTCAGGCAAATATTCCATGTATGGTTGTTGAAGGTTCAAAGCCTGGTGGAGCGCTTGCTCAATCTCACTCCGTGCGTAACTGGCCTGGGAAAATTGATGTTCCTGGGGCTCAAATTGTTTCAGAAATTAAAGATCAGGTTCTTGCAAACAATGTTTCGCTATTGACTGAAGAGGTTATTAGTGTTGATTTTTCATCATGGCCGTATAGCATTAAAACGAAACAACTGACAGATGGTCAAGTGATTGAACGCAAAGCTCTTTCATGCATTATTGCCATGGGAGCAGAGCCTAACTATTTAGGTATTCCTGGTGAAACTGGTGATGGTGGCTATTGGGGACGCGGTGTGAGCAACTGTGCTGTTTGTG
>CAYSDC010000073.1:0-7293 GCA_964429765.1 uncultured Pseudomonadota bacterium
TAATGGTGCTGTTTCTATGTATGCTGAATTTAAACTTGATGAACTGCTCATCTCTTCGTTGCCAATAGGAATTTCTCTTGGAGATCTTTCTGAAAGTAGAGATTGCTCAGTCGAAATACAATCTAGTGCGCAGCTTAATATTGATAATGGATGGTTTATTTATAAAAATGTTCAGGCTTCTTCATGGAAAATGTACAACGATCTTTCAGTGCTTAAGATTGGTCCTCAAGGAATACTCGACTTGCAGCAACCTATATCATACGATCAAGGGCTTGTAAGAATAGCTCAAAGTGCAACGTTGTATCAACGAGATGCAAATTATTTAGACGGTTCTGCTCAGTTTTTCACTCCATAAGGCATAATATCGGAACGTATGAAAAATATAATGCTCAAAGTTTTTGTTATACTATATGGGCTCGCTTTTATGAGTGCCGAAATAAAAGCTTTAATTGTTGGGTCGTTGACTGCTCCATCAAATCAGGCCGCTACAACTTTTCCAAATGCTGATACCAACAATACTATGCTTGGCTTTGCATTTTTCGAGCAAGGGTTTACTTTGCAAAGCGCGACTACAACCTGTACATTTAATAATTTTTACCCTGTATCGGGGCTTATTAATCTCAATAATGGTGTTTTGGTTTTAAAGCGTGATTTTATCTATTCAAATACAACGGCAAAGGTAACTGTTTTTGGTGGGGGCGTTATTCTTGGGAATAACTATTCTTTGGAGCTACCCAAAGCCCTTACAGAATTTAGTTTTCCAACGTCACTACTGAGGGTAAAAGATCTGAGCATTGTTCTTAATAGCGATACCACCCTTCTTTCTCAGCTTCATTGTGGAGGGGCTTGTAAAATTTCAGGAAGATGGAAAAGTTTGACATTTAAGAGTGGTAGCTCAATTATTGTAAGGCCTCGATCTCAACTAATTTTTGAGAATGTAGAGTTTAAAAATCTCCGTGGAGGCATTATCAGATGTTTGGATGATTCTGCGTCAATTATCTTTCGTTCTTGTACGCTCAATTTGTCTGGGGAATATACATTTTCTCGTGGATCAATTTTATTTGATGAAGATACCATTATTACAGGAACAAATAAATTTAACTATACAACACGTTTAACAAGCTCTATAGCAAGTAAAGCAACATTGCTTTTTGGTCTTAATACAACATTTAGTTACGCACCTGCTCGAGCTAATAGAGATCTGCTTTTTTTTAGCGATGCTACATCAATTTTGCATTTACAAGGAGCAACGCTCATTTCAACACGAACGGGTATAAACTTGGCGGCAGGAACATTAGTTATAGATCAAAATGTTACTATGAGTAGTCAAGCAAAATTTAATGCAGAAGCTCTTAAATTTAATAGCAGTCTGACTTTGCAAGTTTTAGGTGGAGCAAACCTTAATTTGTTTGGGAAGGTGCTGTATGAATAAGGGTTTCCAAGAACAGGTCGTCTTCGTACTTATCACAATAGTTTTTTTTCTGAGTGGTAAGCTTTTGGCGGTTTCTGTTGGTTCTCGAACGGTTGCATCTTCTCAAGGATTTACTACGTTTCCGAATACAGATACAAATAATCGCTTGTTGGGATTTGCTCGTTTTTCAACCGGCTTTATGCTTCAAGATTCAACAACTTCATGCACCTTTGAAGACTACATGTCTGTTGTTGGAACAGTGCATTTGAACAATGGTCGTTTCACGTTACGCAAAGATATGATTATGGCTGAGATAACTACTTTTCTAAGCCCTGCAATTATAGAAGCAAATACATTTTCAATTGAAGCTCCTCAGCGTATTTCAACACTGAATCTTCCTGAAACAAATCTTTTTTCTTATGAAGTGACATCATCGTGGCATCTTGGTCCATCATCGACGACATTTCGAGCTAATAGTGTTGACTGGGTTGCAAATGATGATTATTTGGCAGTGGGTTTGCCAAGTAACGCAAAGAAAGAAATTTTAATTGGTTATCTTACAGGGGGAACAACAATCACTACTACGGTTGATGTTGAAATTGGAAGAAACGTGAATACTGTACGATGGCATCCATCACAGCGCTACTTAGCTGCAGGAGCTGTTACGGCAGGCACAAATTTATTTACCTATGAACATCGAGTATACAATGGAACGCTTGTCCAACTGAGTGGGCGGACGATTGCCAGCAATGTTCAAGCATGTGCATGGCACCCTGATGGCAACTTTCTTATTGTAGGAACTGCTGCAACAAATGGACAACTCCTTACGTGCGCTGTTGCCAGTGGAGTTCTTGGAACCAGACTTACAACAAGCATTGCAACAACGCTTGGAGTGAGTAGAGAAGCAATTGGTTTTATTAAGGGTGGTAATAAGATAGCAGTTGGTCTTTCTGGCGCTCCTGCTGCTGGAAGAAGCAATCTGTTTATTTATGATTTTAGTGGTGGATCATTAACGCTTACCAGTAGTTTGCGTGTTGCGGCTGCGGTACAGGCTCTGGACTGGAACCCTACAAGCTCGTACATTGCGGCTGGTCTTGCAACTGGAACCACTGCAAGTATTAGAGTTTATGATGCATCGGGCATACAAGTAGCTGAAGCACAGACAGCTCGTACAGGGGGACTTAATGGTGTGAATTCAGTTCATTGGGATAAGACCGGGACTTATTTATCGGTGGCTACCCAGGTAACGAGTGGCTTGGCTCAAGTTGTTCGAATCTACTACTTTGACAAAGTATATCTTACATTGGCCCAAATTTTTTCAGCAACATCTAATACTCAGATTAATACGGTTCGATGGTCTCGAGATGGAACTCGTGTTGCTCATGGTTTTCGAGTAGGATCTTTGACTGATAACCAGATTGTTGTTCGGTCTCAAGCTGCTCTTTTAAACCGTATAATTTTCAAAAATGGTTCGTTAGTGCTGAATTCAGATGTTAATTTGATTGGTGAGTTTCATGCTGGGCAATCATGTAAGATTAATGCTCGAGGAAAGCGTATTTTTTTTAATGACAGTGCTAGCGGCTTTGTTGTTCGTCCAAGGTCAAGTCTTTTAATTGAAAATGCAGAGCTTCAAAATCTCTCTTTATCAAGTATTCGGTGTCTTGATGACTCTGGAACAGTGACTTTAAGTAACTGTGTTATTGCACTTTCTCAAGATTTTACCTTTTCTCAAGGCTCTATTCTTTTTAATAATGATGTAGTTTTTACCGGGACGAATCAATTTAATTACACATCACGTGTTGGCAGCACCGTTTCATCGTTGGCAACACTTATGTTTGATAAGTTTACAACATTCAATTATGCACCAGCTCGTGCAAATGTTAATTTACTTGCGCTGACAGATGTCTCGAGTAACTTTTACTTGAATGGTTGCACGTTGATATCAACATCTACCGGATTGCGTTTGACGACAGGAACACTTTTTTTAGACGATAATGTTACTTTGAGCAGTAGTGCTGTGTTTAACGCTAATGCCTTGTGGCTTGACTCTGGTCTGAATATTGTCTTAACCGGAGCGGCTAACGTGCAGCTTTTTGGAAAAATAAGATACTTCTAGGAAGTATTAGGAGACGAATAGTGAAGTACTTGGCGAGTATATTTTTTCTGGCATGTAGTATGGGAAGTGCTTATCCTCTCATTATTGGTTCAACTTCCACGGTATCAAGCCAAGGACTCATAACATTTCCTAATACAGATACTAATAATACGATTATTGGATACGCTTTTATGGGAAATGGATTTTCTCTTCAAGATAATACAACAAGCTGCACCTTCAATTCATTTATGCCTATTTCAGGGTCGCTCAACTTAAATGGGGGGCGACTGATTCTACAAGAAGATTTACTATGTACTAATACATTCACCTGCGGATCTGGGGGACGATTTTATGGGAATAACCATGCTATTGAGTTTCCGAACAACGTTGCAGATTTCGCCATTCCAGGGTCTCTAAGCTCAAGTAGTCCACTTAATTGGACGCAGATTACTTCAATAAATATGTTTGCAGCCGTGCAGTCGGTTGATTGGTCTGTCAATAATAATTATGTGGCGGCTTCGTCGGCTTCAACATTAGGTAACCAAGAAGTTAAAATTTATTATTTTGACGGAGCAACACTGACAACCACGCAGTCGGTTGAGATGGGTAATCTTATTACCTTCTCTGTTCGTTGGCATCCAACGCTATACTATCTTGCAATTGGTCGCTCTAATGGCGCGGGAAACGAGCTGTATGTTTATAAGCTTAACATTAGTAATGGGACATTTACTCTGACCGATAGTAGAACTTTTACCAACGTTGTTGCATCGGTTGCATGGCATCCGTCTGGAAATTATTTAATTGCAGGAACAAGTGGGGCCGGTGTCCCACACGTTATTAGCTATAGCTTTGATACAGGAACTGGGTTGCTCACCAATGGGCCAACTTTGATGCTCACTCCGAGTACCAATTTGACGATGCAGCGTGATTCTATGGATTTTGCTCCTGGAGGTAATAGATTTACTGTTGGCGTGGGAGGGACTGTTAACGGAACTCCAGAGCTTTATATCTGTTCATTCAGTGCCTCCTCATTAAGTGTTACTACAAGTTATTATAGAAATGGACAGACCTTTGCAAGCTGCGACTGGCACCCAACAGGGACGTATATAGCTTGCGGACAGAATGCTGGATCGTTGTTATCACAAAGTCTGCAAATTTTTAAGCATTCGCTAACGCCCTCAGAATCGGAAACATTTCTACCAATCCGATTTGTAGGCGAAACAAGTTTGGTAACAGATACTGACTGGTGTTATGGCGGAAATTATCTTGTAGATTCTGTTTCTAACGGGGTTTCATCTGCTCTTAATATCTATTTTTGGAATGCAACAGCTGAAAGTTTAGCACTTGTTGCATCAGCTCCGTCAGCAACAAATGCAAATACTTCACGTTGGTCGCGTGATTGTCAATATATTGCGTATGGTAATGATGGCAATCAGGTTGTAGTGCTTGGTATTATGCTGGGAGGAAGCTTGCCTTTATATTTTGATACAACAACACTGACGCTTAATTCCGATTTGACGCTCAACACTACGACATATTTTATTAATAATTGTAGGATTGATGGTCGAGGGCAACGATTAACGATTGGGTCAAATTCAAAAATAATCGTTCGGCCAAATAGCCAGCTGACTCTTGATAACGTTGAAGTTCAAGGGATTAAAAGTAATTATTTAGGATGTATGGTGGATAGCGGGTCGCTTATGTTACGCAATTGTATTTTAGCGCTTGATAGTGATTTTACTTTTTCTCGAGGCACAATATTTTTTGATGAAAATGTAATAATCACTGGTACATCCAAGTTTATTTATTCTTCGCGTTTTGGGAGTACCATTGGATCGCAGAGTGTTTTAATGATGAGTAATAATACGACCTTGAGCTATGCTCCATTAGCGGCGCGTGGAAATCTTTTGGCTATGGAAGATCAGACTGCAATTCTTTTTTTGGATGGCTGTACGCTTGCTTCAACAAGAACGGGACTTATTCTAGATACCGGAACATTAGTGATGGATAACAGAGTGACATTGAGTAGTCAGGGAAGAAATTCAGCAGAGGCAATTCAACTCAGAAATAATTTGATGATTAAAGTTCTTGGAAGTGCGCAGGTTGATCTTTTTGGGCAAGTAAAGGCTTTCTAGCTAAAAATTTATATCTATTTAAACCATTATATTGCTTGCTTCATTTAAACTGTTGACTAATGACTGTCCAAAACCATAAGTTAGTTCAGTAATTAAATCCATTATATTTCGTTCGCAAAGGTGTAATCCTAGAAAGTGAATGGGATATGAAAAAGGGAGTGAGATGAGAAGAGTTGGTTTTCTTTGGCTACTCATACTATTGGTATCACCTGTAAATTTATTTGCGGTTTTTCAATTTTCTCATCAAAACTCTACCGTTAATGTTGGGGCAGCAAAGTTTATTGTTGGAACTGCAATTACGGGTTGGAATGGAACATTACTTCAAAATGGTGCAATAACCGGCCAACCAATTACGTTTTCAAATGGTATATTTACCAACAATAACAATCCTTCATTGTTTACTGGGATATACAATGGATCGGTAAATCCAATAACGCTTGACTCTAATCAAACGATTGCGATAAATCCTGGTAATTTCACTCCAAAAATTACCGTTGTTAGAAGTGGCAATACGTTGCAGGGACAACCACTTTTTACGAACAATGCTTCTATCAATTTAACCCATCAATTGAGTAATTTAACCATTGCAATTCAATCGGCATTAGACTCTAATATTGTACTTAATCGGGGTAAAATAACGTTGGGTGATAATCTACGTATGGGTGACGATCGTACCATTACGGGTTCTGGAACTATGGCACTCGATCGAAAGAGTTTTGCTTTTGGTGGTAAAGATTTGCATTTAACGCATACCATTCTCTGGACTGACGCAACCGATGTAACGTTGAACGGACGAACTGCGTTATCAGGCATTTGGACATTCACGGGTGTTGTTGCTCGTTTAAATGGTAATGGTAACGTTCTTGATTTAACTGTTGGTGGAACAATTCTTATTAAACGCGGCACAACATTGTATGCAAGTGATATTAAAATTAGAGGTCTTGGTAGAGGTGGTATCGTTTTTGAGGACAAGACTTCCAAGCTTCGTATTTCGGATACTGAACTTGAAATTGCTACGAATCTAACGTTTACCACTGGTATAATCTATGCAGAATATTGTTCGCGTATTGTTACCGGCAATAAGACGCTGACATTCTCTCAACGAGCTACACTTTCAGTTGATCAAATAACATTGTTGTATGACACACTTACATTTAATGATACCAACAATATACAACCATTGATTGGTGCGGCTGGCAACCCTGGTGGAAAGAACGTTGCATCGGTTAATAACGGTACAATTTGTCATCTTGATTGTGGACTATCGTCTTTGATAACAAATAATAGTAATGCAATTATCGCAAATACAGTGTGTTGTCGCGTAAATAGTAATGCGCTGTTGTACTTGAATAAGAATACAAGTAACACAGTATTGAGACTGTTTAAGAACAATTCAGATGCAATTATTGCAAATGCAAGGTGCTGTCGAGTAAATAGTAATGCATTATTATTCTTAACAAAGAATTTGAGTAATTCATTATTGGCATTGAATAGAAATAGCTCGAATGCAATATTGGCGAATGCAGCATGTTGTCGAGTAAACAGTAATGCACTTCTTTATTTAAATAAGAATACGAGTAATACAGAGCTTAGGCTATTTAAGAACAATTCAGATGCAATTATTGCAAATGCAAGGTGCTGTCGAGTAAATA
>CAYSDC010000074.1:0-7143 GCA_964429765.1 uncultured Pseudomonadota bacterium
ATTGCATCATCACAAGCGAAAGAAAGCTATTTTAAGACCTGCAAAGCCTTTGCGACATGGACTCACAATGCACATTTCCATCACCGCATAGCCTGCGATTACCTGGCGGCTCGCAATCTTTCTCCTGCAATAATTAAGCAGTTTCAAGTGGGCTATCTCCCAGGAGGAAGCCTTGCAATCAAACAATTAATCAAAGATCTCGCGGCTCAAAACATCCTTGTCCAAGATCTGCTTGACGCAGGGATTTTGATGGAAAGCAAAGCGATGCTCTACTCCCCATTTGAAGAGCGAATACTCTTTCCAATCAGCGACACCAACGGACGCTGCTGCGGCTTTGGCGGAAGAATTTTCAGACCGGGTGATGAGCGGCCAAAGTACTACAACAGCAGAGAAAATGAAGGCTTTGCTAAGGGCAAGCTCCTCTTTGGGCTTGATTTGGCTAAAAAAGCAATACAGGATAACCAGGTTGCTTTTCTGGTTGAAGGGTATATGGATTGCATTACTATGGCGCAACATGGCTATCACAACACCGTTGCAACACTGGGAACCGCCTGTACTGTTGAGCATTTAAAACTTATTGCACGATTTGCCCCTCAAGTATACGTCCTCTACGATGGCGACCAGGCAGGGCAAAAGGCAATTGTTCGCCTTGCAGAACTGTGCTGGGAAGTAAATCTTGAACCTCTTGCTATTACACTCCCTCCAGGAGAAGACCCGGCATCATTACTTGGCAAAGGGCAAAAGCTTGACCCACTGATTGGCCAAGCTCAGGACATATTCAGCTTCTTTATTAAAAGCTTGGGTACAAACTTTTTTGCAAAGCCACTTGCTCAAAAGCTTGCTTTAATGGAAAAAATACTCAATTTAATAGTCAAAATAAGCGATCCAATCAAGCAAGACATACTATTACAACAGGCAAGCAGTACTACCAATATCTCATTTCTATCCCTTAAAGAGGGACTCAAGCGGCTTTCAACCAAGCTTGCCAATAGAGCTCATTATAATGAGCAAGAATCAGAATATTCGACTGATTCTATCGATGTAGAAAAGAGTGACGCAAATGAATGTAGCGATATTTCTTTGCTGGAAGAAAAAATTATTTCTGTTATACTTACCACTAATTTGCATGCAAACAACAAGAAACTAGAAATTGAACCCGAGCTCGTGTCATATTTTTCCCAGAACGTTCAGGATATCCTGAACAAGATCAAAAATTTTAACACTAAAGCTCACGCAGCGAACAACCAGTTCGGGATGTTTCTGGAAACACTGGGGGAAGCTGAAAAAGCGTGGGTTATCAAAGCAAGTTTATTATTTGACGAAGATGTTAGCGTTGAAACGTTCAACCAGCTCATTTTTCGTTTTTGTAAGTATAACTGGAAGCAAATTGTTCGAGACATCAAGGCTCACATGCTCATAGCAACTGAAGAGAAAAATACAGATCGACTCAATGAGTTATTTCATTTGTTTTCAAAACTGAAACAGGGGATTCAAAGCAGGGGATTGATATGACCAAAAAAACTAAAGTAACCAAACGTACACAAACAAAAAGCGTCAAAAAAGTGAAAAGCGTGAATAAAGTGACAAAAAAAAGTGTACAAAAAAAAGTTGCCAAGCCTGCTTCAACTGCAGCAAAGAGCGTAAAAAAGTCGACCAAAACGGTACTTAAACCTGCTCAAAAAAATATCAAAAAGGTTGTAAAACTAGCAGCCCCTTCACGAACAAAAGCGAAGCCTGCTGTAAAAGCTCCTGCTGCGCAACCTACTCGTGTTGCAGCAAAACCTGTTGCTAAAAAGCCTATTATGGCTCCTGCTGCAAGCACAAAGCCCACGCTACGTAAGGCTTCTGCAGCTTCTCCTGCTAAGAAAAAAGCCCCAGTCTCTTCAGCAACCTTAACATCACGACAACCTACCCCAAAGGTAACACCTGTAGCCAGCCCAAAGAAAACACTCCCAATAAAGCAACCACTCAAAAAGCCATTGGTACAATCTACCAAATCTGCCTTACAGAAAGGCTTTCCTGGTAAGCGCGATATCAAACAACAATTAAAGATTATTACCCAAGCAACACGCAAGCAAGGGCACCGGGACAGAGACCTTGAAGATGATGTAATGGTCAAGTCTGATACAATTCCAGGACTCAAACAGTTTGAAAAACAGGTAGAGATCCTTATTGAAAAAGGACGCATCAATGGCGTGCTCACCTATGAAGAGGTAATTCAGTTCAATCAACGCTATAAATTTAGCGAAGAAGACTCAAATGAATTATTGCGCTTTCTAGAAAAAGAGAACATTGATTTGATTTCGCAAGAAGAGCTTGAATCTTCTGCAGATGATTTTGATACATTTGTTGACGGCGAAGAGCAATCTCGCTTTGAAACACTCAAACCTGACCTTGAATCATCACTTGAAGGCGCAGATCTTTCAAGCGAATTAAGCTCTGATGATGATTATTTTTCTGAAAAAGATTTGGAAAAAGTTAAAGGACTTATTGAACCAAGCCAACTTAACGATCCTGTTAAGCTTTACCTCAAAGAAATTGGAAAAATCCCCCTGCTCAATAAGGTAACTGAAAAAGTTATTGCAGATAAAATTGCTCAAGGGAAACAGGATTCTATTGGCGCTATTTCTCAATTTCCTTTTGTTGCTAAAGAATTTATGGCACTAGAAGAACGAGTTGCTCGCGATCCAATGGCGTTAAAAGATGTTATTCAGTTCTCAGATTTTGATGAAGATAATTCACCAAAATTTGAAGAAGAGAAGCAAAAGTTTCTTAAATCGATCGCCAAGATCAAGGATCTTGATGCCAACGAAGATAAGATTTATCGCTCTTATCGTGCATTACTTGATCAACAAGACAAGAAAAAAGAGATGCTTGCCAAGGTCGACGAGAATAGAAGCAAAATCGTCGAAAGCATTCGAATTATCAAAATTTCGAATAAACAGATTCGTAAATTTGGTAAAAAAATTGAAAAATTTATCTCTAAAATTCAGGAAAAAGAGGAGGAAGCTCGACTTGCTGAGTCTAAGCTCTCTTTCTATAAGAGCATAAAGTCTCCTACTTCTGATGATCTTGAAATGATTGCATCACTTGAAAATACAGTACGTGCAAGCAATAAGCTGGTTAAAAAGACCGAAGCCGAAGCCGGCTTGTCTCGAGCTGTTATGTTTAAGCTTTATAAGCAGTTCTTTGTTGCTCAGAAAAAGGACAAAGAAGCTAAGGACGATCTTGCCCGAGCAAACCTGAGACTTGTTGTTAATATTGCTAAAAAATATATCAACCGTGGACTCCATTTCCTCGACTTGATTCAAGAAGGAAATATTGGCCTTTTGAAAGCCGTTGAAAAATTTGAATTTGAACGTGGATTTAAGTTTTCAACCTATGCGACATGGTGGATTAGGCAAGCAATTACTCGAGCTATTGCAGATCAATCTCGAACCATTCGTGTACCGGTTCATATGGTTGAAACATTAAGCAAGATTAATAAAATCACCAGATCATATGTTCAGGAATTTGGCCGTGAACCAAGCTATACTGAACTTGCTAAAGAGCTTAACCTTGATGAAAAGAAAATTAAGAATATCATCAAAATTTCTCGCGAGCCGGTTTCCCTTGAAACCCCAGTAGGCGACAGTGATGATACCTACCTTAAGGATTTCATTGAAGACGAGAACGATTATACACCTGTAGATGCAGTCGTAAACGACGACCTTAAAGAAAAAGTTCGAGAAGTTCTTAAGACGCTGACGCCTCGTGAAGAGCGCGTGCTTAAGATGCGTTTTGGTATCGATGTCGCTTCTGAGCATACCCTTGAAGAAGTTGGTAAAGACTTTTCGGTTACTCGTGAACGTATTCGTCAGATAGAAGTTAAAGCGTTACGTAAACTTCGCCACCCATCACGCAGCAAAAAGCTTCAAAGCTTCTTTGATAAAGAATTTGATATTGCAGCATCAGAAACAATTGAGTAATCTTTTGTTGAGATGGTAAAAACGTTGGGGCACCTAAACAGTGCCCCTTTTTTTATGAGCAAACCAAGGACCTAAAGTATGAAGATTCTTCATTGTATCACCAGCCTAAAAATTGGCGGTGCAGAGTCCGCTTTAACTAATTTTTTGACCTATACGCAACAAAAACTTCCTACAAGCACAAAACATACAGTCGTCTATCTGTACGGCGGTCCCAACGTTGAAAAAATCAAAAAATTGGGAATCCCTACGTTTCAGCTCAAAGGACTTTTTCATCACTATGACATTATTGCCTTTTTCAGACTCATACAGCTCATTAAAAAAATTAAGCCCGACGTACTTCATACATCGCTCTGGTCTGCCAACATTATGGGGCGCCTTGCAGGAAAGTTACTCGGAATACCAGTTATAAGCGATTTACACGGAAGTGCAGTTGATGAAGGAAGTTTCCGTAACTGGTTTGACGCGTTCACCGCCCCACGTGCACAGACTATTGTCGCCGTAAGCCCAAGTGTTCGGACTGCATACCGGCAAGCTGTTATTCCCAAAGTCATAGGGAAAAACCGGCGTAAGCTGGTTACTCAAAAGCTTTGTGTGATTAAGAATGGGATAGATATCGACCAGATTAGAACAACAGCAAATAATAACCCTTTAAAAAGATCCGATTTTAACTGGACCAAAAATGATTTTGTGATCGGCGCCGTTGGGCGGCTTGAACCGATTAAATCGTATGATGTTTTAATTCGAGCATGTGCCCTTTTACTTAAAAACAAAGATTGCGCCAAATTTCCAAAGCTATGTTTAGTTGGCGATGGTTCTGAAATGCAAAAACTTAAAGATTTAACGCTACAATTAAACGTAACCGATAGCATCTATTTTGCCGGCTCACGCAGTGATGCAATCAAGTTTTACCCACTTTTTGATTGCTTTGCATTATCCTCCAGAAGCGAAGGCCTCTCGATTGCTTTACTTGAAGCACTCTGCTTTGGGTTGCCCGTTGTCAGTACGCACCAAACGCTGGAGCACGATGTCATAACCCACCAAATTAATGGTTTTTTGGTACCCGTTGGCGATGAGCAGGCTTTAACACAAGCGTTACTCACCTTAATCAATAACCCTCATGTGGCAGATGCAATACGCACCGCAAATCTTGAGCTCATCAAAGCATTTGATCTTGCAAAGATGGCAAGTGCTTATCACTCACTGTATGGCAAATCACTCATTCACACCTGATTAAACGACGTTAAAGATAAAAAAATTCTCTACCATTCACTCTGTTTTGGATAACAGCATCCTTAGTCAGATGCTCATCAGATGCCCACATGCGCAACCTCACCATAAGAGATCGTATGAATTTTTCAAAATATAATCTATTTGAAAAATAAAAAAACTTTGCAATCTAAAAATATTTGAGTAGAACTGATATATACATGTTAAATACCGGGTAAAAAAAGCGTTTAAGCGTAAATTTTATTTGATTTTTTTTATTTTAAGGTGTAAAATCACATACGTAATTCTTTACTTAGATAACCTCCATTTCCCCTGTCCTGGACGTTCGTCTGGATGGGGGTTTTTAATGTCTACTTTTTATACAAACAGTCTATGAAAACATATAAAATAACAGTTGCGTACGATGGAACAAATTACTATGGCTGGCAAGTACAACCATCAGACATAACAGTTGCCCAAGTTCTTCAGACCAAATTTACACAAACATTTAAACATCCAATAACATTACTTGGCGCATCAAGAACAGACACTGGAGTTCATGCTTTGGGGCAAGTTGCACGAGTCAGAACATCACTTGATATAAGTCCATCTCAAATTATAACAGCATGGAATAGCGCTCTACCCAAGGACATTCATATCAGGTCGCTCGTTCCAATTGATGATAACTTCAATCCTTGCTCGAACGTATTTGAAAAAACCTATTGGTACAACCTTTTCCTTAAACCGCCACTCCCTTTTGTTGCTCGTTATGGCTGGCTTTATCCATTTATACATAGAGTCGATTTAGCAAAATTTGAAGATACTTTGCAGCTTTATTTGGGAACGCATGACTTTGCATCATTTTGCAAAAAAGATGGTGAGAGAACAACAATCCGGACTATAAACAGTATCTCACTAAAAAAATTATCTCGATGGAATATGGCCCAGATAGAAATCAAGGGCCCTTCTTTTTTACGCTTTCAGATTAGACGTATGATCGGATATGCTCTTGATATTGCACAACAACCAAAAGTCCCGATAGACTATATCAAAAGAATGCTTGATAACCCTAACCCTCAACAAACATTGGTCAAAGCTGATGGCTCTGGGCTCTGTTTGCGAAAAGTGATATACGTCAATGAACTTAACAATCAGCAAAGAACTATTTAAACGTACAGTTACTTCAATTATCCTTATCAGCACACTTGGCGGCGCGTATCTTCATTCAACAACACTCTATAACGCACTGCTCATAGCGCTCTACTTAATGATTCTTATTTTTGAACTTCCTGCTCTTTTTCATCTGAATGCATTCAAGATTTTCTTGATAAGCATCATCTATCCAAGCATTTCAATAGCATCTCTCGGATTACTCAATCAGGTCTTCAGGGCTGAGAATATGATTCTCCCACTTTACCCATTTCTTATTGGCTGGAGCGCTGATACATGTGGTTATTTTGTTGGCAAAGCAATTGGACAACACAAGATGTGCCCAACAATAAGCCCTGGCAAAAGCTGGGAAGGTTTTTTAGGAAGCGTACTTGGAGTTTTTGCTATGCACATCTTCCTTGCACCTGTCCTTACAAATACACCATTTTCACTTAACATAGGATGGATAAAGATTAGCTTAATAGCTGTAATTATGACCGCAATAGCATTTCTTGGAGGCTTAATGCTTTCATACCTTAAACGCAAAAAGGGATTAAAGGACGCCGGAAATGTACTGCCTGGACATGGTGGATTTCTTGATCGGTTTGATTCTGTATTTTTTGTTGCACCTGCAACATGGATTGTTCTTTTTCTTGCAAAATATTTATCATAAATTGAAGCGACGAGCAAACCCTACCTGTTAATAAAATTCTATATGCGGGTTTGTCACCTTCAACTCCGATGCAGCCGACGCTCAAGCTATAGCGAGCCAAGAGGCTATGGCGCACAGGTCGCAGATCAGCAAAATACCTTTAAGAAA
>CAYSDC010000075.1:0-6281 GCA_964429765.1 uncultured Pseudomonadota bacterium
ATCCAGATGCGGTTATGCGGCATTTAAATGGCTTAAAATATACAGGTGTCACCTTTCTTCTCAAGGTAAAAACTGAGCCTTGTCCTGAACATAAAGCGCTTGTAGTGTGGGCGGCTCGGCATAAGCGGCATGAAGCTATTAATGCAATTCTGGGGATAGCGCAAATGGCTGGTAAAAGCATATCTGGAATTCTCAACTATCAAGACAGTAAAACGGGTAATACAGCGCTACATGAGGCCGTTCTTGCGGATAGTACCTCTACTGTTGAATTACTTGTTGAGTGGTGTGGTGAGGCATCACGCGTAGAATTTATTCAAGAGAAAAATAAGGATGGAAAGAGCGCATTAGACTTAGCAGCAACTGATTCAGGTATAAAACAGTACCTAAGTGATATTGTTCATCCTAGTGCCGGGCCATTAAGTCCTGGACCTGTGGAAGAGCCAAGTGTAGATGCAGAACACCCCAACAAAATACTGCTTCCTCGATTGGAAAATTATCGATTGAAAGATCCACGAAGGGATAGACCAAAGATTCGGGCCGAACGAACTCCTCAAAAAATCCGAAGCAAAGCCTTACGTTCTTTAAAAGAACAAGAAGCTAAAAAAGCGACAAAGAAGCTCGAAGAGCTGCGAAAGCTTGAAGAAGAAATTGATGATTTTCAGAGCGATCAAGTTGTGTTACAAAAATTTATTTCATGCTTTGATGAAATTATAACTTGTTTTAATAAACCGGTTGACGTCAACTATAAGCAAGTCAAAAAAATGCAGGATCTTACAGGTCTCAAGCAACGCTTGAATCAGCTTAAAAACAACAATCAAGATGCATATAATAAATATTTGGCCGATATTGGTACCGATGTAAATGACTCAAAAAAAGCTGAGAAGTTAAAAAGTGTCATTGAAGCAAAAATAGAGGATATTAATACTCATATTCAGGCCGTGAAAGATGAGATAACTCAACTGAGTACGAAAAAAAATATAAAAAACGAAGAACCATTACCTTCAGGAAAAGAAGCTGAAAAGCCAGACGATTTAGGCAAAAATGAACTTGAGCAAAAACTTGAGCATGTCAAAAATAAGCTTGAACAACTCAAAGCAAAGCTCGATTCATTAAAGAAAGTTCTTATCAATTTAAAGGGCGCACTGGCTTAATAGTGCACCCTTTAAAAAAGATTAGGACTTAAGAATTCTTTCTTGAACAACGTTGAAATCAAGCATTTCTAATAAATCTTGAATTCCAATACCATGCGTTGTGCCGGTTAGCATAAAGCGCAGCGGTGTAAATATTTCTTTAATCGAAAGCCCAGCTGTTTTTGCAGCTGATTTTATCTCACTTAAAAAAGATTCTTTGGTTGAGCATTGTGTTGCTGTTGTACGTAGAATTTCAAAAGCAGGCTCAATCTTTTCTTGTGGCATAGCAAGAGTCAGAAGAGCATTATCTCGCACAGGTTCTTGAAAATAAAAGCCAAGAAGCTTGGCAATATCTTCTAGTTTGTGAAGTTCTGATTTAACTTTTTCAACCAACTTACTCAATATTGCATCATCAAGAGTTTTACTTTGTGGGAGTGACGCATGTAAAAAAGGTTTTATTCGTTCGCACAGGTCATCATTTGAAATTTTATTAATCCACTTGTGATTAAACCAAGTAAGTTTTTCAACGTCATAGCGAATTCCACTGCTTGATGGAATGTGCGAAAAATTAAAGTTTTTTACTAACTCATCAAGGCCCTGAATTTCTTGCTCAAATGAACCGCCAATAATTGCTAAATAATTACAAATTGCTTCAGGTAAATATCCGGCTTTGCGCAGGTCCCCAAGGCTAAATCCAAAATCTCGTTTGGACAGCTTAGTGCCTTCAAGGTTGCAAATAATGGGCAGATGCCAAAAGGTAGGGGCTTTGACTGCTAATGCATCGTAAAGTGCAAGTTGCAGTGCTGTGTTTGAAGTATGATCTTCTCCACGAATAACGTGTGATATGCGCATTAAATAATCGTCAACAAAATTGGCAAAAATGAATGTATGTGAGCCGTCTTCTCGAGTGACTGCAAAATCTGAAAAATGTTGTGTATCAAAAGTTATCGTCCCTTTTGCAAGGTCATGCATATCAAGAAGTTGATTATTGTTAAATTGAAAGCGCCAAATAAATTTCAACCCAGCTTCAAGTTTGCGTTGCACCTTATCGCTTGAAAGATGCAGGCACGTGCGATCATAGCGCGGAGGCTTATGAGCTGCAATTTGTTGCTGGCGTTTTTCTTCTAAAATTTCAGGTGAACAAAAGCAACGATAAACTCGTGTAAGTTCGATTAAGTTGACCAGTACCTGATCATAAAGGTGCTTGCGTTCTGACTGTTGATAGGGTCCAAAATCGCCACCCGCGTCGCAACCTTCTTGATAGCGTAAGTTTAGCCAGCGCAGATCTTGAAATATTTGCAATGTTGCTTCTTGGATATTTCGTTGTTCGTCGGTATCTTCAATGCGAAGGATAAATGTACCTTTGTGTTGTTGAGCAAAAAGATAGTTGAGTAATGCAGCACGAACATTTCCAAGATGCATAAATCCGGTTGGGGATGGTGCAAAGCGAACGCGAATGTTATTTTTCATAGCAAATTCCTATAATTTTTCTGAAGTATAAAAGTATATTACTTGTTTGCAAGTTGCTAATCTTTTAGATAAACTTTGCCCAGTATTTTACCTGATATAAGTATAATTCATAAAAAAGGAGAACTCTATGAATCTTATGAGATCTATGCTATTTGCACTTCTTATTCTATTTTCGATGCCGGTACATGCAGATGGTGATCCATTTATTATACATGATTATCAAATTTGTAATTTTTTAGCACAAAAGTGTAAGTTTGATATTCAAAAGCGATGGAATGATATTTTTGAATCCGCATCTTTTGAGAGCAGAGATTCTCTTTCAAAAAAAGAGCGTGATGCTTTGTATCAGCTAAGAAAAGAGGTTTCCCGAGCTATTGGTGTCTATTGCAACCGTGAATTTGGCATTGACGCTGGTGTTCAGTTTGATTATGGAAGTGATTTAGGTGCTGCGAGAGAATGGATCAACGATTTAATTTCTCCGGAGATAAGACCTGATTCATTTATTAAAACAACTGTTGATCAGCAAAAAGATATGGAGGCTCGCGTGGCTGCCATAGCTCAAATCTTATTCCAGAAGTATGATTCAGAAGATGATGAGACTTGCAAATATTTTTATCTTGATAGATTGACGAAGAAGAGTTTTTTAGAACAGATCTTTGTAGTTATCGAATCTTTCTTGAGCGAACAAAATATTAACCATCGCTTGGAAGAGGAAGGCGTACCTCGTTGTTTTGTGCAACGGTTTCCAATGATGTCAGTCATTGTTGATCATTCTGAAGATGGATCTGTAATGATGACTGGTTATCCATCGACAACATTGACTACAGAGGTAGAGAATGAGCCTGTTTTATTAGATTACCCATATTTATTTTATCGCGAATTAGAAAGCACTTCTTTTTGGAAAAAAGCTCTGTGTCTTTCAGCTCTTGGATTAGTTGCTGGTTCTGGAGCTTATTGGGCATATAATAACTTTGAAATTGGCTGGAGAGATTCAGTTGAAAATGAGTGTGGCGATGGCATTACGGGTCCTGGTTGTGAGAATGCATTTGCGCTAGGAACCCGAGGTTATAAATCAAGTGCTCCTTCATATGATGCAGTACTTTCAAATCAAGAATCATGGCTAGTTGTTAATGATGGTGGCCAAGGTTACATGAATGAACCAACCGGCAGCGTTGCGGTCATTGGTGGTAAGCATGACAATGGGGTCCCTCGTCCACCGTTGCAATACGATGGCGCAGTTGGACACCATCAATATTATATTGGTCGGCTTGCATCTGGACAATGGGATTGTCCAAGTGGGAAGAGTGCGTTTTATTTCTTGCCTGATGGAAGACTTTGCTACTTTAATAAAGCAGTTGTTCGAGCTGGTGTTGAAGAGCCTTTTTGTGATCCAAATCAAAAAATTTGCGAATTACCTGATGGCTTGTTGCTTTATCAGCAAGATGGTCAGTGGCTTTTGCGACCATCTTGTCAAAAAGAGAAAGGTATTTGCCACGTAGATGAAAAAAATACGGTTTATCACTATGCACCAACTGATGTATGGACTCGTAGAAATCCATGCAAAGTAACAGAAGAAGTGTGTGTTTTTAAAGATGATATCATGTATTGGAATGAAGCAACATTTGAATGGCAAAGAACGCCGGCAGATAATTGCAATCAAGATAAGGTAATGTGTAAATTCTCAAATGGTGTGCGAATATTTTACAACAAATCTGACGATACCTGGAGTTTAAATGTTCCATGCAGTCAAGCTGATGGGATTTGTCATTTGCCAGAAACAACATTGTATTGGCATGCAAGTGATAATCAATGGAAAGAAGAAGTCCCTTGCAATCCTCAAGAGGTAGTTTGTAAGTTTCAGAATGGCGAAATGCTCTATTGGGATACACAGTCTTCGAGCTGGACAAAGATTGCATTAACGACTGAAGCAACCGATGCTGCTCAGCTTCCTGGCAACATGGTTCTTTATTATGATGCAGCTCAAGAAAAATGGGTAACAGAAGAGCCTGAAAACTTTAACGGTAAGTCCTGCATTTTCTTGAATAATGGAAGGCAATTGCTTTTTGATCCTGAAACGAATCAATGGCAAGAAGGTCTTTTTTGCGAATTTCCAGCAAAAGAAATATCAATTGAAGAAGCGCTCGAGGAAACAAGTTTCCGTAACTATGAGACTTCTGAGCAAGGTTATCCGGGCGCAGATGATCAAGTAGGTATCCTGTTCAGTCAAGATCAACAGAATTTAGGAGACCTACAGGACATTGATAATCAGCATGTTGAAGTTTATAGACAAACCTTTGAACAAAATGATGTTCAGGTAGATAGTAATCAATTTGGTGAAGAAATTGTTCCACAAGATAGTCTTCAAACAGGCGACAACGAAAATTCTGAACAAAGCTTTCATGAGTCAGCTGAATGCAGTCAAGATCAACGAGTCTTAGCGAGACCGCAAAATCAGGATCAAGATCTTGAAGAAGTTTCTGAGCAAAATGATGTTCAAGTAGCTAGTAATCAAGTTGCTTAAGAACCTGTTGAATAAAATGAACAGCTCAATGTTGAACAAGTTAGCGAATAGTTCATAATTTAGCTTAAATTCTAATTAAAAAATAAAGGGCTCAAGTTTTTTTGAGCCCTTTATTTTTTGACAATATCAATTTTAAATATAAAAAAGAAAGAATTCTGGAGTTGCAAAGAAAAACATTTTAAACTGGTACAAAAAGTAGGGGAGGCAGGGAAATATCTTCTTATTTTTCAAAGGTGCATAATCATGACAACAAACAATCACTACAAAACACTCCTACAGCTTATTGGTAATACCCCAATGATTAAGCTTGAGGTGGGAACTTCTTCAACAATACTCGCAAAGCTTGAATACCTCAACCCAGGTGGAAGCATCAAAGATCGCAGTGCGCTTTATATGATTGAAGATGCTGAACGTACCGGCAAACTTAAACCTGGTGGAACTATTGTTGAAGCAACTTCTGGAAATCAGGGTATTGCGCTTGCAATGATCGGAAATATAAAAGGTTATCAAGTGATTATCACTTGTCCTGATCGAGTTTCACAAGAAAAAATCGCAACTCTACGTGCTTACGGAGCTCAGGTTCACGTTTGCCCAAATACCGATTCGCATGAAGATCCACGTAATTATCACACGATGGCCGTCAACTTTGCAAAGACCATTCCCGGCGCATTTATGCCCAATCAATATTTCAATAAAATAAATGCTCAAGCTCACTATCAAACGACTGGGCCTGAAATTTGGAAACAGACCAATGGAACGATTACCCATCTTTTCCTTGCTGCTGGTAGCTGTGGAACAATTTCTGGTGTTGGTCGTTATTTAAAAGAGCAAAATGCTCAGGTTAAAGTTATTGGCGTTGATGCTGCAACATCATTCTATTCAAGCAAAGAACCTAAGGCTTACAAAGCTGAAGGCTTTGGGATAGATGTAGTGAGTGAAGTTTTTGATAGAAATGCATTTGATGAAATAGCAACGGTTACTGATGACCAAGCTTTTGAAATGACGCGTACCCTCACAACAAAATATGGCATCATGGGTGGGCTGAGCAGTGGAGCTGTTATGCATGTTGCGCTTGAATATTCTAAAAATCTTAAGCCAACCGATGTTGTGGTTGTTATTTTTGCAGACTCAGGTCGTGCATATTTGAGCAAGGTTATTCG